>JAUZFR010000145.1 GCA_030840335.1 Actinomycetota bacterium | reverse complement strand
CTCGTCCAACGCGGTTCCGTTTGGAACGGCCGGTTATCTCGCCGATCTGACCGGCGCGGCCAAGAAGAACGACTGGCAAAACCGACTGCTGCCGTGGGCACTGGACATGGGATACATCAAGGGCAAGCTCGAGGCACTTCCGACGTCCTACGAGACCCTGGTCGTCTATTACAACAAGACGCTGTTCGAAAAGAACGGCTGGAAGCCACCGACGGACCGCGCGTCGCTTGAAACGCTGGCCGGCGAGATGCAGGCAAAGGGAATCACCCCGTTCGCCGCTGGCAATGCGTCCTACCAGCCGGCGACCGAGTGGCTCGTCTCCGCGTTCATGAACGAGGTCGCGGGTCCAAGCAAGGTGTATGACGCGCTTTCCGGCAAGATCCCGTGGACGGATCCCTCCATCGAGGCTTCTATCTCGCTTCTCAAGACCTACTTTGACAACGGCTACTTCGGTGGAGGTGTGAAGCAGTACTTCTCGACGCAGGATCCGCAGAAGTATGCCCAGCTCGCGTCCGGCAAGGCCGGTATGTTCATCTCGGGCAGCTGGGAAATGTTCTCCCTCCCGACCTACTTCGGCACGAACGGCAACAAGGATGACTGGGCCTGGGCGCCGCTGCCTCCTCTCGCGGACGGCGTACCGAGCAACATCTATCCGCTGTCCGTCGGCGGAACGATCTCGGTGAATGCGAAGTCGCAGAATATCCCTGCAGCAACCGCTTACGTCAACTGGCTCTTCTCGGACACGAAGACGATGTGGGCGTCAGCGGTGGCAACGGGCAGCGAACCGTTGCCGATCAAGTTCTCCCCGACCGACGTCCCGAAGGGCATCGACCCGCGCTACGCGGCTCAGTACCAGGCGATCAACGACGCGTCTGAGAAGGGCAATGTCGGCTACGTCACGTGGACCTCGTTTGGCGCAAAGGCAGACACCTACATCATCCAAAACGAGGACAAGGTGTTGAACGGCAACCTGAGCGTTGCGGCCTTCTGCGCCGGCATCAACCAGGCGTTCAAATCGGATAAGGCAGCGGGTTTGATTCCGCCGCTGTTCAAGACAGGAAGCTAGATGAGCACGGCAACATCGACAACGAGTCCGCCCACACCTCCCGCGGCACCGCCGCAGGTTCCGGCGGGGCTGGAGGCGACCGTAGGTCGCTCCCGGCCCCGTGGCGGGACCGTGCGTCGGCGTCGTCGACTCGTGGCGATGCTCTTCCTGCTTCCTGCGCTGGCACTCAACCTCCTGGTGATCGGTGGGCCTGGTGTCAGCAGTATTTACTACGCCTTTACCGACTGGAATGGGTTTACGACTCCGAAGTTCACGGGGTTCGCTAACGCGATTCACCTCGCGAATGATGCGGACTTCTGGAACGCGATTGGTCATAACTTCATTTACATGATCATCTTCCTGACGGTGCCGATGATCATGGGGCTCGCCGGTGCGTTCATGCTGTCGCGGATCCGCAGGGGCGCGGTGTTTTTCCGTGTCGTGTTCTTCATCCCGTATCTGATTGCGAGCGTTGTGAATGCGCAGATCTGGAAGAACCTGTTGGATCCCGCATCGGGTCTTGCTGCGCAGCTGGATAAGATCGGCGTCCATTTCCTGGATAACGTCTACTTTTTCGGGGATTCGAATCTCTCGCTGTACAGCGTGGCGTTCGTCGACAATTGGCACTTCTGGGGATTTCTGGTTGTGCTGTTCCTTGCTGCGATGCAGGGTGTTGACGCCAGTCGTTTCGAAGCAGCGCGAATTGACGGGGCGAACGCGTGGCAGGAGTTCTGGCACATTACGCTGCCCGGCATCCGCCCCACCTTGACCTTCGCGATCATGATCATTTCGCTGTGGTCTCTGCTGGCTTTCGATTATTCGTACGTGCTTACCGGCGGCGGTCCTGCCGGGTCGAGCGACCTGGTGTCGTTGCTGGTCAACCGCACGGCGTTTGGTTCTCTGGAAGCCGGTTATGCGGCGTTCATTGCGTTGGCGATGTCACTTCTCGGCGGGATTTTCCTGATCATATTTTCGATTATTCGCAGAAACGAGGATGAAACCAATTGACGGCTTCAACTGTGGTTCGGCCGCGTCGGCGGGTCAGCAAGCGTCCCGACTCGAGGCCCGGCGGGATCGGCCCGACCCCGTTTTCCTACGCGTGGCTTGTGCTCCTGGCGTTGTTCGCGGGTCTTCCGCTGCTCATCCTGCTCTCCAATTCGCTGAAGAGTGCACTCGAGCTCGGACTCAACCCCCTGGGGTTACCGACCGAGTTCGACTGGAACAACTACGTCACCGCCTGGAATCAGGGCAACCTTGCCCAGGGCCTCCTGAACAGTCTCATCCTGGTGGTGGGCACAATTGTGGGGACCTGGATCTGCGCGGGCGCGGCCAGCTACGCGCTGGCGCGGCTGGACTTGCCATTCAAGCGTGGCTTCGGTAACTACTTCTTCGTCGTGATTTCATTGCCGGTGCAGTTGTTCCTGGTGCCGCTCTTCTTCCTCTGGTCGAAACTCGGGTTGATCGACACTCTGCCTGGGCTCATCATCATCTTTGTCGCCTTGCAGACACCCTTCGCGACTTTGCTCCTGCGGACCTTCCTTGTCGGTATCCCGAAGGAGCTGGATGAGGCGGCGAAGATCGACGGAGCGAACGAGTGGCAGATTGCGACGAAGGTGATCCTGCCATTGGCGCAGCCGGGGTTCCTCACGGTCGGTCTCGTGACCGGTCTTGGCGCTTACAACGAACTGCTGTTCGCCGTCACCTTCATCTCCACTCCGTCGAAGCTCCCGATCGCGACAGCGTTCCTGCAGTTCAGTCAGGGCAATACACAGCTCTACGGACTGGTCAACGCCGCAGGGGTCATCATGATTGTTCCCGTCGTGATCCTCTTCCTCTTCATGCAGCGACGATTCATCAGCGGACTCGCCACGGGCGGGCTGAAGGGATAAGGCCGCGCACCTGGTGCCGGCGAGCTAACGGGGGATATCCGCCCGGTTGGCTCGCCGGTATTCGCCAGGGGACTTCCCCGTGTACTTCTTGAAGGCGACACCCATGTACTCCGAGTGGCTGAAGCCCTGACGTTCGGCGAGCTGCGACAGGGTCCAGTCGGTTCTGATCAGCAGGTCCGCAAGGCGCTCCATGCGCACGCGCAGGATCTCCTCATGCACGGTGTGGCCGAGCACCTGGAGAAAGCGGTAATCGAGCGAGCGCCGGGAGAGGCCGACGTGATGTTCAACGGTGGAGACCGGTACGCCGTTGTCTGCGCGGTCCCGGATCAGCTTCAGTGCGCGCGCCACGAGTGGGTCGCTCACGGACAGGATGTCTGAGGACTGCCTTGTCACCACGCGCAGAGGCTCGATGGGGATGAGTTGACCCGGGACGACCTGCCCCGACATCATTTCGTCGAGCAGAGATGCCGCGAGGAAGCCAGTCTGCGTTGTGTCCGACTGGATGCTCGACAGCGGGGGTGAGGTCAGGTTGCAGATGAGCTCGTCGTTGTCGACGCCCAGCACCGCCACACTGTCCGGCACGGCGAGATTCGCGATCTTGCAGGCCTCAAGCAGCTCCTGGCCGGCGATGTCGTAACACGCGAGGATCCCGATGGGCTTCGGCAGGGCGAGCAGCCACTCCGCCATCTCCCAGCGGTCGTCAGCCAGCGTGCCGGATGGCTCGATGCGAAATTCGTGGCAGTCGAATCCCATCTCGCGGACGCGCGCCGTGAATCGTGCGCCGCGCTTGACCGACCAGCCGAACTGCGAGTCGCCGCAGTAGGCAAAGTGCCGGAGGCCGCGAACGGCAAAATGCTCGACTGCCCACTGGGCGATCAGGTCGTCGTCGGTCTCGACACAGGGCAGCTCCGGCACAAGGCGGCCGGCACTGAGGTCGACCGCGGGAAGCCCGAGCTCCCGCACCCGGTCCGCGGTCTCCTGATTCTCAATTCGCGCGATGACGCCGTGGCCTCGCCAGCTATCGAGCCAGGAGAGATCGGTTTCGTGGCGACTGTGCTCGCCGAGATAAATCGACCAGTGCGGATGCGAGACCAGGTATTTCTTGATCCCCACCAGCAGCCCGCGCGCGTACGCGTTGGACGTCTCGACAATCAGGGCCACATGCCGGGTCTCCTCGATTGGGCGTCCCGGAACCACATTTGCGACGTCACTGTCGGCAACTTTCACGTCGTTCTTCTCCTCCATTGGCGACCGAACACGGGTGCGTAATAAATCTAAGGGGTGCAGCGAGATAGTTCATGGTAGTTCCTGTCTCATCTGCGTAACTTTGAGCGCGTCACTAGGAAAGGCGGCGCATGCAATGACGCAGAAGGTACGGGTTGGCATTGTCGGCCTCGGGTTCGGAGCCGAGTTCATTCCGATCTACCAGGCTCATCCAAACGCTGAGCTTGTGGCGGTGGGTCAACGATCCGAATCCGCTCTCAACGAGATCGCGGATCACTTCGGGGTTCCCCAGCGCTACAGCAGCTTTGAGGCGATGTTGCGGGATCCCGACATCGACGCGATCCACATCAACACCCCGATTTCCGAGCACGCGAACCAGGCTGTGGCGGCTCTCGAAGCGGGCAAGCATGTCGCGTGCACTGTTCCGATGGCGATCTCGGTCGAAGACTGCGCCCGCGTCGTGGCGGCGCAGGAGGCTTCCGGCAAGTCGTACATGATGATGGAGACCTCGGTCTACACGCGCGAATTTCTCTTCGCCAAGCAGCTCGTCGAGAGCGGTGAGCTTGGGCGCATCCAGTTCCTGCGGGGGGCGCACGTCCAGGAAATGGCCGGATGGCCCGACTACTGGAAAGAGCTGCCGCCAATGCATTACGCAACCCACGCAATCGCGCCGCTTCTTGCGCTTGCCGGTTGTGACGCGCAGTCCGTTCGATGCCTCGGGTCAGGACGCGTCAATCCGAAAAGCTCTTCGGTGCAGCCCCCGTTCGCTGTCGAAAGCGCGCTGTTCAGGCTGCGGGATTCCGACCTCGCCATGGAGGTGACGCGCTCCCTGTTCGATGTCGCACGAGAGTACGTCGAGAGCTTCAACGTCTACGGTGATCGAATGAGTTACGAGTGGCAGCAGCTCGAGGCTGAGAGCCCCGTTGTTTTCACTGGGGAAGATGGTGTGCGACTGGAAGTTCCCGACTTCTCCGAGCTGCTTCCGCCGGAGATTCGGGAGTTCACGGGCCACGGCGTATACGACGCGAGCGAGAACACGCACCTGTCCTTCATCCAGGGCAGTGGGCATGGCGGCTCCCATCCACACCTCGCGAATGAGTTCGTCATGAGCATTGTCGAGGACCGCCCGCCGTTCCCCGATGTGTACGCGTCAGCAAACTGGACCAGCGCCGGAATTTGTGCCCACGAGTCCGCTGTCACCGGCATCGAGATCGAACTTCCCGTGTTCGACGCCAGTCGCCAGCGAGAGGTGTCCAGCCATGTCTGACTCCACCCCTGTTCTGCGGATTGAGGCGCAGCCAGGCAGCGTGAACGTGTTCCGCGCGGGTACTGCCGACCCGATTCTTGTTCAGAACGCCGAACCGGATAAGCGGCCGTACATTCATCCGATCATCTCTCCCGGCGGCTCCGGCGCGGTTACCGAGAACGCGCCGTCGCACCACCTGTGGCAGCACGGGCTATATATCGGGCTCAACGATGTGAACGGGGTTGGCTTCTGGATGGAGGGCCTCCGCGAATCGGCGGCGGCTTCCGATGGCACTTTCCACCCGCGAATCCTCGGAACACCGACTGCCGAAGGCAATCGTGCCAACTGGGCGATAGGTACCGAATACCGCGACCCTCAGGGCGAGCCAATGCTCGAGGAGACCCAGGACTGGACACTCACAGATCTCGGCGAGAGCTATGAGCTTGACCTGGTCTGGACACTTCGTGCGATCACCCCGCTCACGTTTGGACAGTACGAGTACGGCGGACTCTTCCTGCGGATGCCCTTCCGCAAGGAATCCGGCGGGATCGCTATCAATAGCGAAGGGCAAAAGGGAGACGACACGGAGGGCCAGCGGGCGCGGTGGGTCGCCAGCCAAATGCCGATCGCGGACAGCCCCACGGATGTTCTCGTGGCCGTCATGGACCACCCCGCGAACCTCGAGCATCCGGTTCCGTGGCGAGTAGACCACGAGCTGGGCATCGGGCCGAGCGCGTGTATAGCAGGCCCGTGGCAACTCGACACGGGCGAAGAGCGCCAGTTTCGCCACCGCGTCGCGGTGTTCGCCGCACCGGTCGAATCATCAGCAATTGAACAAGCATGGATTTCGTTTAGCAAGGAAGAGACAGTATGAAGACCGCAATCGTCGTGAATTCGAACTTTGACAGCATTTGGCCACTTTCGGCTGACCGCCTGCGCCAGGTATTGGAGCCGGTGGCCGATGTGACGTTCGTCCGTGTGGCGGAAGGGTCGGACGCGTCCATTGGGGAACTGGTGAGTGATGCCTCGAGCATTCGCCGCCTGATCTCGCTCGGGCTCACGGTGACCGAAGCTGATCTGGATTCGCTCTCGGCGCTTGAGGAAGTCTTCGTGAGCACCGGATACCAGGCGCCCGCGCCAGTGGTTGAGCTGCTCGAAGCCCGCGGCATCCGTCAGCTGGCTCACCGTTCCGAGGGATTCTGGGGCCAATCCGTATCCGAATTCGCACTCGGTCTCACGCTCGCTGCGTTGCGGCAGATCGCACACACGCACCACTCCATCCAGTCCGGCCTCGAAGGCTGGGACTATCCGTTCCAGCAGTTCGGCGACGACGCTCGCTTCACTAACGGCACAGTGCAAGGCAAACGCGTTCGGATCGTCGGAGCGGGGAATATCGCCAGTCGCTACGCCAGCTTCATGAACATGCTCGGAGCTGATGTTGCCGTATGGGATCCATACGCCAGCGAGCCCGCATTCCATCGAGCCGGCGCACGCAAGGAGTGGTACCTCGAAAAGCTGGTTACCGATGCCGAGATCTTCGTGCCGATGGTTCCGCTTACGGCGAGCACGGAGGGCCTGGTCACCGCGGAACACCTCCGCGCACTTCCCAACGGTTGCCTTGTGGTGCAGGCAACCCGGGCAAAGATCGTCGACACGGTGGAACTGCGCAGGCGGGTCATCGCCGACGAGCTCAGTCTCGCTGCGGACGTCTTCGATGTCGAACCGCTGCCCCTCGACGATCCGCTGCTTGGCCGCGCCAACGTGGTGCACACGCCACACCTGGCGGGCAGGACCAAGGAGTCCAACTACCGGTGGGCCGAAATGCTCGCGGAGCAGTTCCCCGAGTACGACAGGCACCTTGTGCCGGCGCCGCCCGCGCTTGACTTCGGCGAACAAGCCCGTTGACCAGAGGGCAATCGAGCAGGGAAGGCGTGAGGGTCGCGGTCGTCGGCCTCGGGTTCGGCGCGGAGTTCGTTCCGATCTACCGTGACCATCCTTCCGTCACGTCCGTTTCGATCGCTGACCCGCGGTCTTCTGTTCGGGATGCGGCGGCCGAAGCATTCGGCATCGACAGCGTCTATAGCTCGCTCGAGGAGGTTCTCGGCGACTCTGGTGTCGACGCAGTCCACATCGTTACGGGCCTGCCCGATCACGCCAACCATGTGATCGCGGCGCTCGAGGCCGGCAAACATGTCGCGTGCACGGTTCCGATGGCGCTCACCTTCGACGACATCCAGCGAATCGTGGATGCACGCGATCGCGCGGGAACCACGTACATGATGATGGAGACTGCGGTCTTCACGCGCGAATACCTGTTTGCCGAAAGTCTGGTTCGCGCGGGTTCGATGGGCGAGATCAACTACGCCCGGGGTACCCATTTTCAGGACATGACCGACTGGCCGTCGTACTGGAGGGGCCTGCCACCGATGTTCTACGCGACGCACGCCCTTGCGCCGATACTCCGACTATTGGATGCCCGCGCAACCGAAGTGCGCGCCATCGGTGGCGGAGCGCTCGAGGCAGCCAACCGCGGCGACTACGGCAACGAGTTCTCGGTCGAATCCGCGCTGGTACAGCTCGAGGGGCGCGATACGGTCGTCGAGTTGACGCGCTCCCTGTTCCAGCTCGCGCGCCCCTACACTGAATCCTTCTCGATTTTCGGGGACCGGCAGGGCTTTGAGTGGCCGCAGCGTGAAGACTCCGAAGACCCCTTGCTCTACACGATGGGGGAGCCTTCGACCGGCCGTGGCCGACCAATTGTGGCCGAGCGCGTCACTACGCCCGATCGCGCGGACCTGTTGCCCGAGCCCATCCGCAAATACACCCAGCGCTTCGCCGACGAAAATCACCGGTCGTTCATCCAGGGCGGTGGCCACGGAGGCTCGCATCCACACCTCGTGAACGAGTTCATCTCGAGCATCGTCGAGATGAGGCCGCCGGCGGTAGACCACATCCGCGCAGCCAACTGGACGGCGACCGGTCTCGCTGCGCACGCATCGGCTGTCGCCGGTGGGGGAGCGGTCACCGTTCCGAGGTTTTAGCTCCACGAGAACCCTCATGAGATTGTTGGCGTTGCGCATGCAACGGTTGCATGAGCGACTGTTGCATATGAAACACATCGCGATAAGCTGGATATCGTGAGCATGTCAAGCGCCGACATCGCGGACTTCTGGTTCCTTATCCGCAAATGCGCATCCCTGATGGATCGTGGGGGAGAAGCCATCTTTCGCGAGGGCCTCGGAATCTCGCTCGCGCAATTCATGGTGCTCAGCGTCGTCGACGCGCATCCCGGAGCTTTCAACCAACAATCGGTCGCTGACCTGCTCGGCCTGACGAAGGGCACGGTGAGTCGCCAGATCGAGAGCGCCAGCGCAGCCGGGCTGCTCACCACAGACGTCTCGGCCGCATCGCGCAGGGAAAAGATCGTTTCGCTGACGGCAGCGGGTTCCGAACTCGTCCGTCGGGGAGACAAACTACTCCAGGCCTCCAACCCTTCGATCTTTCCCGATATCGATTCCGATGACCTCGCAGCAACTCTTCGCACGCTGGTCATATTCGCACAATCGCTGGACTCCGGCCCTCGGCTGCCATCCGGGCACGGCGTTGTACAGAGGAACGTGCGATGACGATCGACCCCATGCTGCTCGACTGGATGCTCGACGCTGATCCGGCGTTGCGCTGGCGGGTCGAGCGCGACCTGGCGGGCGCGCCGCCCGAGGTGTGGCAAGCGACTCGGGGTCGCATCGCAACGGAGGGGCTCGGGGCGCGGTTGCTCGCGCTGCAGGATCCCGACGGCCAGTGGGCGGGCGGGTCGTTCTTTCCAAATGACTTTGACTTTCACGGCCCCGAGGCTGCTGAGGGCGCTGGGCAGCCGTGGACCGCGACAACGTGGACGCTCAACACTCTGCGTGACTGGGGCCTCGCCGCCGCCGCCCTCGCAGGCACGTCCGACCTGCTCGAAGCCAACAGTCGCTGGGATTACGAAGACCTGCCGTACTGGGGCGGGGAGGTCGACTGTTGTATCAACTCGTACACACTCGCCAACGGGGCCTGGCTGGGAGCGGATGTCTCGGGGCTCGCCCAGTGGTTCCTCGACCACCGCCTGGCCGACGGCGGCTGGAACTGCGAGTGGACCGAGGGCGCGACCCGTTCGTCGTTCCACTCCCCGCTCAACTCCCTGAGGGGACTGTTGTATTACGAGAAAGCGACCGGGGGAGCCGAGTCGCAGCGTGAGGCTCGTCGTGCGGGCGAGGAGTACCTGCTGCAGCGCCGGCTGATGCGCACCCTGTCAACGGGAGAGCTCGTCGGGCCTTGGGTTACGCGGTTCGCGTATCCGTTCCGCTGGCGCTTCAGTGTGCTGCGGGCGGCGGACTACTTCCGAGCGGCGGCGCTGCACGACGGCATCGCCCCCGATCCGCGGCTCGGGGACGCGATCGAGGCGATCCGTGCCGCCCGCCGCCCCGACGGCACCTGGCTGCAAGAGCGCGGCGACCCCGGGCGGGTGTGGTTCGAGGTCGACGTGGCACCGGGCGAGCCATCCAAGTGGCTCACTTTTTACGGATCGCGAGTACTAGCGTGGTGGGACTCAGCCGCCGAAGAGATCGTCCGATAGCAGGGCGCCGGACCGTGGCAGTGACGGGAATCGGCGGACTCTTCTTCCGCAGCAACGACCCCGACGCGCGCATCCACAACCCCGAGGGACTACCGATCGAGCTGTGGGAGCCGCCGGCCTGACCCGAGGTCGCGCACCTGGTCCATGAGCTGCTCGGCCACGAGGTCGAACGGTTCCATGCTTTGCTCCGCGCGGCCGAGCACGACCGCGCCCTCGGTTGCCGCGATGAGGATGGCCGCAAAACGGGCGGCCATGGCCTGCTCCAACCCGCCCTGCTCGAGGAGCTCGGCCAGCCTCAGGCGCCACGTTCGGAACACGGTGGCAGTGTGGGAAAGCAGGTCGGCGGAATCCGTCGCGATCGTGACCGCGAGCACCGAGCATCCTGTGGTGTAGTTGGAACGCACGAGCACCTCTCGCCACATGCCGACGAAGTGGGCGGTGACCTCCTCGGCGGTCGCGCCAGCGACGCGGTTCACGAGGGCGATCGCGTGGGCACCGGCGAGATCGACCGCTGAGGCGATGAGCTGGTCCTTGCCCTCGGGGAAGTGGTGGTAGATCGAGCCGCGGGGCGCGCCGGTGAGTTCGAGCACGCCAGAGAACGAGGTCTCCTGCAGGCCGCGCTGCGCGAGCAGGCGCGCAGCACCCTCG
Organism: Actinomycetota bacterium; assembly: GCA_030840335.1. Classification (GTDB taxonomy): domain Bacteria; phylum Actinomycetota; class Actinomycetes; order Actinomycetales; family Microbacteriaceae; genus Galbitalea. Next base: position 2,560 of record JAUZFR010000145.1, on the reverse strand, counting down.
ATCATCCGCTGTCGGGTATCCCCGGCCATGGTGTTTCCTCTCGTACTTGACTATGACGAGCATCATAGGAGATGATATGACGACCGTCAGAATTCTAAGGGAGAATCCGCATGCCGATGATCGATGTCTACGCCGCCGCAGGCACCTTCGCGGACAAGCACAAGCTCGCCATCGACCTGGCGACCACGGTCATGACAATCGAGGCCGTTCCACCGATCCCGATGTTTCGCCAGAACACCGCGGGGTTCGTGCACGAGCTGCCCGCCGGCGACCTGTCAAACGTCGACGGCGACTCCAACTACGTGCGGGTGCAGGTGCTCACGAACGAGGGTGCCCTCGACCGCGACAAGCAGCTCGCCGTGGTCAAGCAACTCACCGACCTCGTCGCCGACGCGGCAGGGGACCCCACGATCGTCGACCGCACCTGGGTACTGCTGACCGAGGCCGTTGCCGGTGGTTGGGGCCTTGGGGGCCACGCCAACACCAACGACGAGCTCGTGACCGCGGCCCGTGCCCAGATCGCAGAGATCCAGGCGGCCAACGCCGCCGAATAACGAAACGCTCAACCCGAGTAGCATTATCGGCGAACGTGACACGATTCGAGGAGGTGAGCCCGATGCACACACTGTCCACTCTGGGCGCTCCTTTCGAGTTCACGATCGCGCGACTGACGTAGCCGTCGCGGGGAGCGCTTGCCAAGCACTCTCAGAAAGCTACGACTATGAATCATTCGCTTCAACACAACGCGGAGACGATCTTTCGCGACGTCTCGGAACACCACTCCCGCACAGCGTTGGTCCTCGGTGGCGGCGGGTCGACAGGCAATGCGTGGCTGATCGGCGTCATCGCGGGTCTATTTGGGGCCGGGCTGGACGTGACCACCGCGGACCTGACGATCGGGACGTCAGCCGGATCGACCGCCGCGGCCCAGTTAGCTGGCGCGACCCCGACCGAGCTGCTCGCCGACATCCTTTCCGCTGTGCCACAGCAGCGGACTGGTGCGGTCGGATCCGACCGAGCACGCGTTCCCGTCAGGCAGGTGGCGGACCATATGGCGAGAACGAGCCGAATCATCGGCGCAGCTTCGGATGCGGCTGACATGCGCCGCAGAATGGGCGCGGCGGCACTCGATATGGATGCGGCGTCAGACGGTTCCTGGCAAGCACAGTGGCGCGCCACCGTCGCCGCGCGCCTGCCCAGTCAGAGCTGGCCGGAACGAACTGTGCTCATCACGGCGGTCGACGCCCATACCGGTGAACCGGTCGTGTTCGACCGACGAAGCGGAGTCGACCTGACGGACGCCGTCGCCGCCAGCTGTGCCAGTGGCCTTCCTTACGGGATCGGGGACAGCCGATACATCGACGGCGGCTACCGATCCAACGCCGAGAATGCCGATCTGGCAGCCGGATACGCGCGGGTGCTGGTTCTGTCACCCTTCGGCGGCAGGTCGCGGGTGCCGGGGGAGTGGGGCTTGGATCTCGCAACCCAAATCAACGAATTGCGCGCAGGGGGCAGCAAGGTCCACTCGATCTTCCCGGACAACAGCTCCGAGCACATGTTCGGCGCCAATGCGATGGATCTGTCCCTGCGTCCGCCCGCCGCGCGGGCAGGTTACGACCAAGGCAGAGCCCTCGCCGAGCAGCTCACCGAATTCTGGCGCTGACGTAACCCTAGCTTTGCGGGTCGAACATGAACTCGCGCAGTTCCTGTGAGCAGCGGCAGGAGGCCGCGATCTTGCTGGCCCACTCCTCGGCAGCCTTGCGGTTTGGCAGCTCGAGGACGGTGAACCCGCCCTTGATCTCTGTGCCGGGATAGATCTCAGTGGACACCGACCCCTCGGCGGAGACCAGCACCGGGTCGACGTTCTCATCGATCCCGCCGCCGAACACGTACACGCCGGCGGCCTTCGCCTCCTCGATGACTGCGTGGGATTCAGCGACGACAATCGGGAACTCTTCGTCTGTCAGCACCATGGCTTCGCTCGGGAAGGAAATGAGGTACTTGGTCATATCTCTATGGTGCTGCGGAGGCGCCGCAGGGAGCAAGAGCGCGATCCGGGTGCCATGTCTTGGGTACTCTGTACACGTCAGTTCTCCGGGAAGGACCCCATGGCGGTACGCATCGACCTCAACCTGTCACTTGATGGCGTCGCGGCGCCAGCCGACCAGACGCCCGAGAATCCGATGGGCGCCGACTGGGGACGACTCGTCGCGGCGTACATCGGCACCAGGACCTTCCGTGAGCGCGTGCTGCACGAGACGACGGGGGAGGGGACGACCGGTATCGACGATCGGTATGCCACGGCTTACTTCGACGATGTGGGCGCCGAGATCATGGGAGCTGGGATGTTCGGGCTCCACGCGTTCCCGGACGATCCGGACTGGCGGGGCTGGTGGGGCGACGAGCCGCCGTTCCGCGTTCCGGTGCTCGTGATGACGCACCGGGAGCGGCCGGCAATCGACTTCGCCAACGGCACGCGGTTCGAGTTCCTCGCCGCCACGCCCGAGGACGCGCTCGCTCGTGCCCGGGAGCATGCCGGCGGCGGCGACATCCGGGTCGG
>JAUZFR010000093.1 GCA_030840335.1 Actinomycetota bacterium | reverse complement strand
ACTGGGCGATCATGTGGCCGGAGTCGACGCCCGGGTCGTCCGCGAGAAAAGCGTTGAGTCCGTGACTTCGTGAGACGTCGAGGAAACGGTCGGTGCGGCGCTCGCTCATGCTGGCGAGATCAGCGGTGACGATTGCGAGAAAGTCGAGCACGTACCCGACCGGGGCGCCGTGGAAGTTTCCGTTCGATTCGACCCGCCCGTCGAGAGTGACCACTGGGTTGTCGACCGCAGAGGCGAGCTCCCTCATCGCGACCGTTGCCGCGTGGTCGATCGTGTCGCGCACCGCTCCGTGAACCTGCGGTGCGCATCGCAGCGAGTAGGCATCCTGCACCCGGGTGAATCCCTCCGGATGCGACAGCATCGGCGAGCCGGCGAGCACCGCGCGCATGTTCGCGGCGGAGTCGCGCTGGCCCGGATGCGGCCGAAGCTCCTGCAGGTCGGACGCGAACACCGCATCCGTTCCGCGTAGTCCCTCTACGCTCATGGCGGCGGCCAGATCGGCGGTGGTCACGAGGGTACGCAGGTCTTCGATCGCGAGGATCAACATGCCGAGCATTCCGTCGGTGCCGTTGATGAGAGACAGGCCCTCCTTTTCACGAAGCACCAGCGGTTCGATGCCGGCGGCGGCGAGCGCCTCGGAGGCCGGCACAAGTTCTCCGGTGCTGGTGCGCACCTCGCCTTCGCCCAGCGTGGCGAGCGCGCAGTGAGCGAGCGGTGCGAGGTCGCCCGAGCAGCCCAGGCTGCCGTACTCGAAGACGATCGGGGTGATGCCCGCATTCAAGACTGCAGCGTAAGTCTCGGCGACAACCGGGCGAACGCCGGTACGTCCGGTTGCGAGAGTCGACAGACGCAGCAGCATGAGGGCGCGCACCACCTCCCGCTCGACCTCCGGGCCGGACCCCGCCGCGTGGCTGCGCACAAGCGACCGCTGCAACTGGGCTCGACGCTCGAGCGGAATCTGCTTTGCCGCAAGCGCGCCAAACCCGGTCGAGACGCCATAGTGCGGATTCACGTCGGATGCGAGCGCGTCGATCACCGCCCGACTCTCGCGCATCGCCGCAACTGACTCGGCGCTCAACTCGATTCGTGCGTCGTGGCGCGCAACCGCGACCACATCCGAAAAGGAGACGGCGCCGATGCCGACAATGACGGTTTCGTTGTGCATATCGCCATTGAACTCCGCGGGGGCAGCCAGCGGGATGCGCGGAGACATATGCTGTCTGAGATACCAGACAGCGCCAATCCGGCGCAATCGTAAAGACGGGAACTCGCGTGCCAGACATCCCCGCCGCCCGCAGCGCGCTCCGCGTGCTCACCTACCTGGCGCGTCGGGGCGGGCCGGTGCGCGCATCCACGATTTCGCGCGACCTCGAGCTGCCGAGATCATCCGTCTACCAGCTGATCACGGTGATGCGGGACGAAGGCTTTCTCGTGCACTACCCCGAAGACCAGGCCTACGGCCTCAGCACCCTCCTCTCCGAGATCGGCACGTCTTCGCTGCGCACGACCCGGATCGGGCGCCTCGCGCAGCCCCTGCTCGAGCGGCTGGTTGCGGATGCCGCGGTGCCGGTCGTCGCGCACCTCGCCGTGCTGAGCGGTTCGGATGTCATGTACGTCTCCAAGGTGCAGGGATTCCGCGCGCCCACAGTGGTGTCCACGATCGGTGTACGTCTCCCCGCACACCTCACCGCCACCGGACGCGCGATGCTCGCACAACTCCCCCGCGCACAGGTTCGCGCGCTGTACCCGCATCGGGGCGACCTGATTCGCCGACACGGGACCGGGCCCCGCACTCTCGCGGAACTCGATGCCATCTTGGCCGAGAGTCGGTCGCGCGGTTGGTCGAGCGAGGATGGCGAGATCACCCCGGAATATGCCTCGGTTGGCGCGACCGCCATTGACCACAATGGCTACCCCGTCGCAGCGGTCGGCGTGACCTTCCGTGGCGTTGCGATCGAGCCGGGCGCGTGGGAACCGCTCGGTGAGGCGACTCGGGCCACCGCGACCGCCCTCACCGCGCGACTACTGGGTCGCGCCTAAGACGCCATCCGGTCCCCGTGTCCGTTCAACCTGTCCGTTGCATTGTCCGTTGCGGGCGGACGAGTGTGCGGACTGGCCAAGGCTCGAATTAGCCGATGCCGAGATAGGCCTCTTTCACGGCGGGATTGGTGAGCAGTTCCTTACCGGTGCCTCGATGCGTAATGCTGCCGGTCTCGAGAACGAAGCCACGGTCAGCCCGGGCAAGTGCCTGGTTGGCGTTCTGCTCCACGAGCAGGATCGTGGTTCCCTGCTGGTTGATCTCGCTGATGATCGAGAAGATCTGCTTGATGAACTGCGGTGCGAGACCCATCGACGGCTCGTCGAGCAGAAGCATGCGTGGCGCGGACATCAGAGCGCGTCCGATGGCGAGCATCTGCTGCTCGCCGCCCGACATCGTTCCGCCCATCTGCGACTTGCGTTCGGCAAGTCGCGGGAAAAGGGCGAATACGCGCTCAAAGTCGGCCTTCATGCCGCTGCGATCCTTGCGGCCGTAGCTGCCCATGTCGAGGTTTTCCATCACGGTCATGCCCGGGAAGACTCCGCGGCCTTCCGGCGCCTGGGAGATTCCGCGAACGACGCGGATGTGCGCCTTCATCTTGGTGATGTCTTCGCCCTCGAAATGAATCGACCCCGAGTGCGGGTTCAGGATGCCCGAAATCGTCTTCATGGTCGTCGACTTGCCGGCGCCGTTGGCACCGATCAGGCTGACGATTTCGCCCTCGTTCACGGCGAAGGACATGTCGCGAATCGCCTCGATGCGGCCGTACCGCACATCGACATTCTTCAGCTCAAGCAGCGGCGTCATCTTCGGGCTCCCCCAGGTAGGCAGCAACGACGCGGGGATCGTTGCGGATGTCGACGGGCAGGCCATCGGCAAGCTTCTTGCCGAACTCCAGAACGACGATTCGGTCGGTCACACCCATCACGAGCTTCATGTCGTGTTCGATGAGGAGGATCGTGTAGCCGTCATCCCTGATTGCTCGAATCAGAGCCATCAGGTCTTCCTTCTCGGCCGGGTTGAACCCCGCGGCCGGTTCGTCGAGGCACAGAACCTTGGGGTCGGTTGCGAGCGCCCGCGCGATCTCGAGACGACGCTGGTGGCCGTACGAGAGATTGCGAGAGAGAACTGCGGCGTTTTCGGCGATCCCGACGAATTCGAGCAGCGCCATGGCGCGGGTGATCGCGGAGCGCTCTTCGCGACGGTGACGCGGCAGGCGCAGCAACGCGCCGACAACGCTCGTCTTGTGCCGCGCATCCAGGCCGACAACGACGTTCTCCAGGGCGGTCATTTCGCCGAACAGGCGGATGTTCTGGAAGGTTCTCGCGAGACCGAGCCGCGTGATCTTGTGCCGGAGTCGGCCGCCAATGGACTTGCCTTCGAGCAGCACCTGGCCGCTCGACGGCTTGTAGACACCGGTCATCGCGTTGAAGCACGTGGTCTTGCCCGCGCCGTTCGGCCCAATCAGGCCAAGGATCTCGCCGCGCTTGATATCGAAGCTCACGTCGTCGAGCGCCGTCAGCCCGCCAAATTTCACAGTCAGGTTGCGGATCTCCATGATGTTTTCGCCGACATCAACGGCGATCTCACGTTCGGGAGCGGCGGCTTCGGCCACCGCCTCATCGATGTGCAGCTGGTCGAGGGCGTCGTCCTGGGCCGTCGTCGATGCGTTGCTCGTGTCATTCACAGTCGTACCCCTTCCTATGCCGTCGGCTCGGATGCGTTGGGTTGCTCATTGTTCGGAGTCACGCGTTCGTAGCTTGAACTCCCGTAGGCCAGAAGCTTCTGCCGCGCGGACAGGATGCCGCGGGCCCGGAAGATCATGATGATCACCAGCGCCAGACCGAAAATCAGGTACTTGTATGGTGCGATCGCCGTGAACCGCAGCGGCAGGTACGCCACGATCACACCGCCGATGATGGCCCCGACCTTGTTGCCGGCACCGCCGAGGACGACCGCAGCAAGGAACAGCATCGAGGTCACGATGTCGAACTTCTGGTTGTTGACGAAGCCGACCTGGCCGGCGGCCAGCGAACCGGATAGCCCGCCGATCGCCGCACCGATCGCGAACGCCCAGACCTTGTACTTGAAGACCGGGACGCCCATGATTTCGGCGGCGTCTTCATCCTCGCGAATGGCGACCCATGCGCGACCGACGCGACTGCGCTCGAGGTTTCCGACCAGCAACAACACCAGAATGATGATCGTCAGGACCAGCCAGTACCACGGCGTTCCGTTGGAGTTTGAGAAGATCGGATTCGCTGCCGTTCCGCCCGGCGGATGCCCGACATTCTGGAATCCGACCTGGCCCTTAAACGCCGGGATGATCGTGGCGAGGATGCGTACGATCTCACCAAATCCGAGCGTCACGATGGCCAGGTAGTCGCCACGCAGGCGAAGTGTTGGAACTCCGAGGACAACCCCGAAGAACATCGTCACGGCCATTGCGACCGGAACCGTCCACAGGTACGGGATGTGCAGGAACGTCGAATCCGGACTCGTGAGGCTTGCCGCGGTGTACGAACCGACCGCGAAGAAGGCGACATATCCGAGGTCGAGCAGGCCAGCGTAGCCGACGACGACGTTGAGTCCGACCGCGACGAGCGCGTAGAGCGCCATCTGGAAGCAGGCGATGGGCCAGTCATTGCCCGGCTCTGTCGTGATGATGGGCGGATTGATGATCGGGAGCATGTAGGCAAGAGCCACCACGATGAGCAGAAGCGCCCACTGTTGCGGTCTGGTGCGGCGATTCCACCACTCACCGAAGACCTGCAGGCGACCCGATTTGGTGTGGGTTCCGCGAGCGGTTTCGCGATCGATCTGGTCTTTTGCGGACTCAGCGTCGGGGATGAGGGTTGGGCCATCAGTCGTGCTCATGCGCGGCTCCTTGCGATAGAAGTGCCGAGAATTCCGGTCGGTTTGACGAGCAGAACCAGAACCAGAACGATGAACGCGATGACGTCGGTCCACTGCGAGTCGCCGAGCAGCAGCTGACCGTAATTGCCGATCAGGCCGAGCAGAAGGCCACCCAGAAGCGCGCCTCGCACGTTTCCGATGCCGCCAAGCACTGCGGCCGCGAACGCTTTGATGCCGAGCACGAACCCGCCGTTGTACTGCACTCCGGACGGGATCTTCATCACGTAGAACAGAGCTGCCGCGCCGGCGAGGAGACCACCGAGAACGAACGTCGTCACGATAATCCGCTCGCGGTTGACGCCCATGAGCGTTGCGGTGTCGGGATCCTGGGCGACGGCGCGGATGCCGCGACCGGTGCGGGACTTACGAATGAACAGGTCGGTGAGGACCATCAAAATGACGGCCGCGATCACGATCGTGAGTTGCTGGCTGTCGATGATGGTGCCGAAGACGTCGAACACGGGGGCGGGGATGAACATCGTGACCGACGGCTCCGGGTTCGGACCGCGGATCAGGAAGATCGTGTACTGGATCGTGAAGGATGCGCCGATCGCGACGATCAGGTACACGAGTCGCGGGGGGTTCCGCTTGCGAAGTGGGCGATAGGCCAGCCGCTCGAGCAGGAAAGCGGTAGCAGCAGAGGCCAACATACCGACAATGATCGCCAGCAGCAGGTCGCCGATGACCGCCCAGATCGAGATCGTCGGGGCGTTCGGCCCGAAGCCGAGGGAACTGAGTACCGCCACGACTCCATATGCGCCGACGATGAACACCTCGGAGTGGGCGAAGTTGATGAGATTGAGCACGCCGTACACGAGCGTGTAGCCGAGTGCTATCAGTCCGTAGATGGCACCGAAGGTCAGCCCATCAAACGTTGCCGGCCAGAAATTCTGGGCAAGCGACCCAACGTCGAAGTTGATCCAGTTGCTGTCGAGATGGGGGTGGGCCACCGCGAGGTGGGTGAGAAGCATGGGGATCAAGTGCACCCTCGTTACGAATTACCTCGAACCGGTGGCCGGTCCGAGTGGACAACAAGTGGGATAAAGCAACGCCGTGGGACGGACCCTGTGAGGGCCAGCCCCACGGCGTTCAATGCAGTGGACTTACTTTCCGATTACGCCGATCGGGACGATCTTGCCGTCCTTGACCTCGTAGCCATAAACGGCGGGAGTTGCGAGCTCACCCGTCGAGTCCCACTTGTAGTGCTTGCTCAGACCATCGGCGTCATAGCTCTTCACGAAGGAGAGAAGCGCCGGGCGGGTGTCGTTGCCCTTGTCGATGCCCGAGAGCAGCACCGTAGCAGCGTCATAACCCTCGATCGAGTACGTACCAGGCTCGGCGTTGAAAGCCGTCTTGTACGCGGATTCGAAGCTCGGGATGAGCTCGCCCGGGATGCAGGGGCAGGTGAAGTAGGCGTTCGACGAAGCGTTTCCGGCCTGCTTGATGAACTGGTCGTCCTTCACGCCGTCAGGGCCGATGAAGGCGCCCTTGAAGCCCTTGGCAACGAGCTGCTGGTCGAAGGGTGCACCTTCGGCGTAGTAACCCGAGTAGTAGACCGCGTCAGCCTTGGACGAGATGATCTTCGAGATGGTGGCCGAGAAGTCCTTCTGGCCCGTGATGACCTTGTCGGTTCCGACCAGTGCAGAGCCGAGACCCGCGGTGGTGGTTGCCGCGAGGCCGATGCCGTAGTCCGAGTCATCCTGAACCAGGTAGACCTTCTTGGCCTTCAAGGTGCCGGTGAGGAACTTCGCTGCAGCAGGACCCTGAACGGCGTCGTTACCGAGCGCGCGGAAGAACGTCGTCCAACCGTTCTTCGTCAGGTCAGGGTTCGTAGCGGAAGGCGTGATGTGCACAAGACCCTTCTGCTCGAAGATGTTGCCAGTAGCCTTCGACTCACCCGAGAACGGGAGGCCGATGACGCCGACGATCGCCTTGGTGTTGACGGCCTGCGTAACGGGACCCGTTGCCTTGTTGGGGTCACCCTCGGTGTCGAACTTGAGGAACTTGACCTGGCATCCGCTGTTCGCCTGGTTGTGCTGCGTGATTGCAAGCTGCACACCGTTGTAGATGTTGATACCGAGCGACGCGTTAGCGCCGGTCTCTGCACCGACGTAGCCGATCGTGGTGCCTGCAGGGCACTTGCCGGTGCCATCGCCCTTGGGCAGAACCGCGTTCGGCGGGGTCTCGATCGATGTCAGAGCCGGAAGGCTGATCTTCGCGGGCGCACCTGATTTTGTGCCAGTCGAGGCCGTGTTGGCACAGCCACTGACGATCAGACCGAGCGCCGCGATGGCGACCATCCCGGTCAGGAGTCGTTTCTTATACATGTATGTGATTCTGCCTTCCATGCTGTTACGCAGCCGAGTCACGAGATTCGCGACGGGGTGTATTGCGAATGGTGTCCCGATACTACAACGCCCCTCACAGGTCATTGGGATAACTGACTCAGTTGTTATCTAGGTTAAACACGGCCGAAAACTAAGGTCGAACTGGTAGTCCGCAAGCGCTTCCGTACAACCTTGCGGGGCTCGGTAGTCTGGGCGGATGGAAACGAAGGAGTTTCGCGAATGACCGACACTGTCGACGCGATCGTTGTCGGCGCGGGCCTCGCCGGGCTCGTCGCCGCTGCCGAACTCATCGATGCCGGCAAGCGGGTGATCATCCTCGAGCAGGAAAGCGAAGCCAATCTGGGCGCGCAGGCCTGGTGGTCATTCGGCGGGATCTTCCTCGTCGATTCGCCCGAACAGCGGCGAATGGGCGTGCACGACAGCATCGAACTCGCGCGACAGGATTGGTTCGGTTCGGCCGGATTCGACCGCGACGAGGATGCCTGGCCGCGGAAATGGGCGGAGGCGTACCTTCAGTTTGCTGCCGGTGAAAAACGGTCATGGCTCCGCGAGCGCGGGGTGCGTTTCTTCCCGGTAGTGGGCTGGGCCGAGCGCGGTGGATACGGCGCAATCGGGCACGGAAACTCGGTTCCCCGATTTCACATCACCTGGGGAACGGGGCCCGGTGTCGTCGATCCATTCATCGCGCG
>JAUZFR010000085.1 GCA_030840335.1 Actinomycetota bacterium | reverse complement strand
TTCTTGTCGCCGCTGGCCTTTGCGTCAGCCAGTTCGCTTTCAAGCCGCGCGATCGCATCGTGCAGCTGGCTCGCGAGACCTTCACTGCGCGCCTGCTTCTCGGGGTTGCTGCGCTGCCAGTGGTCTTCATCCAACTTGCGCACGGCCGTTTCGACCTTGCGCAGACGATCTTCGATGACCTTGACCTGCTCGCGAGGAACCTTGCCGATCTGGTCCCAGCGGCGCTGGATGCTCAGCAGGGCGTCCCTCGCCCTGGCGCGATCCGTTTCGGCGAGCAGAGGCTCGGCTTCAGCCAAGAGCTCGAGCTTGAGCTTGAGGTTTGCGTCGAATTCGACGTTGTCGCGTGCGTCGATCTCCGACTTGGCCGAGTACAGCGCGTCTCCGGCGGCCTTGAACTTCGCCCAGAGCGCGTCATCGAACTTCTTGCCGGCGCGGCCTGCGGACTTCCAGTCATCGAGGAGCGTGCGGTAAGCCGGGATACCGTCGGCACCCTTCGACATGAGCGCTTCCGCCTTGGTTACGAGTTCCTGCTTGCGTGTGCGGGCATCCTTGTGGGTGCTGTCCAGTTCGGCGAAGAACGCCTTGCGGTGCGCGTCAATGGTGCCGCGAGCCGCACGGAAGCGCTTCCACAGGTCATTGCTTTCGTTCTTGGGCAGTCGCGGTCCATCCTGCTGGTGTTTCTGCCACCTCGCGAAGATGTCGTCGAGGGTTGCGCTGACTTGCTTCCACTGCGCCTTGGCCGGGTCTTGTGCCGCGAGGGTTTCCGCCTCGATCACAATTGCGGTGCGCTCCGCGAGAGCGGCCTCGACGGCGGCTTTGGCCTCTTCGCTCTGCTTTTCGGTCAGTTCTGAGACCGCGCCACCGAGGGCTTCAAGGCGAGTGTGAAGTGCTTCGAGGTTGCCCACCGCGTTCGCGGTCGACACCGACGCCGACAGCGAGGCGACGGCCTTGGCTACGTCCGCCGCAGGTGCTCCGCGCTTCGCACGCTGCTCGAGCAGCGTCACCTGACCAGCGAGTTCGACGAACTTGCGTTCGAAGTATGCGAGCGCTTCTTCGGGCGAGCCATCCGGGTACTGGCCAACTTCCCGTTCACCAGCGGCCTCGCGAACGAAGACGGTTCCCGTCTCATCGACGCGTCCCCAGGGAGCTTGATCGTCAGTAACCACGTTGTTTCACCTTGCTTGTTCTGGATGCATTTCTGCATGTCGGCGTCGCCGACTTGGCGGGCAGGTCGACAAGATCTCGACCGCCAACCAGCCTATTGCACGACACAACGGGCGAACGGGCGCCGTTACTTGATCGTGAGCGCAGTGATCCTGGTCGAAATCTTGGGGGCACCATCGCCAGTCGAGGCTCCGTCGGTGCCGATTCCCGCCTTCGCGATTCCCGAGATGAGCTTGTCCAGGCCGCTGGTGACCTTACCGAAAACGGTGTATCCACCGGCGCTGTCGCCCGGCAGCGTCGTTGACTTGAACACGATGAAGAACTGATGACCCTGGCTGTACGCGGTGGCGCTGCGAGCCATTGCGATGGTACCCGCCGGGTAGATGCCGTCGGCCGGCGCGTTTTCGATCGGACCGAATTCGTAGTTGGCGTCTCCGCCACCCTTGCCGTCTTCGGAGCCACACTGGATGAGACCGGCCGAGTCGCTCTCCACGAGGCGGTGACAGGTCTTGCCGGGGAAGTACTTGTCCTTGGTCTCCTGCACGAACGCGGCTACCGCCTGGGGGGCTGCTTTGCCATCGAGCGAAATACCGAGTGGGATGTTGTTGAGCTTGAGCGTGCCCGTCCACGTACGGTTCTCTGCAACGCTGATCGCCGGGATGTCACCAACGTTCGCTCCCGCCGCCGGGCTCGCAGAAGCTGACGGCGACGCGGATGCCGCGGGCTTGGTCATACCCGGACCGGCAGTGAAATAGAAGATCTGGGTGACGGTAGCGAGCGCGGCGATGACCACGAGTCCGATGATGCTGAGCACATTGTCACGAGTGCGTCGTTTCACCTGGTGGGCGTGGACAGCCTGTCGTGCGTTGTAGCGTCTCAGGCGATCGCGGGCTTCACGAGCTTCGCGCTCCGTGTTCTTGCTCGGTGCCACGTGTCCTCCGTAAGAGCGGTGCGGGCGGATGCCCTCATGAACTTTACGGTGCGCCCCGGAACGCGGCCAAATGCATCGCCGAGGATGAGCGTCGTCCGGGGCAAAAGTTATCCCCAGATTGAGATTTTCGGCGATTCGAACATACGTTCGATGGGAGAATTTACCTATGGTTTTGATGCAGCCCGCGACGAGTCAGAGATCGAGAATTCTGTCGGCCCTCGATGATATCGATGCTGCGCTCGACGCGATTTCCGCTGGAGTGACGGCCATCGCGGAGTTGACCGACGCAGAGCTTCTCCTCGAGAGCGCCCGCCATGCCCGGCACCGGGATGCAATCGGCACCGTCGGTGCGATGCTGGCAGGCGAGATTGCACGCAGGTCGGCGCCCGAGTTCGGCTCGAACGGTTTGGCACAGCGCTCGGGTTTTCGCACGCCGATTGAGTTGGTCAAGGTCACTACGCGCGCGACCGGGAGAGAGGCCACGAGCGCTGTGCGTGCCGGGACGCTGCTTGTCGAGTCGCAGACGGAGGGTGTGTTGAACGCAGTCACGGGTGAGATCGTCGAGATGTCCGAACCCTGGATGGCTCCGGTCGCAAACGCCCTCGCCGCTGGAACGCTGTCGCTGGCCGCTTCGGAGGCGATTCGGGCGGGAATCGGCGTTCCCAATAGTGCTGTGACCGTGGAGGCACTTCGGGATGCAGCGAAGACGCTGTGTGGCCACGCCGCGACGGTCGATCCCGACCGCTTACAGAAGCTCGCCCGAAGCATGCGCGACGCGATCGATGCTGCCGGCGTTGCCATTCGTGAAGAAGAGCGACGCGAGCAGAGGTCGTTGAAGTTGATCTCCTTGCCGGATGGCATGGGTCGGCTCATCTGGACGATGGATCCTGAGACTTTCGCCACAGTTAAGAACGTCTACGACCGGGCGACATCGCCGAAGCTTGGCGGTGTGCGGTTCGTGGGGGAGCAGGCGCAAGAGCAACGGGACGCCATCCTGGCTGACGCGCGTACTCCGGGCCAGCTGGCATCCGACGCGTTCACGCACCTTCTTGCGGCCGGCGCTGATGCTGATTCGTCTGTTCTTATTGGCACCGGTGCCCCAATCGTGAAACTCACGACCACCCTGGCCGCCGTCCAAAGTGCGCAGCGCCACAATCCCGACGGCGCCGGCTACTTTGAGGGCCAACTTGACGCGGTTTCAATTGCGACCGTTCAGCGTGCGCTGTGCGCTGGCGGGTCGGAAGAGATCATCTTCGGGGACGACGGGCAGCCTCTCGACGAGGGGCGCGAACACCGACTGTTTACGCGGAAGCAGAAGTCAGTCCTTGCGGTTCGCGACGGCGGTTGCCGCTGGCCGGGGTGCGAGCGGCCACCGTCCTGGTGCGAGGCTCACCATATTTTGTGGTGGTCGCGTGACCGCGGGCCGACACACGTGGCGAACGGCATCCTGCTCTGCAAACACCATCACCTGTTGTTGCACAACAACGGTTGGCAGATTGAAAAGCGGTCCGGGCTATCTGGTTTCGGTGAATCTGGTTTCGATGAATCTGGTTTCGATGAATACTGGCTCACACCTCCCGCAAACGTTGACCCGGACCGAGAGGCAATCCCGATGCCGTCGAAGAGCGTTGCCGGGAAGCACGTCCATCGCGACCGTGCCGGAGTCTGACGGCAGTGCCGGATACGATTGCGCCTATGGACACCCGCCAAGGCTTGCGCGGCGGCGCAACGCCGCTCGCCGTGCGGATGCGCCCAACCAGTCTCGACGAAGTGGCAGGCCAAAAGCATCTGCTGTCGCCCGGTTCGCCCCTCGTCAGTCTCGCGTCCGACAAGTCGGGGGAGCAGGGCGCCATCTCGGTCATCCTCTGGGGGCCTCCGGGCACAGGAAAGACGACACTGGCGCAGGCCATCGCCCACAGCTCCGGCCGCAGTTTCGTCGAGCTGTCCGCAGTCAACGCAGGTGTCGCGGATGTTCGCAAAGTCATGGAGCAGGCGCTCTCCAATCGCGATCTCTATGGCGTGACCACCGTTCTCTTCCTCGACGAGATTCACCGGTTCTCAAAGGCGCAGCAGGATGCACTTCTGCCCGGCGTCGAGAACGGCTGGATCATCCTGATTGCGGCGACCACCGAGAATCCGTCGTTCTCCGTCATCTCTCCGCTGCTGTCCCGCTCGCTGCTTCTCACTCTCGAGCAGCTCAGCGACGACGATCTCGGAATCGTCATCGATCGTGCTGTGAAAGATCCGCGCGGCCTGGATGACACCGTTGTGCTCACAAAAGAAGCGCGCGCAACACTCATCCGACTCGCATCCGGAGACGCCCGACGCGCGCTCACCGCCCTTGAGGCCGGCGCGCTATCTGCTACGGCGTCCGCAATCAAGGGCAAGCCGGTCATCACCGACGAGATCGTTGCTCTCGCCGTCGACCGCGCTTTGTTGCGGTATGACCGGCAGGGCGATGAGCACTACGACGTCATCAGCGCGTTCATCAAGTCGGTGCGCGGCTCAGACGTGGATGCCGCACTGCACTACCTCGCCCGCATGATTGAGGCTGGCGAAGATCCACGGTTCATCGCCAGGCGCGTCATGATCAGCGCCGCGGAAGACGTGGGAATGGCCGACCCGCAGGCGCTCGTGATCGCGGTCGCGGCAGCCGATGCCGTGCAGTACGTGGGAATGCCCGAGGGTCGCATTCCGCTCGCAGAAGCGGTCGTCTACCTCGCGACCGCACCGAAGTCGAATGCCGCATACATGGCGCTGGATGCGGCGATTGCGGATGTGCGCGCCGGCAACTTCGGCCGTGTACCCAAACACTTGCGTGATGCGCACTATCAGGGCGCGAAGCGACTCGGCCATGGCAAGGGCTACCAGTACTCGCACGACTCAGACCTGGGCGTGGTCGAACAGCAATATCTGCCCGACGAGCTGAAGGGTGCCAACTACTACCGTCCAACCGAGCACGGCAACGAACGCGATGTGTCGGCCCGGTGGGAAAAGCTGCGGCGGATCATCCGAGGCAGGTAGCACTCATGCCGCGCTGTGCTAATCTTGACGCTGCCTAAGTTCGGTTCTACGCGCACGGCTGCTGCAAAGAACCGACAAAGGAAATCCTGATCTTTAGCCGATCGGATTCCGCGGCACATCCCTCTACTTTCACCGGTCGCATCCTTGCGCGCTCACGAGTGAGCACGAGATCGCCGGCAATCAACTTCCAACAGTCAAAGAAAGAGAATCTGTGTCTACCAAGTCACGTACCCGCAGCAAGACCCGCCTGTCGCGCGCTCTGGGCATCGCCCTCACGCCGAAGGCCGCCAAGTACCTCGAGAAGCGTCCGTACGCTCCGGGTGAGCACGGCCGCACGAAGCGCAAGGCCGACAGCGACTACGCGGTCCGTCTGCGCGAGAAGCAGCGCCTGCGTGCCCAGTACGGCATTCGCGAGGCCCAGCTCAAGATCGCGTTCCAGGAAGCCCGTCGCGCTGCGGGCCTGACCGGTGAGAACCTGGTCGAGCTGCTCGAGATGCGTCTCGACGCACTCGTGCTCCGCGCTGGCATCGCCCGCACCACGGCTCAGGCTCGTCAGATGGTCGTTCACCGCCACATCCTCGTCGATGGCCAGCTCGTCGACCGTCCGTCGTTCCGCGTCAAGCCCGGACAGCTGATCCACGTCAAGCCCAAGAGCGAAGGCACCGAGCCGTTCCAGGTTGCCGCCGCCGGCGGTCATGTTGACGTTCTTCCGAAGGTCCCGGCCTACCTCGAGGTCGAACTCGACAAGCTGCAGGCGCGCCTTGTGCGTCGCCCGAAGCGCGCAGAGGTACCCGTGACCTGTGAAGTACAGCTCGTCGTCGAGTACTACGCGGCGCGTTAGTCGCACAGCTTTACACGAATGCGGGTCGCTCCAGGGTGGCCCGCATTCGTTCGTTTAGCGGCAAGGGTTCTTCTCGCGCCGTAAGCTTGATGCGTTCACCATCCCCAAGACTTTTAGGAGATTCCTCGTGAAGAAGCTCGTGTGGCTCATCGTCGGCGTTGGCATCGGATTCGTCGCCGCCCACCAGTTCTCCAAGAGCGAGAAGGGGCAGCAGTTCTTCGACGAGGTCGACAGCAAGGCGCGTGAATTCAGTGCGGCCGTCATTGACGGATACCAGGCCCGCGAGGCAGAACTGCGTGCGGCCGTCGCCGACGCAGAAGACGCCATCGCCGACCTCACCAACCGCCGCCAGTAATCGCCGCGGCGCTTTCGCCGCTCCCACGCACACAGGACCTCATGCAGACTGCAGACATCCAGAGCCGTTGGCTCAACTTCTTTGGCGACCGCGGACACACCGTCGTGCCTTCCGCATCGCTGATCAGCGATGATCCGACCCTGCTGTTCACCGTGGCTGGCATGGTGCCCTTCGTCCCGTACCTGACCGGTCTCGTCCCGGCGCCGTATCCGCGCGCCACCAGTGTGCAGAAATGCATCCGAACCCTCGACATCGAAGAGGTCGGCAAGACGCCGCGTCACGGAACGTTCTTCCAGATGAACGGCAATTTCTCGTTCGGCGACTACTTCAAGGAACAGGCGATCTCGTACGCCTGGGAGCTCCTCACGACCTCCCAGGCGGATGGCGGTTTCGGTTTTCGCCCGGGCGACCTCTGGGTCACGGTTTACAAAGACGACGACGAGGCGTTCGCGCTCTGGAAGAAGATTGCAGGGCTGCCGGATGAGCGCATCCAGCGGCTCGACATGGATACCAACTACTGGTCGACCGGCCAGCCGGGACCGGCAGGCCCGTGCTCCGAGATCTTCTTCGACCGCGGACCGGCATACGGCCGCGACGGTGGCCCGGCGACGGATGACGACCGCTACGTCGAGATCTGGAACCTCGTCTTCATGCAGTACCTGCGTGGCGAGGGCAGTGGAAAGAACTTCGAGATCCTCGGTGAGCTGCCCAAGAAGAACATCGACACGGGCATGGGAATGGAGCGCGTCGCGTTCCTGACCCAGGGCGTCGAGAACATGTACGAGATCGACCAGGTGCGGCCGGTGCTCGATCGTGCGGCAAGCCTCTCGGGGCGCCGCTATGGCGCGGTACACGAAGACGACGTTCGCATGCGCGTCATCGCGGATCACGTGCGGTCGTCGCTCATGCTCATGTCAGATGGCGTCACGCCGAGCAATGAGGGTCGCGGCTACATCCTGCGTCGCCTCATGCGCCGCACGGTTCGAGCGATGCGGCTGCTCGGCGTTGAGGAACCCACCTTCGGTGAACTGTTTCCCGCTTCGCGGGACGCGATGAAGGCGGCCTACCCCGAGGTCGAGACCGGCTACGACCGCATCTCTCGCCTGGCACTCGGCGAGGAAGAAACGTTCCTGCGCACGCTTGCGGCGGGTACGAGCATCCTCGATCTGGCCGTCGACAAGACCGCCAAGGCGGGCAGCGGGCAGCTGGCGGGCGACACTGCCTTCCTGTTGCACGACACCTTCGGCTTCCCGATCGACCTCACGCTGGAAGTCGCCGAGGAGGCCGGGCTCACCGTCGATCGGCAGGCGTTCGACAACCTCATGCACGAACAACGCACCAAAGCGAAGGCGGATGCGAAAGCCAAGAAGACCGCGCTGGCCGATCTTTCGGTTTACAGCGATTTCCGCGCGCTCGGTGAGACGGCATTCACCGGTTACGAACTCCTGACAACCGAATCGACCATCCTCGGTCTCATCGTTGACGGCGTTTCTGTCGACCGAGCGGTCGTTGGAGACATCGCCGAAGTAATCCTTGCCGAAACCGCGCTGTACGCCGAGTCCGGTGGCCAGGAAGCGGATGCCGGCGCAATCGTCGGCAAGGGCTTCGATCTTGAGGTTCTTGATGTGCAGAAACCCGTCAAGGGTCTGATCAGCCATCGCGTGCAGGTTCGCTCAGGCGAGGTCGGCGTTGGCGATCCGGCGACGTCCGTCGTCGATCCGGTGTGGCGACATGCCGCGGCTCAGGCTCACTCCGCGACGCACCTCATCCATGCCGCGCTCCGACAGACGCTGGGCTCGGAGGCGCACCAGTCCGGTTCGTACAACAAGGCCGGATACATGCGGCTCGATTTCAACTGGAACCAGCCGCTGTCGCTCGCGACGCGCAGCGAAATCGAGAACATCGCCAACAATGCCGTGCGCGACAACCTCGAGGTGACGACGCGCATCCTGCCTCTCGAAGAGGCAAAGGCGCTTGGCGCGATGGCGCTGTTCGGCGAGAAGTACGGCAACGAGGTTCGGGTCGTCGACATCGGCGGACCCTGGTCGCGCGAGCTCTGTGCGGGAACCCACGTCACGCGCTCGTCCGAGGTCGGGCTGATCAACCTCGTGAGTGAATCATCGGTTGGTTCGACCAATCGGCGCATTGAGTCGCTCGTCGGTCTCGATGCCTTCAACGATCTCGCGGCCGAGCGTGCGATTGTTTCAACTCTCACCTCGTCGTTGAAGACGCCGCGCGACCAGCTGCCGACACGGATCACAGAACTGGTCGCCAGCCTGAAGGCCGCCGAGAAGCGAATCGCGGCGTATGAGGCCTCCGAGCGGGCGAGCCGAGTTCCGCTCATCGCCCACACGGCCGTGCTCGTCGGCGGTGTGCATCTCATCGCCGAAAGTGTTGGTCACCTGAATTCGACCGACGATCTGCGCTCCCTGGCTACCGCAGTCCGCGAGCGTCTCGGCAGCGAGGCTTCCGTGGTCGCCCTGGCCGCGGATGTCGGCGGCAAGCCCGCCGTGATCGTTGCGACCAACGATGCGGCCCGCGCTGCCGGCGCAAGCGCCGGAGCCCTTGCCAAGATTGCGGCAGCAATCCTCGGGGGCGGTGGCGGCGGCAAAGACGACCTCGCGCAGGGCGGAGGGTCCGACGTTTCCAAAATCGGAACCGCGCTCGACGCGATTCGCGCGAACGTCGCACACTAAGGCCGTCGAGAGTGCGTCTCGGTGTGCGCATCGGCGTCGATGTCGGCACGGTGCGAATCGGAGTCGCACGCAGCGACCCTCACGGGTTGCTGGCGACCCCGGTAGAAACCGTGCCGCGCGGAACCGGGGATGTCGAGCGAATTCTCGCGATCGCTGCGGAACTGGACGCGATCGAAATCATCGTGGGGCTCCCGCTCGCGCTCTCGGGCGCGCACACCGCATCCACACGGGACGCGACCGAGTTTGCGGGCAGAGTCGCCAGCGCAACCGCCACACCGGTCAGGCTCGTGGATGAACGACTGACGACAGTATCCGCGCAGGCGGCGCTGCGGGGTTCGGGGCGCTCATCCAGGAACTCGCGGTCCGTTGTCGATCAGGTTGCCGCCGTTATAATCGTGCAGCACGCTCTCGATCTCGAACGAAATACGGCGAATCCGCCGGGCGAGATCGCCCACCCGAACGAAGGGCATCACGATGGCGAATGAGCCCACCTGGGACGACCTCTTTGGTTCCCCGGTCACTGACGCTCCAAGCCAGCCCGCGCCCACCCCGATTTTCACCCCGGCACCGGGCACAGCTCCGGCCTCGCGTCGCGATCTCCGAGAGAGCGAGGAAGCGTCGTCGTCGGGTGGTCGACGCCCCAGGCGACCGCGACAGCCCCGCCGCAAGCGTCGCCTGACCTGGCTCTGGGTACTGATCGTGCTTCTCGCGTTCTGCGGCGGGGGTGGGATCGTCGTCTGGAATGCGTTCGGTCCGCAGATCCGACACGTCATGGGCTGGGAAGGGCCAATCGACTACACCGGCAGCGGAAACGGACAGCCGGCATCCATCACCATCGTGCAGGGGCAGGTCGGCAGCGACATCGCCAAGAGCCTGCAGGCGGCTGGCGTCACGAAGACGACGGCGGCGTTCTACAACCTGCTGCTCAAGACGCCTGCGACGTTCGAACCGGGCACGTACAAGCTCCAGAAACAGATGAGTGCGAAGGCCGCGCTCGCCGAGCTCGAGGATCCGAAGAATCGCGTGATTTCGCGCGTCGTGATCCCCGAAGGCACCACTCTGTCCCAGTTTTTCCTGAAGTTGTCGAAGGGCACCGGTGTTCCGGTCGCCGATTTCCAGGCCGTCGCGAAGAACCCGGTCGCGCTCGGCGTGCCAAAGAGCGCGCCGAGCCTTGAGGGGTTCCTCTTCCCGGCCACGTACGACTTCGACCCTGGACTGAGCGCAAAAGCGATCCTCCAACGACTGGTCAACCGCACCTATGTTTCACTCAACAAGGCGGGCGTTGCCCCCGCGAATCGGCTGCACGTGCTCACGCTGGCGTCCATCATCCAGAAGGAGGGCGGCAGCACGAAGGACTTTCTGAAGGTCGCGCGCGTGTTCCAGAACCGGCTCGACAAGAAGATGCTGCTGCAATCGGATGCGACGGTCAGCTACGGCGCGGGAAGCAAGACGATCAGCACGACGAGTGCCCAGCGCGCGGACGCGAAAAACAAATACAACACCTACGTGCATCTCGGACTGCCGATCGGACCGATTTCTGCTCCGGGCGACGCTGCGATTAACGCCGCCATCCACCCCGCAAAGGGTTCGTGGCTGTACTTCGTTCTCGTCAACGGTTACACCGGCAAGACGGTGTTCTCCACCACACTCGCACAGCACGATGCGGCGGTTTTGCAGTGGCAGGCGTGGTCACGGGCACACCCGGACTTCGGCAAGTGACACTCGCCGCGGCGCAGACGCGGCTTGCCGTGCTCGGGTCACCGATCGCCCATTCGCTCTCGCCTTCGCTGCATCGCGCGGCCTACGGCGTGCTGGGCCTTCCATGGGATTACGACGCGGCGGAAGTGACGGGGGAGACCCTCGGCGCATTCCTGGGCTCACGAGACGCGACCTGGCGCGGACTGTCGTTGACCATGCCGCTCAAGAGGGACGTCCTGCCCCTGCTGGACACGCGAGACGCACTCGTGGACCAGACGGGATCGGCCAACACCGTGCTCTTCGAGCAGCGCGGAGGCGAGCGCGCGCTCGTCGGGTTCAACACGGATGTCTACGGCATCACCGAGGCGTTCAGGCGTCACGAACACGGGAGTCTGGAAACCGTGCAGATCCTGGGCGGGGGAGCGACAGCGGCTTCCGCGATCGCTGCCGTCGGACGCCTTTCGGCGTCCCGCGTCTTCGTGTCGATGCGCTCCGCAGCCCGAGCGGAAGAACTGATCTCGGTCGGACGCTCACACGGAATCGACGTGATTATCGGAACGCTGGATTCCGCAGCGCACATCGGAGTTGTTCCCGATGCGGTCATCAGCACGCTACCGAACGGCAGCGAGGTACACGTCGAATTCGCCCCAGCGACGCTTTCGAGCGCCGTGTTGTTCGATGTCGCGTACTCGCCGTGGCCATCCGCACTGGCAGCCCGCTGGCGCGGCGACGTGATCAGCGGACTCGAGATGCTGGTACTTCAGGCCCTCGTGCAGGTGCGGATCTTCGTGAGCGGCAATCCGGAACTGCTCCTCGAAAACGAGCCAGAGGTACTCGCGGCAATGCTGGCCGTCGCAGGGCTGTGAACCCGGGCGACCCGGGCGCTGTGGGAGGATTCTTTACATGCTTCGTTGGTTGACCGCTGGAGAATCCCACGGGCCCGAGTTGGTGGCCATCCTCGAGGGCCTGCCCGCAGGTGTTCCGGTAAGCCTGAGCGGGATTCGCGCCGATCTTGCGCGTCGCAAGCTCGGCTACGGCCGTGGCGCGCGCATGAAATTCGAAGAGGATGACCTGACCCTCTCAGGAGGCGTCCGGCACGGACTCAGCATGGGCAGCCCGATCGCCGTGCGAATCGGCAACACCGAATGGCCGCGCTGGGTTGATGTGATGAGCGCTGAGCCAGTGGACCTTGAGAGCCTTCCGAAGGGTCGCGGCGCGCCCCTCACCCGTCCGCGACCCGGGCACGCCGATCTGGCGGGCATGCAGAAGTACGGTTTTGACGAGGCACGCAATGTGCTCGAGCGAGCGAGCGCGAGAGAAACCGCCGCGCGCGTCGCGCTCGGCGCCATTGCTCGTGCCTTCCTCGGCGAACTCGGCGTGACGCTGGTCGCGCACACGCTGTCGATTGGCCCGGTTCGTGTGCCGGAAGGCGCAGCGCTGCCGGTGCCGAGTGATGTCGGCACGCTCGACGCGGATCCATTGCGGTGCTTCGACCCTGTGACATCCGCTCTGATGGTCGCGGAGGTCGATCGAGCACACGACGACGGCGACACTCTCGGTGGCGTCGTCGAGGTGCTGGCTTACGGCGTTCCCCCCGGGCTCGGCTCGTACGTGCACTGGGATCGGAGACTTGATTCTCAGCTCGCCGCAGCCCTGATGGGAATCCAGGCGATCAAGGGCGTCGAGGTTGGCGATGGATTCCTGACGACCACCCGCCGCGGATCGGAAGCCCACGACGAGCTCGTCACGGACGGCCAGACGATTTCCCGGCTCAGCGACCGAGCTGGTGGCACCGAGGGCGGCATGAGCACTGGCACGGTGCTGCGAGTTCGCGCGGGCATGAAGCCGATCTCCACGGTGCCGCACGCGTTGCGCACGGTGGATGTCGCAACGGGTGCTGCAGCGGAAGCCCACCACCAGAGATCGGACGTGTGTGCGGTTCCCGCGGCGGGCGTCGTCGCCGAAGCAATGGTCGCTCTTGTCCTGGCGAACTCTGTGCTCGAGAAGTTCGGCGGCGACTCGATCGAAGAGACACAGCGAAACCTGCGCGGCTACCTGGATTCGATTCCCGCGGGGTTGCACACCGCGGGCGCTGTCGAAACACCGTGACTGTCGTCCTGATCGGCGCGCCCGGCTCGGGCAAGACTCGGCTGGGTAAGCGGGTCGCCCGCCTGCTCAAGTTGCCATTCGTCGATACCGACAAGCGGATCGTCGCCGACCACGGCGCCGTCTCAGAGATCTTCAGCACCTACGGCGAGCCGCATTTCCGCAGAATCGAGCGCGAAGCTGTCGCGAAGGCGCTCGGCGAGCACGCGGTTGTGTCACTGGGCGGGGGAGCTGTACTCGACGAAGAGACCCAGCGCGACCTGGTCGGCCGGCGGGTGGTACTCCTCACAGTGAGTGCCGAGGCTGTCCAGTCCCGGATCGGCGGACGCAAGCGCCCGCTTCTCACGGGCGGAATCGACGCGTGGAACGCACTCGTCGAGTCTCGCCGGGAGCTGTATGAACGACTGGGTGACCGCGTCTGGGACACCTCGACGCGTCCGCTCGACGACATCGCGAAAGAAATCGCCAGCTGGGCGAGAGAAGGAACACCGTGACAGGCACCACCGTAGTCAGCGTGACGGGTACAGACCCCTACGACATCCTGATTGGCCGCGGGCTGCTCGCGGGAATTTCTGACCAGATCGGCACGAAAGCCACGAAGGTGCTGATTGTGCACGCCCCGACCCTCGGCGCACAGGCAGCTGCTCTGCGGGAGAGCCTGCTGGATCGCTACGAGGTGCTTTTGGCCGAGATCCCCGACGCGGAGGCGGCCAAACGAGTGGAAGTCGCCGCGTTCTGCTGGCAGATCATGGGGCAGACCGACTTTGCCCGCACGGATGTCGTTGTCGGACTCGGTGGGGGAGCAACGACCGACCTTGCCGGATTCGTCGCCGCGACCTGGCTGCGCGGGGTGGGGCTGGTTCAGGTTCCGACAACAGTGCTCGGCATGGTGGATGCGGCCGTCGGCGGCAAGACCGGGATCAATACCGCGGAGGGCAAGAATCTGGTCGGTGCGTTTCACGCACCGCTCGCTGTGCTCGCGGATCTCGACCTGCTGTCGACGCTGAGCAAGAACGAGATCCTCGCCGGTTCTGCCGAGATCGTGAAGGCGGGCTTCATCGCCGAGCCGGAGATTCTCGACATCTACGAGGCATCCGTCGACCGCGCTACCGACCCCACGACTCCCGAGTTCCGTCGACTCATCGAACTCGCGATCCGCATGAAGGCTCGAGTCGTCAGTGCGGACTTCAAGGAAGCGGGCCTGCGCGAGATCCTGAATTACGGTCACACACTCGGTCACGCGATTGAGCACGCAGAACGCTACAACTGGCGGCACGGAGCTGCCGTCTCGGTCGGCATGGTATTTGCGGCCGAACTCGCGCGACTGACCGGCTCACTGAGCGACGAGGCAGTCGACCGCCATCGCAGCATCCTCGAGTCGCTGACACTGCCGACGACCTACCCCGTCGGGCGCTGGAAGACGCTTCTGGCGACCATGCAGCGCGACAAGAAGTCCCGCGCGGGTCACCTTCGGTTCATCGTGCTCGATGACATCGCCAAACCGACGGTGCTCACCGCGCCGGACGAGTCGCTCCTCTTCGCGGCTTACCAGGAGATTGGCGTCTGACGTGTCCCGGGTAGTGCTCATCACGGGTGTCGGCCGCCGCGTCGGCATCGCGGCTGGCATCGCCGAGCGACTCGCATCCGACGGCTGGGACATTGCGATCACCCACTGGACCCCGTACGACGACCGGATGCCATGGGGCAGGCAACCAACGGACGTCGCCGCGATCAACTCCGCCCTGCGCGATCGTGGCGCTCGTGTGGTGTCGATCGAAGCCGACCTCGCCGATCCCGACCAGCCGAGCGCCATTTTCGACACTGTGGAAGCCGCGCTTGGACCCGTTCGCGCGCTCATAATGAGTCACGCGGAGAGCGTCGATTCGGGCGTCCTCGATACGACCGTCGAGAGTTTTGACCGCCATTTCGCCGTGAATGCGCGGGCAAGCTGGCTGCTGATTCGAGAATTCGCGACGAGGTTTACCGGCTCGCGCGGCACCGGTCGGATCGTCGCGCTCACGAGCGACCACACGGTCTTCAATCTGCCGTACGGCGCGAGTAAGGCAGCTCTCGATCGGATCGTGATCGCCGCCGCCCGCGAGCTCGCCGAACTCGGGGTGACGTCGAATGTCATCAATCCAGGACCCGTTGACACGGGCTGGATGACTCCGGAGCTCGCTGCAGAGCTCGCCGCACGAACTCCTGCGGGACGGCTGGGAACGCCACGCGAGACCGCGGCGCTCGTCTCGTTCCTGCTCTCGGACGACGGCGGCTGGATCAACGGCCAGCTCCTGTACTCGGATGGTGGCTTCAGCACGAAGGGCTGAACGCCCGACGGTCGCCCGATCGCTAGGCTTGAGCACCATGACGAACGTGCTCGTGCTGAACGGTCCAAATCTCGGTCGACTGGGCAGCCGCGAACCCGATGTGTACGGCAACCAGGACCTGCCGGCGCTGACAAAACTACTCGAGGCGGATGCCCCATCGGGCGTCAGTATCGACCTCCGACAGACCGATGACGAAGCCGAACTGATCGGCTGGCTGCACGAAGCGGTCGACACGGACTCGCCCGTCATCCTCAACCCGGCCGCGTTCACCCACTACTCCTACGCCCTGCGCGATGCGGTCGCTCTCGTCACGAAGAGTGGCGGAACGGTCATCGAGGTGCACATCTCCAACCCGCACGCTCGCGAAGAGTTCCGTCACAACAGTGTGGTCTCGGGGGTAGCGACGGGAGTTATCGCCGGGTTCGGCTTCGAGTCATACCTGCTCGCGCTCGGCGCCATCGTTCGCCGATCGCCCAAATAGCCGCGCTCCCCGGCGCCCAAGTACACTTGAGGGTCGCGCAATCGCGACAGAACCCCCGCAGCAACGAAGGATTGGTACAGGCATGGCCTCCACCAGCGATATCAGGAACGGCGTCGTTCTCAACATGGACGGCCAGCTCTGGACGGTCATCGACTTCCAGCACGTCAAGCCCGGCAAGGGCGGCGCGTTCGTGCGCACCAAGATGAAGAACGTCATGAGCGGCAAAGTCGTCGACCGCACGTTCAATGCCGGCGCCAAGATCGAGACCGAGGTCGTCGATCGCAGTGACTACCAGTACCTCTACAAGGATGGCGACACCTTCGTGTTCATGAACACGGCGGACTACGACCAGATCACTCTTTCGGAGGCGCAGGTCGGCGACGCGGCGAACTTCATGCTCGAGAACCAGAGCGTAACGCTCGCTCTCCACAACGGTGACCCGCTTTACGTCGAGCTTCCAGCATCCGTCGTTCTGGAAATCACGTACACCGAGCCAGGCCTGCAGGGCGATCGCTCGACAGGTGGCACGAAGCCCGCGACTGTCGAGACCGGCTACCAGATCCAGGTTCCGCTATTCCTGGAGCAGGGTACGAAGGTCAAGGTCGACACGCGCGACGGCAGCTATCTCGGACGAGTCAACGAATAGTGAGTGCCCGTAGCAAGGCGCGAAAGCGGGCGCTGGATGTGCTCTACGGAGCGGATGTTCGTGGCGAGTCGATCAACGCGTCCCTCCTCGCAGAGGAGAACCGTCACCTGGCTGATCCCAAACGGGGCAGCTCGTGGGAGTATGCGAGTCAAATCGTGCGCGGCATCGCTGATCACGGCGACGAGATCGACGAGTTGATCGAGACCTACGCGCAGGGCTGGACGATCGATCGGATGCCCGCGGTTGACCGCGCGATCATCCGCATCGGAATCTGGGAACTCCTGTTCAACGACGATGTTCCCGACGCCGTGGCCATTTCAGAGGCCGTGGAGTCGGCGACCGTGCTCAGCACGGAGGACTCCTCGAGCTTCGTCAACGGACTCCTCGGACGAATCGCGCACACTCGCTCCTAGGCTCGACGGCGGCATTCCCGAGATGGCCCCCAAACGAGGGGTGACACGGAGGGCCGCGAGTGTCCTACAGTTCATAGTGCGTGCCCCTATTGGCGGAGCAACCCACTCCGCCCGCTGGCGCTTACCCCGCTGGTGCCTACCCGAACAGAAAGCACCCCCATGTCAATTTCGCTGACCCCCCGCAAAAGTCTGATTACGGCGGCGACGGTCGTCGCCGGCGCATTGCTCGTCGTCGGAGCCGGTATCGCACCGGCCTCTGCCGCGAATCCGATTACACACCTCGTCATCTACACGAACGAGGCTTCGTTCATCGACGGCTCGACCCACTCGTTCATCGTCTTCGGCGAGGACGCGTCCAACACGATCGTCAGCGATGAGACGGCCAACTCGATCATCACGAGCAGCATCGCCCTCGACACGGTCACTGGCAACACGGTCACGTTCCTGAGCCCCGACACCCATATCCTCAAAGCAAGCTGGGTTACTGACCCAACGGTCACGAAGGGTTCGATCGCAGTTCCGGTTGTTGCCGGAGAAGTTGCCGGGCTTTCGATCTCGCCGAAGTCCCGCGACGTGAAGCTCGGCACGACGCTGACGTTCCACGCCACGCCGATTGACTCGTCGGGCTACCCGAGCAGCAAGCACGAAGTGACCGCGACCTACAAGTCGAGCAGCTCCCGCGACTCCGTTCGTGGCAGCGCGATCCGCTTCGGAAGCTACGGCGCGCGCACGGTAACTGCGAAGTACAGCACCGTGCTTGTGAGCGGCGTCCACGCGACCTTCACCACCACCGTGACCATTACGGTCAAGCGCGTGTTCTCGACCGCGGTACTGCACCTCGTGGGCACCTTCACGACGGGTCACACCCTCAAGGCCAGCGTGACCGGTATCTCAGGTAAGCACGCCACCGTGCACTACCAGTGGTACCAGTCGGGTGTCGCGATTGACGGCGCTACGTCGTCGTCGTTCAAGCTGCCGTCGACCATCAAGGGTCACACGATCAGCGTTCACGCCACCATCACGGCGGCGGGCTATTTCACCAGGGTGCTGGGCTCCGGCGCTCACCGCATCCTGAAGTAGCTTCTGACTGAAGTAGCTTCTGACTGAAGCTCGGGCCGTCGGGGCGCCAGTGATGGCGACCCGGCGGCCTTTCTGTTTGCCGCTGTCGGTAGTGGCCGGCTTCGATGCGTCAAAATCCGCATGCTAAAGTTGGGGCAACAGACATCCTTTAAGTTCCGTCCAGAGAGGCGGGGAAGGAGGTCAGATTGACTGCACGCGTTGTTTTGCAGCCCGCTGACATCACCCGAGCGTTGACTCGTATCTCACACGAGATTCTTGAGTCCGTGGGTTCCTCCGCTTCCGAGCTGGTCATACTCGGCATCCCGACACGCGGCGTGGTGCTTGCGCAGCGGATTGCCGCCATCCTCGAGAGCATCGAACCGGGCTCTGGCACGGTCGGTTCGCTGGATGTCACCATGTACCGGGACGACCTCAGCGCACAGCCCACGCGGCCACCTTCGCCAACTCAGATTCCCGCGGGGGGAATCGATGGCAAGACGGTTGTGTTGGTCGACGACGTGCTCTTCTCCGGGCGGACGATTCGCGCCGCCCTCGACGCCATCGGAGACCACGGCCGACCACGCGCAGTTCGTCTGGCGGTCCTGGTGGACCGTGGGCATCGCGAGCTGCCCATCCGAGCCGATTTTGTGGGAAAGAACCTGCCGACATCGCTGGACGAACGGATCGCGGTACGCCTCGATGAAACCGATGGCCGCGAGGAGGTGACGATCACGAGATGAGACACCTGCTGAGCACAAGGGATCTGGATCGCGAAACTGCCATCGAAATTCTCGATGTCGCGGAAGACATGGCGGATGTCGCCATCCGGGAAGTCAAGAAGCTTCCGACCCTGCGCAACAAGACCGTCATCAACCTGTTCTTCGAAGACTCGACGCGCACCCGCACCTCGTTCGAACTCGCAGCGAAGCGGCTCAGCGCAGACCTCATCAACTTCAGCGCAAAGGGATCGAGCGTGTCGAAGGGTGAAAGCCTGAAGGACACCGCACAGACCCTCGCGGCGATGGGTGCGGACGCGGTTGTCATCCGGCACTCGGCATCCGGTGCTCCGCGAGTACTCGCGGACAGCGGCTGGATCGACGCGGCCATCCTGAACGCAGGCGACGGAACGCACGAACATCCGACACAGGCATTGCTCGATGCATTCACGATTCGCAAGCGACTTCACGGCTCCGCCTCACGCGGCCGGGACCTGGACGGGGTGGCCGTCACGATCGTCGGAGACATCCTGCACTCGCGCGTTGCTCGCTCGAATGTCTGGCTGCTGAACACGCTCGGCGCCTCTGTTCGGCTCGTCGCCCCGGCGACCCTGCTGCCGCCGGGTGTCGAACATTGGCCTGTCGAGCTCGGCTTTGATCTCGACGATGCGGTGGACGCCGGGCCGGACGCGATCATGATGCTGCGCATCCAGGCCGAGAGAATGCACGCCGCATACTTCCCGAGCGCGGGCGAATACAGTCGGCAGTGGGGTCTCGACGACGAACGTTTCAACCGGCTCCGCGCCGATACGATGGTGATGCACCCCGGCCCCATGAACCGTGGCCTGGAGATTTCATCCAGGGCCGCAGATTCGGGCCAATCGACCGTGCTCGAGCAGGTCGCCAATGGGGTTTCGATAAGGATGGCTGTGCTGTATTTGTTGCTCTCTGGCGCTGTCGAGCAGGGGAGGGCATCGTGAAACTTCTGATCACCGGTGCAACCCTTCCGAACGGCGAGGTCACCGACCTTCTGGTCGAGAACGGACGCTTCGCTGAGGCGAGCGATTCTTCGAAGGGCGCGACCGTCATCGACGCGAGCGGCCTGCAGGCGCTGCCGGGACTCGTCGACCTGCATACGCACCTTCGCGAACCGGGGTTCGAGCAGAGCGAGACCGTGCTGACGGGCTCGCGGGCAGCCGCGATTGGCGGCTTCACCGCGGTGCACGCCATGGCGAATACTTCCCCCGTTGGTGACACGGCCGCGGTGGTCGAACAGGTTCATTCGCTTGGACGGCACCATGGATATGTGACGGTTCGTCCCATCGGTGCAGTCACAGCTGGCCTCTCCGGCGAGCGCCTGAGCGAGATCGGTGCGATGGCCCGGTCGCGCGCGAGCGTCACCGTCTTCTCAGACGATGGCAAGTGCGTCTCGGACGCGCTGCTGATGCGTCGCGCGCTCGAATACGTGAAGACGTTCGGGGGAGTGATCGCCCAGCACGCGCAGGATCCGCGACTCACCGAGGACGCCCAGATGAACGAGGGCACACTGTCGGGTGAGCTCGGGCTCGTGGGCTGGCCGGCAGTGGCGGAAGAATCCGTCATTGCGAGGGATGTACTACTCGCCCAGCATGTCGACGCTCGCTTGCACATCTGCCACCTGTCAACGGCCGGATCAGTTGAGGTGATTCGCTGGGCAAAGGCGCGCGGCATCAAGGTCACAGCCGAGGTCACGCCGCACCACCTGCTCCTCACTGAGGAACTCGCGCGCGGCTACGATTCCCGATTCAAGGTAAACCCCCCGCTGCGCCGAGACGAGGATGTACAGGCTCTCCGCTCCGCACTCGCCGACGGCACAATCGACATTGTCGCGACCGATCATGCTCCACATCCGATCGAGTCGAAGGAGGCCGCGTGGGACGACGCATCCTTCGGAATGGTGGGGCTCGAATCCGCACTCAGTGTCGTCCAGCTGGCAATGGTCGACACGGGCATGCTGGGTTGGCCGGATGTCGCCCGCGTGTTGTCGAGTAAGCCAGCAGAGATCGGTCGGCTGGTCGGCTACGACCGCGCCTTCGCGGTCGGCAGCCGCGCTCAGTTCACGCTGTTCGACCCGACCGCCAGTCGCGTCTTCGACGTGTCGAGCCTGCGCGGCAAGGGTGTCAACTCGCCGTACCTCGGCAGGCAGCTTCCCGGCCGGGTCATCACTACCGTCCACGACGGCTATCCGACCGTTCTCGACGGCGAACTCGTTGATGCCGCGACCGTGGCAGAAAGTGCGGGTCGACTCGATGACTAAGGAATTCTGGCTCACGCTTGTCCTCGCATTCTTCGTGGTGCTGGTTGGCCTCATGGCGGTCGGTTGGTATGCCCGTCGGCGACGCCAACGGAACATTCCCGCGCCGCTGCCTGTGCCCGAGAACTTCGGTGCGGAACTCGCCCGGTTCACCGGCTTCTACGTGTCGACCACGCCCGACGGCGAACCACTCAACCGAATTGCCGTGCGGGGGCTGGGGTTCCGCGCGCGGGCGTCGCTCCTGGTCACGGAGGCGGGGTTGATCGTGTCGCTTCCCGCGAGTGACTTCTTCATTCCGAAAGAGGATCTGCGCGAGGCAACCAAGTCCCGCTACACGATCGATCGAGTGGTGGAAGAGGGCGGACTCGCCCTGATCGCGTGGACGCTGGGCGACGTGAAGCTTGACAGCTACTTTCGGGTTGAGCAGACGGCAAGACTCGTTGACGCAGTCGCATCCCTGATATCCCGGCCGGCCTTCCCGACTGAACCAGCTTCCCCTAATGAAAGAGAGACGGCGTAGTGGCGCTCGATCCAGCAGTCCTCGTGCTCGAAGACGGAACCCGCTATGTCGGGCACGCCTATGGCGCGCGCGGCCGCACCTTCGGCGAAGCCGTCTTCGCAACGGGAATGAGCGGCTATCAGGAGACACTGACCGACCCGAGCTACGCGGGTCAGATCGTCGTGATGACCGCGCCGCACATCGGCAACACTGGCGTCAACGACGAGGATCCTGAGTCCGATCGCATCTGGGTTTCCGGATACGTTGTTCGCGAACCCTCGAGAGTCGTGTCCAACTACCGAGCAACGGGTTCACTCGATGACCAACTGGTCGAGCAGGGCGTCGTCGGAATCAGCGGCATCGACACGCGGGCGATCACTCGCCGTCTGCGAGATGCGGGCGTCATGCGCGCGGGCGTGTTCTCGGGTCTGGATGCGGCGCTGCCAGCCGACACGCAACTGAGCCTTGTGCGTGAATCCTCGTCAATGGTCGGTCAGAACCTCTCGGCCACCGTCTCGACGATCGATGGGTACTCGCTCGAAGCCGAAGGTGAGCGAATCGGTTCCGTCGCCGTGCTCGACCTCGGCGTGAAAACCTCCACGTTGCGGTACCTCGCCGCCCGTGGTTTCGACGTCAATGTGGTTCCTCAGACGATCACGCTTGATCGGCTGCTCGCCAGCAAGCCCGACGCGGTCTTCTTCTCTAACGGCCCCGGCGACCCGGGCGCATCCGATCGACACGTCGAACTGCTTCAGGGCGTTCTCCGTGAGGGCCTGCCATTCTTCGGCATCTGCTTCGGAAACCAACTGCTCGGTCGCGCGCTCGGCTTTGGAACCTACAAGCTCCCCTTCGGCCATCGCGGCATCAACCAGCCTGTCGTAGATGTTGCGACCGGTCGCACCGAAATCACCAGCCACAACCACGGGTTCGCAGTCGATGCGCCGATCGGCGAGATCACGGAATCTCCTGCCGGTTTCGGTCGGGTCGAGGTCAGTCATGTGAACCTCAACGACAACGTGGTCGAGGGCCTCAATGCCCTCGACATTCCCGCCTTCTCTGTGCAATACCACCCAGAGGCCGCAGCCGGACCACACGACAGCAACTATCTCTTCGACCGCTTCCGGGATCTGGTTGTCGCGAGTAAGGACAAGAACTAATGCCCAAGCGCGACGACATCAACAGCGTCCTCGTCATCGGATCCGGCCCGATTGTGATCGGTCAGGCCGCGGAGTTCGACTACTCGGGCACGCAGGCGTGCCGTGTGCTTCGCGAAGAGGGTGTGCGCGTCATCCTGGTCAACTCGAACCCGGCGACGATCATGACCGATCCGGACTTCGCCGACGCGACCTACATCGAGCCGATCACCTGGCAGGTCATCGAAACCATCATCGCCAAAGAGAAGCCGGATGCGATCCTGCCGACGCTTGGCGGCCAGACCGCCCTGAATGCGGCGATCGACCTGCACAACCACGGCATCCTCGAGAAGTACAACGTCGAATTGATCGGCGCCAATTTTGAGGCGATCAACAAGGGCGAAGACCGCCAGATCTTCAAACAGCTGGTGCTGGATGCCGGCGCCGACGTTGCCCGCAGCCACATTGCGCACACGGTTGACGAAGCCGTCCAGTACGCAGAAGACCTCGGCTACCCGCTCGTGATTCGGCCCTCCTTCACCATGGGCGGTCTCGGATCCGGTTTCGCCTACGACCGCGACGAGCTCGTGCGCATGGTGACCGACGGGCTGCACCAGTCTCCGACGACTGAGGTGCTGCTCGAGGAGTCGATTCTCGGGTGGAAGGAATATGAACTCGAACTGATGCGCGACACGGCGGACAATACCGTGGTCGTATGCTCCATCGAGAATGTAGATCCGGTCGGGGTCCACACGGGGGACTCGATCACGGTTGCACCCGCGCTGACCCTCACCGACCGCGAATACCAGAACCTCCGCGACATCGGGATCGACATCATCCGCGCCGTCGGCGTCGATACGGGCGGATGCAACATCCAGTTCGCGGTTGACCCGGCGGACGGTCGGGTGATCGTTATCGAGATGAATCCGCGGGTTTCGCGCTCGAGCGCGCTGGCCTCGAAGGCCACCGGTTTTCCCATCGCCAAGATCGCGGCGAAGCTCGCGATCGGGTATCGGCTCGACGAGATTCCGAACGACATCACGAAGGTGACCCCGGCGTCATTTGAGCCCACCCTCGACTACGTCGTGGTGAAGGTGCCGCGCTTCGCTTTCGAGAAATTCCCGTCGGCCGACGCGACGCTCACGACCACGATGAAGTCGGTCGGTGAAGCGATGGCGATCGGGCGCAACTACTCGACCGCGCTCCAGAAGGCCCTCCGGTCGCTGGAGAAGCGGGGGAGCAGCTTCCACTGGAACGGCTCGCCCGGCAGGAAAGACAAGCTGCTCGAAATCGCGAGCGTCCCGACGGATGGCCGCATCGTGACCGTGCAGCAGGCGCTGCGTGCCGGCGCAACCATCGCGGAGGTTTTCGCCGCTACCGGAATCGATCCATGGTTCATCGACCAGATCGTGCTCATCAATGAAGTGGCCGCCGAGATCGGTACCCTTCGGCCGCTGGATGCAACACTGTTCCGTCTCGCAAAGGACCACGGATTCAGCGACGCACAGATCGCGCAGCTCCGCGGACTCGAGGAAGCTCAGGTGCGCAATGCCCGCTGGAGCGTCGGCGTGCGGCCGGTGTACAAGACCGTCGACACCTGCGCGGGCGAGTTCCCGGCACTGACTCCGTATCACTACTCGAGTTACGACCTCGAGACCGAGGTGACGCCGAGCGATCGCCGCAAGGTGATCATTCTCGGCTCGGGACCAAACCGCATCGGCCAGGGCATCGAGTTCGACTACAGCTGCGTGCACGCGTCGTTCGCGCTCTCGGATGCTGGTTTCGAGACGATCATGATCAATTGCAACCCCGAGACCGTTTCGACGGACTACGACACCAGCGACCGGCTGTACTTCGAGCCGCTCACGCTCGAGGACGTGCTCGAGATCATCCACGCCGAGAGTCAGAGCGGCGAGCTGGTTGGGGTCATCGTGCAGCTTGGCGGCCAGACCGCGCTTGGGCTCGCACAGGGACTCAAGGACGCAGGGGTACCCATCCTCGGCACCTCGCCCGAGGCCATCGATCTTGCCGAAGAGCGCGGACTGTTTTCGAAGATTCTGGATGACGCGAAGCTGCTTTCGCCGAAAAACGGCACGGCAATCGGCGCGCACGACGCGATCGCGATCGCGGAAAACATCGGGTACCCCGTTCTCGTACGGCCCTCGCATGTGCTCGGTGGACGCGGAATGGAAATTGTCTACGACACCGAATCGATGGTGGACTACTTCGACCGCGTAAAGGACCAGGCGATCATCGGCCCCGGATCCCCGCTCCTGGTCGATCGATTCCTCGACGACGCGATCGAGATCGACGTCGATGCCCTGTTCGACGGCCACGAGCTGTACATCGGCGGAATCATGGAGCACATCGAAGAGGCCGGCATCCACTCGGGTGATTCGGCCTGCACGCTCCCGCCCGTCACCCTCGGTCGCGATGTGATCAACCGCGTGCGCGAAGCAACACTCGGGATTGCAAAGGGCATTGGCGTTCGCGGCCTCCTCAACGTGCAGTTTGCCATTGGCCAAGGCGTTCTCTACGTGCTCGAAGCCAACCCTCGAGCCTCCCGCACCGTGCCCTTCGTGTCGAAGGCGCTCGGGATCCCGCTTGCGAAGGCCGCCGCCCTGCTCATGGTGGGGCAAAGCATCCGCGAACTTGTGGCGAGCGGGCTCCTGCCGTCGCAGGACGGCTCGATCGTACCGATGGACTCGCCGGTCGCCGTCAAGGAGGCCGTACTGCCCTTCAAACGATTCCGTACCAAGGAGGGCCACATCGTCGACTCGGTGCTCGGCCCGGAGATGCGATCGACCGGCGAAGTAATGGGAATCGATTCGAACTTCCCACGCGCGTTCGCGAAGAGCCAGGAGGCGGCGTACGGGGGCCTTCCCTCGAGCGGAGCGGTCTTCGTGTCGGTTGCCGACCGCGACAAGCGTGCGATCATCCTTCCGGTGCTTCGACTGCAGCAACTCGGATTTGCGATCCTCGCGACCGAGGGCACGGCGGAGATCCTCGGACGCAACGGCATCGATGCTCGCGTCGTGCGAAAGTACGATCTCGGGCAGACGTCCGATGAAGGTCAGCCTTCGATCGTCGACCTGATCAACGCCGGCGAAGTCGATGTGGTGATCAACACGCCGAGCGGCCGCAGCGCCCGGGCGGACGGCTACGAGATTCGCACGGCAACGGTTGCCGCTGACAAGCCGCTGTTCACCACGATCGCGCAGCTCGCGGCAGCCGTTGCGTCCTTCGAAGCGATCAGGGACGGATTCGACGTGCGAAGCCTGCAGGATTACGCGCTGGATCGGGCGGAGCGATTGCGGGTGGCGGGTTGACTACTTTCGGCGAGCGGCTGTTCTCCGCGTTTACCTCCGCGGGCCACCTCTGTGTCGGCATAGACCCGCATCCGTATCTGCTCGACCGCTGGGGGCTCGCTGACAGCGCCGAGGGCGTTCGCGAGTTCGGGCTGCGGGTCGTGGACGCGGCGGGCGGCCGAGCGGGCATCGTGAAGCCGCAGGTCGCATTCTTCGAACGGCATGGTTCGGCCGGTTTCGCCGCGCTGGAGAAAGTGCTTGGCGCTGCGCGAGCATCCGGGCTCGTTGTGATCGCAGACGTCAAGCGCGGCGATCTCGGCACGAGTGTTGAGGCCTACGGACAGGCGTGGTTGACGCCCGGGTCGCCGCTCGAGGCAGACGCAATGACCGTGAGCGCATACCAGGGCCTCGGGTCACTGGACGAACCCTGGCGTCTCGCGCTGGCATCCGGCAAGGGGCTGTTCGTGCTTGCGGCCACCTCGAATCCCGAGAGCTATGAAACGCAGACGGCAATTGTCGGGCGCGGGATCCACGCGGGACTGACGGTCGCCGCGAGTATCGTTGATGGCGTGGTCAGGTCAAATGCGGTTGCAACGCCGTCATTGCTTGGCTCCCTTGGCGTCGTTCTCGGGGCGACAGTTGATCTGGCCGACTTCGGGATAGTCCCCGGGACTCTGGCGGCAACTCCGATCCTCGCGCCGGGTTTCGGGCACCAGGGGGCGCAGCTCTCCGACATCCGCGAACTCTATGGCGCCGCCGCCGGCAATGTGCTTGTGAGCTCGTCACGCGGCATCCTCGACGCCGGTCCCGAGGGGATAGCCACCGCGATCGCGACACAGGTGCGTGATCTCGCCGAGGTCTACGCCGCATGACACCTCGCCCTGCTCCACCACCGGTCGACCGCGCCGCCGCATCGCGTGCAGCCGTCGCAGCACGACGCGCAAGGGCCGCTGTCAAGCATGACGTCGCCGCGAAGGCTCGCACCGCACGGGACGTGCTGGATGCTGCCTGGTCGGACCCGCAGTCGCCGGAGGCCACGCTGCGCGTGCGCGAGTTGTTGACCAGCGTGCCCACGCTTGGTCCGACTCGCGTCGCGAAGGTCATGAACGAACTCGGTATCGCGGAGTCGAAGCGCACGGGCGGGCTCGGCGTCCGCCAGCGAAGCAGCCTCTGGAACTACCTGACCGCGCGGGAAGGCGGCGTTGAGCCGACGCGACTCGTTGTGCTCGCTGGGCCTACCGCGGTCGGCAAGGGAACGGTGTCGGCGTATATCCGCGAGCATCATCCCGAAATCCACCTGAGCGTCTCCGCCACAACGAGAGCGCCGCGCCCGGGCGAGATCGACGGCGTGCACTACTTCTTCGTCAGCGATGCCGAATTCGACCGGATGATCGCGAATCACGAGCTGCTCGAGTGGGCGGTCGTGCATAACTCGTTTCGCTACGGCACTCCGCGTCCGCCCATCGACGCCGCTCTCGCCGCCGGAAAGCGGGTGTTGCTCGAGATCGATTTGCAGGGCGCCCGGCTGGTCCGCGAAGAAATGCCGGATGCGATCCTCGTCTTCCTCCTGCCGCCCAGCTGGGAAGAACTGGTACGACGACTCACCGGTCGAGGCACGGAAGATCCGTCGGAGCAGGCCCGCCGACTCGAGACCGCGAAGATCGAACTCGCCGCCCAGGATGAGTTCGATTACCGTGTCGTGAACACCGACGTCGCCGTTGCAGCGCAAGAAGTCGTAGAATTGACGGCAGTGCCCACTTCCAGGCCGTAAAGGTCGTGAGTGAAGTGCGGGCGCAACTACTTCTCCCTCGCCAAACAATTTAGGAGTTTCCCGTGGCTGACAAGCAGACCGGAATCATTGATCCACCCATCGACGAGCTTCTTTCGAAGGTCGACTCGAAGTATGCACTCGTCATCTTCGCGTCGAAGCGCGCGCGCCAGATCAATGACTACTACGCCGACCTGCACGAAGGCAGCCTGTTCGACAACGTCGGCCCGCTCGTCGACTCGACGATCGATGACAAGCCGTTGTCTGTTGCGCTCCGCGAGATCAACGATGACCGTCTCGTTCTCACCTCGCTGATCGAAGAGTAACCTCACCTTCTCGAATCCTGTACAGGTCGCCGCCGTGAACGTTGTTGCGCCGTGAACATCGTTGTCGGGATAACCGGCGGCATCGCGGCGTACAAGGCGGTGGGCGTCGTACGTGCCCTCGTGCTGGCCGGACATTCCGTCCAGGTGGTCGCCACGGATGCCGCTCTGCGGTTCGTGGGTAAGCCAACGCTCGAGGCGATCAGCCGCAATCCTGTCTACACCGATCTCTACGAAGGTGTCGCGGAAGTGCGCCACGTGGCAATCGGCCAGGCTGCGGAACTGATCATCGTGGCTCCGGCGACGGCCAATTTCATCGCGCAGCTCGCCGGCGGCTTCGCGGCGGACCTGCTGGGCAACACAATTCTCGCGAGTCGCGCGCCTCTCGTGATCGCCCCGGCGATGCACACCGAGATGTGGCAAAACCCCGCGACGGTGGCGAACATTGCAACGCTGCGTGAGCGTGGCATCCACGTCGTCGGGCCCGCGATCGGCCAGCTGACCGGAAAAGATTCCGGCCCCGGCCGGATGTCTGAGCCGGACGACATTGTCGCCGCCGCCCTCGCTGTGGTTGCGCCCGCGGCAGAACCCGGCGACCTCGACGGCAGGCAGATCGTGATCACCGCCGGTGGCACACGCGAACCCCTCGATCCGGTTCGGTTCATCGGCAATCGATCGAGCGGCAAACAGGGCATTGCCCTTGCCGTTGCCGCGGCCGCTCGTGGCGCCGAGGTCACGCTGATCGGCGCGAACCTCGAAGTCGACGCACCGGCACACGTGACCGTTGAGCACGTCGGCACCACGCTCGAACTCGCCGAGGCAACTCACGTTGCGGCAGCGACAGCGGATGTCGTCATCATGGCAGCCGCCGTCGCGGACTACCGCCCGGATACCGTCGCCGAGGGCAAGATCCGCAAGGAGACGCAGGGAGACACTCTTCAGCTGAACCTGGTCCGGAATCCGGACATCCTGCACGATCTCTCGGCAGCCCGTAGGCCCGGGCAGGTCATTATCGGCTTCGCAGCAGAGACCGAAACGGATCCAGCCGAACTACTGCTGATCGCTCGCGCGAAGATCGCGCGCAAGGGCTGCGACTATCTCGTCCTCAACAACGTCGGCTGGACCACGGGCTTTGCCACCGACCTCAACACAGTCACGATCCTGAATGCCACCGGCGATATAGTTGGCGAGGCCACCGGGAGCAAGACGACGGTGGCCGATCGTATTCTGGACGTGTTGTCCGTGCGGTCCTAACGCCCGATCCACCTGGAGTCTTTTGCATGAGCAGCACGGATCTGCGTCTCTTCACTTCTGAGTCCGTCACCGAGGGACACCCTGACAAGATCTGTGACCAGATCAGTGACAGCATCCTCGACGCACTCCTGACAGAAGACCCGCATGCGCGCGTCGCAGTCGAGACGCTTGTCACCACCGGTCTCGTGCACGTGGCAGGTGAAGTCACCACGACCGGGTATGTCGACATCCCGTCGATCGTGCGCAAGCGCATCTCAGACATCGGGTACAACTCCTCAGACGTCTGGTTCGACGGCCGCTCGTGCGGCGTGTCCGTTTCAATCGGTGGGCAGTCACCCGACATTGCGCAGGGAGTCGACTCGGCGTTCGAATCACGCGAAGAGTCCAGTTCAGACGTCGATGATCTGCAGGGCGCGGGTGACCAGGGAATCATGTTTGGCTACGCGACCACCGAGACGCGGGAATACATGCCGATCCCGATCTGGGTGGCGCATCGCCTGGCCGAGCGCCTCGCAGAGGTGCGAAAGTCCGGCCTCGTCGACTACCTGCGCCCAGACGGCAAGACTCAGGTGACAATCGGCTACGAGGGCGCCATCCCGCGTAGCGTCGAGACCGTCGTGTTGTCCACTCAGCACTCACCGAAGATTTCGACCGCAGAACTTCGTGAAGTAATCTCGGAGCTCGTCATCCGACCAGTCCTCGACCTGGTCGAGCTCGACTCGAGCGCGACCCGCATCCTGATCAACCCCACCGGTGTATTCCACATCGG
The DNA here is from genome assembly GCA_030840335.1 of Actinomycetota bacterium. Taxonomy (GTDB): domain Bacteria; phylum Actinomycetota; class Actinomycetes; order Actinomycetales; family Microbacteriaceae; genus Galbitalea. Next base: position 7,672 of record JAUZFR010000085.1, on the reverse strand, counting down.
GGGGCCGCAGGGAGACGCCGGTCTCACCGGGCGAAAGATCATCGTCGACACCTACGGCGGCGCTGCTCGCCATGGTGGCGGTGCCTTCAGCGGGAAAGACCCGTCGAAGGTCGACCGTTCGGCCGCCTACGCACTGCGCTGGGTCGCTAAGAACGCGGTTGCGGCAGGGCTCGCCGACCGCCTCGAAGTGCAGGTCGCGTACGCCATCGGCAAGGCTGCACCGGTTGGGCTCTATGTCGAGAGCTTCGGCACTGGCCACGTTGACGACGACACGATCATCAAGTCAATCCGGCAGGTCTTCGATCTTCGCCCGGCGTCGATCATTCGCGAACTCGACCTCCTGCGACCGATCTACGCGGCGACCGCGACCTATGGTCACTTCGGTCGTGAACTGCCCGACTTCGGGTGGGAACGTCTCGACCGGGTAGACGCACTGCGCGATGCGGCAAAGCTCTAGTTCATGGCAAAGCGCTAGCTCATGAAGGTGGCGGCATGGTAGGGGCGTCCATCGCCCGAGTGCTCGTCGATTCACCGCTGCCCCAACTCGATCGGCTCTTCGACTATCGAATCCCCGACGATCTGCGTGCCGACATTCAGCTGGGCGTGCGGGTGCGCGTGCCGCTGCGCTCGGCAGGCCGGGTTGCCGACGGGTTTGTGGTCGAGCTGGTTGACAGTGGTGAGTACTCGGGCGTGCTGAGCGATCTCGAGGCGATCGTGTCGCCCATTTCGGTGCTGACGCCAGAAATCGCGATTCTGTCCCGCAAGGCGGCCGATCGTGCGGCTGGATCGGCAATTGACATCGTGAGGCTTGCCGTTCCATCACGGCAGGTGCGCGTCGAGAAGGCGTGGCTGGCAGCGGAGCGGCCGAGCGCAGTCGTCGAGATCACCGCGACGCCCATCGACGGCTATGGTGCGGGTCGCATCGAATCCGCGATCGCGGCGGGTGGTCGGCTCGCCGTCGACGCGCTGCCCGGTGTGGTCGAGGTCGGTGTGGTCGAGGTCGGCAAGGGCAGTGCCGGTGAGGCCGGCGTGTGGGTCGGACGGTGGGCAGTCACGCTGGCGGCCGCCGCGACACAAGCGATCTCGCTGGGCAAGTCGGCGATCCTCGCTGTACCCGACTATCGCGATCAGGAGCAACTCGCCGCGGCACTTGCCGCAGTGCTCCCCGCCGAGCGGATCGTGCGGCTGGATGCTCGCCAGTCGAATCCGGATCGCTATCGGTCATTTCTGCGGTGCCTTGAGAACCAGCCCCTCGCGATCATCGGAAACCGTTCGGTCGTTTATGCGCCCGCAGAGAACCTGGGGCTCGTCGCGCTGTGGGACGACGGCGACCCGCTCCATACCGAACCGTTGGCTCCGTATGTTCACAGTCGTGATGCTGCGTTGCTCCGGCAGGAACAGCAACACTGCGCGCTCATGTTCGTCGGCAACTCTCGCAGCACCGAGGTGGAGCGGCTGGTCGAGCTGGGCTGGCTCGAATCGGTCACGCCAACGCCGGCCGTCTTGCCGAAGGTGATCCCCACGGTGCAACAGGCTTCGTCCGATCGGCTGGCGGCGCAGGCGCGCATTCCGTCGAGCGCGTGGCGCGAGGCGAGGGCCGCGCTCGAATCCGGACCGGTACTTGTTCAGGTGGCGAGGCCGGGGTACGCGCCGCGGCTGGCCTGCGTCGATTGCGGCCAGTCGGCGCGCTGCCTCCGCTGCGAAGGTCCGCTGCAGCAGAAATCCGCACGCTCCGTGCCCGCATGCGCCTGGTGTGGTGCCCTTGCTGTCGACTGGCACTGCGACAACTGTCAAGGTACGAAGCTGCGGTTCGTTGGCGCCGGGGCCACCCGCACGGCGGAAGACCTCGGGCGTGCGTTCCCCGGGGTGCGCATCATTCTTGCGGATGGCGACCGACCGATCCTCTCGGTGGGCCCCGAACCAGCTCTCGTGATCGCCACGCGAGGCGCCGAGCCCATCGCGGCCGGCGGCTATCGGGCCGTCCTTCTGCTGGATGGTGAGCGCATGGTCGCGCGCGAAAGCCTCCGAGTGGGGGAAGACTGCCTTCGCTGGTGGTCGAACGCCGTGGCACTCGCGGCGCGCGGAGCGCCATCCATACTGGTCGGCGTCGGGGGCGCGCTCGCGTCCGCACTCGCGACCTGGCGACAGGCCGACTACGCGCGCGCGGAACTCGCGGATCGCCGCAGGCTCCGCTTTCCGCCAGCCGTGCGCGTCGCGACCGTAACCGGCGCGCTCGATGCCGTCGCCGGCGCAATCGACGCGGCCGTGGAGGCGGCTCCGATTGCGCGGGACGACGTTCTCGGACCGGTCGATACCGAGCCGGGCGCGGTCCGCACGATCGTGCGGTTCGACTACGGAATGGGTGCCGCAGTCGCTTCCGCGCTCCGCGCAGAGGTCATTCGGGCAGCGACAACGCGCAGGCGCGCCGCACCTACTAAAGGTCCGCGGCCACCACTTCCGCCGAACCTGCGGGTGCGGTTCGATGACGTCGAACCATTCGTCGAATAGCCCGTGCGCCGTGCGAGAGAATTGACCAATGACTTCGCTCTCGCTGGTGTTTGCCGGCAGCCCCGCCGCCGCCGTGCCGAGCCTGCGACTGCTGGCCGACAGCGATCACGAGATTCGCGCCGTGATCACTCGAGAAAATTCGCCTCAGGGCCGGCGCGGTATTCTCACCCCAACTCCTGTTGCCGACGTCGCGGCCGAACTCGGGCTGCACGTGATCCGAGCAAACCGACTCGGCGCAGAGGTGACCGAGGCGGTGACCGCGATGGAGCCCGACCTTGGGGTCATCGTGGCCTACGGCGGTCTCGTGCGCGAGCCGCTGTTGTCTTCGCCTCGACTGGGCTGGATCAACCTCCACTTTTCTCTCCTGCCGCGCTGGCGCGGCGCAGCGCCCGTGCAACGGGCAATCATCGCGGGCGATGACCTGACCGGAGCGAGCGTGTTTCAGCTGGTGCCCGAGCTGGACGCGGGCGATGTCTTCGGGCAGCTGACCCAGGCCATCGGTGGCGTCGAGACATCCGGCCACCTTCTCGAGTCGCTGTCGGAGTCGGGAGCACAGCTGTTGTTGCGAGTCGTCGACGCGCTTGCCGACGGCACCGCGCGAGCTGAACAGCAGCGTGGCGACGTGACGCTCGCCCCCAAGCTCACACTCGACGACGGTCGTATCGACTGGACGCGCGACGCCGTGTCCGTCGCAAACCTCATTCGTGGCGTGACGCCGGAGCCAGGGGCATTCACAACGGTCGACGACGTGCGGATCAAGGTCCTGGATGCGGCGATTGCCCGTGATGCCGCGTCGATCGCGCCTGGCGAACTGCGCTTATCCGCCCGGCGCCTGCTGGTGGGAACCGCGACGCATCCGATCGAACTCATCACGGTTCAGCCGGCGGGCAAGAAGGCCATGGCAGCGCCGGACTGGTGGCGCGGGCGGCCCGCGAGCACGAATGCGGTGGCGCGATGAGCGCCGATCGACCACGATCGAGCGCGGCCGCACCGTCTCGGGTCCAGCCGGCCAGGCGCATCGCCCTCGACGTCATCATGGCCGTTCGCGAATCGGATGCGTACGCGAACCTGCTGCTGCCCGTCAGGCTCGAGCGTGCCCGCCTGTCCGAAGCGGATGCCGCGCTTGCCACCGAGTTGACATATGGCACCCTGCGACTCCGCGGCTACTACGACCGCGTGATCGAGCTGGCGGCAGCAAGATCGGCGGACAAGATCGACCCACCCATCCTCGATGTTCTTCGTCTCGCCTGTCACCAGCTGCTTTCGCTGCGCGTGGCCCAGCACGCTGCGGTCGATGAGGCGGTTTCGCTTGCCAAGACGGTTGGCTCGAACTCGGCGACCGGGTTCGTGAATGGCGTACTTCGCACGATCACGCGAACACCCGCCGAGGTCTGGCGTGAGCGAGTACTCGCCGCGACCACGAGCGAAGACGACCGACTGTCGGTGGAGTTCTCGCATCCGCAGTGGGTGGTGCGCGCGTTTCGTCAGGCTCTCGCCGCGGAGCACCGAGAAGGCGAACTCGTCGAGCTGCTCACGGCGGACAACGTGCCACCGCGCGTCAGCCTCACCGCTTTGCCCGGCTTCTCCACCGTTGCAGAACTGGATGCGCACGCGAGTCCGTTCTCGCCGGTCGGCGCGACTCTCGACAGCGGAGACCCCATGAAGCTCGCGCCGGTTCGCAGTGGTACGGCGCGCGTGCAGGACGAAGGCTCACAGCTCGCGGCGCTTGCGCTGACGCGAGCGCGCCCGGTCACCGAGGGGGAGCGCTGGCTCGACCTGTGCGCAGGTCCCGGCGGCAAGGCCGCCCTCCTTGCGGCCGAAGCGCTCAAGGGCGGAGCCACTCTGGTCGCCAACGAGCTCGTTCCGGCACGCGCCCAGCTCGTACGGAATGCGCTTGCGGTCTTCGACGCTCCCCCGGAGGTGTGGGAGAGCGACGGCACGTCAATCGGTGAAACGCATCCGGGCCAGTTCGATCGCATTCTGCTGGACGCGCCGTGCACCGGTCTCGGAGCTCTTCGCCGGCGACCCGAAGCGCGCTGGCGCAAGCAGCCGCGCGATGTCGCCGATCTCGCTGAGTTGCAGTCTCGGCTTCTGCAGTCCGCGATCGACGCGCTGGCTCCCGGCGGAATCCTCGCCTACGTCACGTGTTCCCCGCATCTGGGCGAGACACGCGTCGCGATCCAGTCTGCGACACGTCGAAGCGGCGGCACCGTCGAGCTGATCAACACGCAGCAGGTCCTGGCCTCGGTCGTTCGCGAGCCCCTCGATCTGCCGGTGGCGCCACACGTACAACTCTGGCCGCATCGTCACGGCACGGACGCGATGTTCATCCAATTGCTGGGAAAGGCGGGACAGTCGAGATTAAGCGCGAACCCCAGCGAATGACTCGGTAGGGTCGGAGAATGTCGATCCGCATCAACCCGTCGATTCTGGCCGCCGATTTCGCGAACTTCGAGTCGGAGCTGCAACGCATTGCGTCGGCCGACTACATCCACGTCGACGTCATGGACAACCATTTCGTGCCGAACCTCACCTTTGGGTTGCCGATGGTCGCACGCTTGCAGGAGGTCACCCCAAAGCCTCTCGACGTGCATCTGATGCTCGATAACCCCGACCGCTGGGCGCCTGGCTACGCAGAGGCTGGTGCGTTCTCGGTGACCTTTCATGCGGAGGCGACCGGCGATTCGGTTGGCCTTGCTCGCCGGCTGCGGGATATCGGCGCCCGCGCCGGCATCGCGCTCAAGCCGAGTACGCCCGTCGAGGACTATCTCGAACTGCTTGACGAGTTCGACCAGGTGCTGGTGATGACGGTCGAGCCGGGATTTGGCGGGCAATCGTTCATGGAATCCACTATGCCGAAGCTCGCCCTGCTTCGTGAGCAGGTCTCGAAGACAGGGCTGGATGTCTGGCTCCAGGTCGACGGCGGAATCAACGAGACGACCATCGCAATCGCCGCAGAGGCGGGTGCCGACACTTTTGTCGCCGGATCGAGCGTGTTCCGTGGTGAGCCCGCCGAGCAGATCGCACTTCTTCGCGCGGCCGCAGAAACGCACTCGCACGACTGACCCAATCGTGTCTGCTTGACTGGTCGTATGACAGATTCCCCCCGCACTAAGCCAGAGATCGAGTTCTTCGAGGGTCCGGAGCCCACCGAACTCGTCATCATCGACATCGAAGAGGGCACCGGAGCCGAAGCGACTCCCGGCGCGACGGTTGACGTTCACTACCTCGGCGTCGACTTCGAGTCGGGCGAAGAGTTCGACTCATCCTGGGGCCGCGGCCAGTCGATTTCGTTCCCGCTCTCCGGCCTGATCAAGGGCTGGCAGGAGGGCATCCCCGGCATGAAGGTCGGCGGACGCCGCGAACTCATCTGTCCGCCGCACCTCGCCTACGGTCCGGTCGGTGGCGGACACCGCCTTTCCGGTCGCACGCTGATCTTCGTGATCGACCTGCTCGGCGTGAAGTAAGGCCGCGCCTCAACAAGGTCACTGGACGCAACGCTGCCGGGGCATCCGGTAGCGTTGCATCCGTGAAAACCTTCGACGACCTTTTCGCTGAGCTCAGCGAGAAAGCCGTGTCGCGCCCCGAAGGCTCCGGCACAGTTGCAGAACTGGATGCGGGCGTGCACACCATCGGCAAGAAGATCGTCGAAGAGGCAGCCGAGGTCTGGATGGCCGCCGAGTACCAGTCCGACACCGAGACCTCCGTGGAGATCTCCCAGCTCATTTACCACCTGCAGGTTCTCATGGTTGCGAAGGGACTGACGCCCGCCGATGTCTACCGACATCTCTAAGCACCGCGCCAGTAACCCATTTCCTTCGACCTGAGAGTGTCATCATGCTGAAAATTGCGGTGCCCAACAAGGGCTCCCTGAGCGAGACAGCCGCAGAAATGCTGTACGAGGCCGGTTACGCCGGCCGCAGGGATCCCCGCGCCCTTACCGTCGCCGATCCGCGCAACGACGTTGAGTTCTTCTACCTCCGGCCGCGAGATATCGCGACCTACGTCGGTTCCGGGGCGCTGGATGTCGGCATCACCGGCCGAGACCTCCTGCTCGACTCGGGGTCCGCGGCGGTCGAGATCGCGAGTCTCGATTTCGGTGAGTCCACCTTCCGTTTCGCCGGTCGAGCCGGCCAGTTCACCGATCTCGCGTCGCTCGAGGGCGTACGGGTGGCGACGAGCTACCCGGGGCTCGTCGGCGACTTTCTCGCATCCAACGGGGTGACGGCGACTCTGGTTTCGCTGGATGGCGCGGTCGAATCCGCGGTCAAGCTCGGTGTTGCGGATGCCGTCGCCGATGTCGTCTCGACAGGGTCCACCCTGCGTGCGCAGGGCCTCGAGATCTTCGGCCCGGTCATCCTCGAATCGAGTGCTGTTCTGATCAGCGCCAGAACGGACCTGGCCGGCATCACCACGCTGCAGCGTCGACTCCAGGGCGTTCTCGTCGCCCGCCAGTACGTGCTCGTCGACTACGACGTTCCGCTGCGCCTGCTGGATGCCGCGACCCGTGTCACCCCGGGCCTTGAATCACCAACGATCTCTCCGTTGCGCGATCCGGAATGGGTAGCGGTGCGGTCGATGGTTCTTCGAACCGACACCAATCACGTGATGGACGAGCTCTATGAACTCGGCGCTCGCGCAATCCTCGTCAGTTCCATTCACGCCGCGCGGATCTAATGCGAGCCGGGAGCCTCAGATGGCCGTAGCCGTACGAGTGATTCCCTGTCTCGACGTCGCCGCCGGGCGCGTCGTGAAGGGCGTCAACTTTCTAAACCTGCGCGACGCGGGTGACCCGGTCGAGCTTGCTCGAAAGTACTTCGACCAGGGCGCAGACGAGATTACGTTTCTCGACGTGACGGCCACGGTGGATGACCGCGCCACGATGTACGACGTCGTCAGCGCCACCGCGGAGCAGGTGTTTATCCCGCTCACAGTGGGCGGGGGAGTCCGCAGCACGGAGGATGTCGCGAGACTCCTCGCGAGCGGTGCCGACAAAGTGGGAGTGAACAGCGCCGCCATCGCCCGCCCAGGGCTCATCGATGAGATCGCGGACCGCTTCGGAGCGCAGGTGCTCGTGCTGAGCCTGGACGTCAAGCGCAGCACAGCGGCGGAGTCCGGCTTTGTGGTGACAACTCACGGCGGTCGCACAGAGACGACGCTCGAT
>JAUZFR010000011.1 GCA_030840335.1 Actinomycetota bacterium | reverse complement strand
AGTTCGCGGCACGCCACCAGTCGTGGACGATATCGAGATTCCGCGCCGGCTTCTTGACTTTGTTGGCCATGTCTCCACACTATGACCGCGGACTGCCAGAACTATCAGGTGCGGACGATAACGGCGGGGTGGAACGAACCGCTCATCCGCATCTCTGGACCTTTCGGGCCGGGGCTTGGCGACGACCTTTCCGCCTTCCAGGTGGTCAGCGCGACATTCGCCGACCACCCGGTTGCGACTCCGGCCTGGTTGCAGATCATGATCGGAACGTGGACCTGGGTCACAATCGTGCCCAACGTCAGCCTGATGGTGCGCCGACTCCACGACGCGAACTTTTCCGGGTTCTGGGCGCTTCTCGGATTCGTGCCGCCCGGTGCATTGGTGCTGGTCATCATGGCCTGGCGTTCATCCCGCCAGACGGGCGCCCGTTTCGATCGGCCGTGGCGGGGGAGTGCGGCACCGCGGCAGAGGCTGGCGCCGTAGCACTGGATCGCTAGCCGGGCGTCCCGTCGCGCTCGCTTCTTTGGGCGAGGCGCTGGAGTTGCCCTGCGTGCACGTCGCTCACCCATTCCCAGCCGGGCTTGGCCGATGGGCCGATCCGTGGGTCGCTCGAATCCTGGCCGTCACGCAAGGCGAGCACGTACGCCCGATCCTGGTCGATCCGTGCACGTATCAGATCAGCTCCGCCCTCTTCGGCTCCGCCGACGGACCCGTGGCCGGGGATGAGGACATCGACCTCGCCCGTCACGCTCTCGAGCAGGCGGAGCGCAGTGAGGTAGTCCTCGATCGGGTCAGCGGTCCCGTTCAGGTCGAGCATGGGAATCAAGACGTCCGAAAGCATGTCGCCGGCGACGAGAACTCCGCGCTCTTCAATCAATAGCGCCGCATGGCCCGGCGCATGTGCCTGGTGCTCGAGAATCCGGACGCGCGGGCCATCCCAGGGAATCTGCGCCGTCTCGGAGGGCAAGCCCGTGATGAGGCCGATCAGGTCGAGCAATACCTGTTCAGGGATGCCAAGCCGCTGTGGATCGATCCCGTTCGACAGTCGATCTCGGGCAGTGGCCGCGCAGCGCGCGGTGCTGTAACGGGGCGGCGAGCCGAGACCGGAGTGCCAGAGCAGGTGATCCCAGTGAGGATGCGTCGAAAAGCCGACTGCAACGCTCTGGCCCGTATCTGACAGGTCCTTCGCGAGGCAGGCCATTTCGTCGGCGTGCACTCCGGGGTCGATGAGCAACACGCCATCCCGGCCCTGCACGACAACGGCGTTGCTCTGGCAGAACTCGCTCTCGTGGACCAGCACACCATCCGCGACCTGTCTCAACATGGCTGCAACGCTAGCGTTCCCGGCTCCCGCTACCAACGCTCTGATGTCTCACGACATCGGTGACTCAGCACCGGTTACGCTCGCCGTCCTCGAGGTCGACAGCTGGCAATGTAGATGGTGCCCGGGCGTGTGTGGATGGTTGCGTGACCTTCACGCGGCAGGACACAATGGCACGCATGTCCTTACCGACCCCCACGTTAGGGACCGCTCGCCTTCGGTTGCGCCCGTTTACCAGCGCGGACGTGGATGCCCTGTTCGCGTTGCACAGCAGCGCCTACGTCCTGCGCTACTGGGATGCTCCGCCATGGACTGAACGCGGCAGCGCCGAACGCTTCATCGCCGCGTGCGGGCGCATGGCGGAGGAAGGCACCGGCGCTCGGCTCGCCATGGACCGGATTTCGGACAATGCGTTTATCGGATGGTGCACTTTGACCCAGTGGAATCCCGATTACCGCAGCGCGTCAATGGGCTACTGCCTGGACGATGCGGCGTGGGGCCACGGCTACGCGACGGAGGCCGGGCGCGCCTTGCTGAAATGGGCATTTAACACCCTGGACTTGAATCGTGTCCAAGCGGAGACTGATACGCGCAACGAGGCTTCAGCCCACGTCCTGGAAAAGCTCGGATTCGTGCGTGAAGGGACATTGCGAGAGGACTGCATCGTGAACGGCGAGGTATCGAACTCGTGGGTGTACGGGCTGATCAGGCGTGAATGGCAGCCGTCGTCCGAGCCCGATCTGAATCGCTAAACATCGCGGAGACCCCGAACTTGGCGCAGAGCGCGGAACGTGCTCACCGCACCGCATCACACAGCCACTGGCAATAGCGACACGGACATCAGGAGGCAGCGCCTCGAAGAGTGGTGCCCCCGGCAGGATTCGAACCTGCGACCAAGAGATTAGAAGGCTCCTGCTCTATCCCCTGAGCTACGGAGGCAAGGCATCCATTCTAGAGGCAGCCGTCAACCGAACGCCTCGTTTGTGGCCGAAGCACGCGCCTAGTGCGAGTCGCTTCCCTCGTCGGGCGCGATGCGGCGGCGCACCGTTCCGGCTGTGACCGGGGGAGCGTATGAGTCGGTGGAGTGGACGTCGTCGACTGCGCCGTCGGGGTCGGAATCGGTGTGATCGTGCTCAGCGTGCACCACGATCTCTTCATGTTCGTCGTCCGATGGCGTGCCGTCGGCAGAGGTCGTGGTCATTGGCACGACCACTGTGGGTGTCGTCGGAGGCGGCGTGGTTGCAGGCGGTGTCGTTGCGGTCGGGGCGAACGAACCTGAGGCTGGCGTCGGCGATGCCACCGGGAGAACTGGCGCAACCGGTGGGGCGGCAGCGGCAAGAGTCGCCGTCTTCGCCGCGGAATCCGATGTCCACTCCTGGTCGGCGACCGGGGTGCGCTCGGGGACATCATCCTCGTAGCGCCACTGTTCGAGGTCGTAGGCGAAGAGCTTGCGTGCGCGCTTCGGCTTGTTCTGCCACTCGAGCAGACGATCGCGGTAGTCGAAGAAGGTCTGATCGGCCTGGAAGCTGAACGTGGCGGAGTTCTTTTTCATGCTGGTGAGCTCGTGCGTCGCCCAGTCTGCCGCCGCGTTCGCGCCGTTGACCGGCAGGAGGCGCACCCGAATGTCTGCTTCGCTGATCAGGCTGTCGATGTGTTGCTTCTCATCGAGCCCGAGCGAGCTCCAGACTGCGGCCTTTCGACCGGCGCCGATCAGCGCCATGATCGCCGCTGCTTTGAGTTCTCTGTCTTGAAGGTCTAACACCCGACGAGCGGATGCGCGACCGATCCACGCGGCGAGGAAAGCCGCGACGATAATTGCCACGAACGGAAGAATGGCACTCGAAAAGACACGCCACCCTGCACCCGAGTTGACCCAGTCCACGAAATCATTCCACCACTGCATAGCTCGCACCCTACCGTTGTGGCGGGGTTGAGGTTAACCCCCACGGCCGAGTGTCTCAGAATTGAAACCGTCTCGCGATCTGGCTTGACTCAGTTGAATCGGAAGCAGTCGATCGCGTCATCGATGCTCCAGAACTCGCCAAGCGGCAGGGAGCGGCGCTGCGACGTGAACATGCGCTTGGCACGGTAACGACGGTCGCCGTTCTCCGGGAACGACTCGATATACCCCAGCACTTCTCCCGTGCTGCGCGTCACACGCCATAGCTCGTCGTGCAACTGGATCATCGCAATGCCGAAGCGATTGACGGTTGTGGTGTTGATTCTGTTGTCGACGAAATCGAGTGTTGTCATGATGCGAACTCCGAAGGTCAGCCGGCCCGACTGATAAGGACAGGATCAGATTACGAGCGACGTCCGACATTCGAAGATATGTTCTCCTGCGGGCGAAGCGCGAGATCCGCGTCCACCACGGAGTTCGCCCGTGCCGTCTGCGCAAGGACGATGCCGACCAACACGACGACGGCTCCAACGATCTGCACACCGTCCAGCTGTTCGCCGAGCCAGGCCCATGCGACGAGAAACGCGAAGACGACCTCGGAGGTTGCGACCACCCCTGCCGCGGTTGCGCTCATGCGCTTCAACGCATGGAAAGACAGCCAGAACGGGGCGAACGTGCCCAGCAGGATGTTCCACGCGAGCGGAACCCAGACGGGCACCACGATCGCCGCCAGATTCCCGCTCAGGGAAACCGGATGAACGAGAATCGCGGGCCGCACCGCCCACCATCCGCTGAAGAACGCCCAAAACAGGGCCGCGAACGTCATGGTCCAGAACGCGACGACCAGGGGAGGGGTTGAGGACACCTGACGCTCGCCGACCACGAAATAGACCGTGAGAGTGATGGCAGCGACAAAGCCGAGCGCGACGCCGAGCGGGTCGAGAGCGTTAGTCCAGATTTGCGCAACGACCGCGAGGCCGACCAGCACGCATCCAATCGCGACCCAAATCCGTGCCCGCACTTTCTCGCCGAGAAAGAGGAATCCGACGAGGGCAACCATCAGCACAGCCGTGTACTCGATGAGCAGCGCGATCCCGACGGGTAGGCGCTCGAGCGCGGCCGCGTAACTGGCCTGCAGCAGCGCAACCCCGGTCACGCCGAGGATCGCCAGAAAGAGCAGTGTGCGACGTGGCACCCTGAATCCGCGGTGATTAGTCGCCAGCAAAACCAGGCCAGCGATCACGGCCGTTCCGAGAACACGGTATTGGGTGAGCTGCGTTGGTGAGAGTCCGGCCTCGATGACAACCTTCGTCACGCTGCCGTTTGCGCCGAACAGCACGGCTGCGAGCAGCGCGTAAACATAGCCCATCCGTTAGCGAAGGCTGGTTCCGTCTATTGCGAAGGGCTCGATCGCCTGGATTTCGTCGGCGGTGAGCGCGGGCTTCGCGAGAGTGCCGACGTTGTTCTCCAACTGCGCGACGCTCGAGGCCCCGATAAGCGCGGACGTGACCTGCGGGTGACGGAGCACCCAGGTCAGCGCGAGCTGCGCGAGGCTCTGGCCGCGGTCGTTGGCAATGTGATTGAGGGCACGCGCGCGGGCGAGGTATTCCTCGGTGATCGTCGACTCATTGAGCCAGCGACCCTCCGCGACGCGCGAATCCGCGGGGACGGTGCCATCGATGTAGCGATCGGTGAGGAGTCCCTGCGCGAGCGGGGAGTACACGATGCTGCCGGCGCCGATCTTGTCGAGTACCGGGAACAGTCCCTGTTCGATGCGGCGATCGAACATGTTGTAGCGCGGCTGGTGAATGGTGAGCGGAATCTTGTGTTCGGCCAGCGCTGCTGCCGCGGCAAGTGTCTCCTCGGGGCTGTAGTTCGAGACGCCGACGTACAGGGCCTTGCCGGACTGGACGGCGGTCGCAAGGGCGCCCATCGTCTCCTCGATCGGCGTTTCGGGGTCTGGTCGGTGCGAATAGAAGATGTCGACGTACTCGAGTCCCATTCGGCCGAGGCTCTGGTCGAGGGAGGCGAGCATGTACTTGCGTGAGCCCCACTCGCCGTAGGGACCCGCCCACATGTCGTAGCCGGCCTTCGTCGAGATGATCAACTCATCGCGGTATGGCTTCAGGTCGCTTTCGTAGACGATTCCGAAGTTCGATTCGGCCGCTCCGGCGGGAGGTCCATAGTTGTTGGCCAGGTCAAAATGCGTGATTCCGAGGTCGAAAGCGCGGCGAAGAATGGCCCGCTGGGTTGCAAGCGGCCGGTCCGTGCCGAAGTTGTTCCAGAGTCCGAGGGAGATTCCGGGCAGCGTGAGGCCGCTCCGTCCAACGCGCTGGTATTCGATCGAGTCATAGCGCGTATCCGCGGCAGAGTAAGGCATGAGACCAGCCTAGAGCCGCAACGAATCGGGGAATGGACGTCGGGGGTGCGCTGTTCTATTGATTGACACTTCTGGTGTCTCCCCCTCTTACGGAAAGTAGGCTTTTCGCATGCAAACATTCGTTCTCGCAGGTGGTTGTTTCTGGTGTCTCGATGCGGTTTACCGCACGCTCAAGGGCGTGAAGGATGTCGTCTCCGGCTACACCGGCGGCCACACCGACCGCCCGGACTACGAGTCGGTCTGCACCGGCACTACCGGTCACGCCGAAGCAGTGAAGGTCGTCTTCGATGAGACCGTGATTCCCGCGTCCGTGATCCTCGACGTGTTCTTCAGCCTGCACGACCCTCGGCAGCTCAATCGCCAGGGCAACGATGTCGGTACTCAGTACCGCTCGGCGATGTTCTATGCGGATGACGCGCAGAAGGCGCAGTTCGAGGAGGCGCGCGATCGCGCATCCGAGTACTGGGATGGCGGCATCGTGACCGAGATCGCACCTCTGGGCGACTGGTACGACGCGGAGAGCTACCATCAGGACTTCTTCGCAAAAAACCCCGGACAGGGTTACTGCCTTGCGGTTGCTCTGCCGAAGGTCAACAAGATTCGCAAGTCGTACGCGGAGTACGTGCTCGCATCATAAAGTCGCGCATATTGAACCTTTCTGGCGCACAATAGACGGTGACAGATAAGGAACTCAAAGATGAGTGACACAACACTGGTTCGTTCACACTGGGTGGCTTTTGGGCCAGCCGGAGCACTCGGTTCGATCCATTCGGTGCAGGGGGGCTTCACTTTCAGCCTCCTCGGGGACACCGTTCCTCGAGGCGTTTTCCCCAGCCTTGCCGTGGCAAAGAGTGCTTTGCACGCTTCGCTCGAGCACGGCGCCGAATGGCCTGAATTCAAGGAGCACTGATTCGATAGACCGCTTTCGCGGACTAGTCCTTCTCAGAACAACAAACGTCGGTCGGTTCCCCAAATGGGGCCGACCGGCGTTTTTTGTTTGCCGTGAGGCGAACACTGGCTGAGACGGAATCGGGGCGACGATCCCGGCACGAGTGTCGTCCCGATTCCGTTGCCCGGCATCGATCGGTGCCAGGGTGCATCACGGCGACGGAGGAACAATGTCAGACATCATCACGCTCACCGGTATCGTCGCGACGATCCCGCGAGCCCTCACCACGGGCGAGGGACTCGCCATCACCAGTTTCCGGCTCGCGTCCACCCAGCGAAAATTCGATCGCGCCAGCGAACGCTGGGTGGACGGCGAAACCAATTGGTACACGATCACGACATTCCGCCAGTTGGCCACGAACTCGGCGGTCTCGGTCAAGAAGGGCGAACGCGTCGTCGTCACAGGGCGCCTTCGTATCCGTGACTGGCAGAACGGTGACAAGACTGGCACGAACATCGAGGTGGACGCGGAGGCACTCGGGCACGATCTCGCGTGGGGTACCGCGGCGTTCTCGCGCAGTGTCGGCTCGGCGCCGGTCGACGCGATCGCCGCAGAATTCCCCAGCGACGCCGACGCCCCGTCCGAGCAATCAGAATCGGATGCGTCGCAGCTTGTCGGCGTCGCCGCCGGTTCGGCGACCGACATCGAGACGCCGTTCTAGGCGAGATCCAGCCGAGTCGGCTCGACGCCCAATTCGATCGCGTATCGCTCGTTCAGATCGGTCCAACCATGGTTCATGGCTTCCATTCCGCGCACCGGAGCGGTCGGATGCCCAGCCAGCGCCGACCCTGCAACGTCGAGGCAAAGGTGCCAGCCCGCCGCGACGGCGGAGGTCATCGCCGCGTCAGACAAGGTGTGACGAAGCGTCAGTCCGGTGCCGTCTTCCTCGTCGTCGAGTTGCCACGCCAGCACGTCTCCCGCCCAGCTGTGCTCGAGCTGCTCGTACGGAATCGCAATCAGAACCGCGCCGGGCACCTCGATGTCAGGTACCGCGGTGGGAGAGTCCACAACGTCGCCGAGCATCGTGAACGTCACTTTGCCGACCGAACCGAGGTCGCGATCGGCGGTGTGTGGCGCCCAGAGGCGGAGCAAATCGGGATCGGTGATCAGCTCCCAGACGTGATCCCGCGACGATGCAAAGGTTCGGTGAAAGACGACGGTGGTGCGACCCTCGTTCAGCACACGCGCAACCGAAGCAAGCGCGACGGGCTCCGGGGTTGATTTTCCGGGCATGCGGCATAATTTACGCCCGGTGGGAGACGCGCGTCTAGGTGTGGTGAAGCGCTTGTGGCCCATGGCAGACCCGCCGTCTAGAATCGCCGTGGGTGCGTCGCGACCGCGGCCAGCATGAGGGGAGCGACCGATGCGTGCACAGCGAGCCCGCCGCATCCGGCACCTGATCGGCGTGCTCGCGACGATCTCGATCGGTGGCGTTCTCGCCGGATGCGTGCCGACACAGGCAACCTCGACGCCGGCCTCACCGACCATCGCGCCATCCGCATCCGCTGGCCTGCCGGCGCCGCGACCGAAGCCCACGCTGGACCCGACGGGGACAGCGCAAGACAATGCCGCCTATTTTCGTGCGGTCGGGTACGCGCTGCTGCACCACCACGACAACGTGAAGGGTCGGAAGATCATCGACACGTTCGTCAAGGCGGGTTTCAACAAAAAGGACATGGAGATCACGCCCGACAAGACGTCCATCGGGCTTGACGCATGGAACATCGAATTCTCTGTCCGCATGAACGGCACATGCCTCATCGGCCAGTCCGGCAATGTCGACTTTCACTACTTTGTCGCGCCCCTGCTGTCGACCGGCCGCTGCCTCATCGGTCGTACGCGCACAATCGACTGGTAGACCCGCGCCATAGACTGGTGGGCATGGCCGAATACAATCGGCCACACCTATTCCTAACGTTGTCGACGTTCAATTGCCGAGGCCCATACCCAAGCGCGATGCGGCCCGCCGGGGGCGTCCCATTCGATCGCGACAGCCCGATTCGTCCATGCGACGGCGCGAGCTTCGACCTTCAGCGGGATGGCGTCGTATCGGACCCATGCGAGGACGGGAACGGGGACGGGTGTCCGCGTGAGCGGGTGCACGCCGAGGTCGAGTTCGGTCGG
>JAUZFR010000003.1 GCA_030840335.1 Actinomycetota bacterium | reverse complement strand
TCTTCGTAGTTTCACGAAGACGACACCGGCGCTTAAGACAGCAATTGCGCTCCCGGGACTCCCCGAGTTCTAGTCTTGTCGCGTGACTCAACTCGGCCAGCATCCGGCGCCCACCCACACAATCGCGCACATCAGCGACACGCACTTTCTCAAAGAGGGAGCCCAGCTTTTTGGCTCCGTCACGACCGAAAAGAACCTCGAGCGAGCTCTCGCGCAGCTCGAGAAGTCGGATGTGCGCCCTGAGGCCATTGTTTTCACCGGTGATCTCGCCGATCTGGGCGAACCGGATGCCTACGCCCGGCTCCGCGGAATTGTCGAACCGGTTGCCGCGCGGCTCGGAGCGCAGGTGATCTGGGTGATGGGAAATCACGACGAGCGGCTGCAATATTCGCACGAGCTGTTCGATGTCGAAGGAAGCGAGTCGCCACAGGATCGCGTCTACGACATCGGCGGGCTTCGAATCATTTCGCTCGACACAACAGTGCCTGGTTATCACCACGGGGACCTGTCCGACGACCAGCTCGACTGGCTCGCGGGCATCCTTGCGACGCCGGCGCAGCACGGGACGTTGATCGCGGTGCATCATCCACCGATCCCGACGCCGCTGCTCTGGGCGATGGAGATGCTGGAGTTGCAAGGACAGGATCGTCTCGCGGCTGTCATCGAGGGGACGGATGTTCGGGGCATCCTCGGCGGGCACCTTCACTACACGACACACAGCACGTTTTCAGGGATCCCGGTCTCGGTCGCGGCGGCGACCTGCTACACGATGGATCTTGCCGACGGCAGCAAACTGTTGTCGGGAGTCAACGCGAACCAGGCGTTCAACATCGTCAGCTTGTACGGCGATCGCGTCGTGCACACGGTCGTTCCGCTGGCGACCGCAGACGAGGTGACCGGATTCTCTGCGGAATATCGCTCGGCCATCGAGAACATGCCGGCCGACCAGCGCCTCGACATGTTTTCTCGTAAGAACTCGAACTTCAATCTGGGCCTGCCAGAGAGCTAGGTCGGCTGCAGCAGGTCGGCTGCGGCTGGGCGCCGTTACGCGCGGCCGCCCTCCACGGGGATGCCGTTTGCGCGAAGGCGGAGCCGACTGCCTTGCAGAGACTCAACCAGTCGTGATTCCGTGCCGCGAAGGTGGCTCGTCGCAGCGCGTTCCGCCCCTGTAACGTCGCCGACGAGCAACGCGGCAACCAGCGCTTCGTGCTCGGCGTGTACCCGCTCGCGGGACTCGACCGACTGCACCTCAAGCCATCGGGTGCGATACAGGCGCGTCATCACGCCCTCCATTGCAGTCCGCAGGTATTCGTTACCAGACAGGCGCGCGAGTTCGAGGTGAAAGCTCGTGCCCGTCACCAGGCTGTTCTCGGGAGTCTCAACGGAATCGGCTGAACTCGCGAGATCGAGGAGGGCCTCGAGATCTTCTCGCGACGCCCGAATTCCTGCCAGACGAACCGCGGCAGACTCGATCGTCTCGCGGAACTCCGAGATCGCCCGGATCTCGTCCAGATCGATGGGCGCGACAGCCCATCCCCTGGCGTCCCGTCGTACGAGCCCCTCCGATTCGAGCCGCATCAGCGCAGCACGGATGGGTGTGCGGGATGCGCCGAATTCGGGTTCGAGGCCGCGCTCGCTCAGTCGCTGACCTGGCGCCAGATCCAGACGAAGGATCGCATCGCGAATGCGAGCGTGCAGCGACGACGGTTCTCGGTGATCCATCGGCTTGCTCCTTAGCCACGGCTGCGGTGTGGTATACCAATATGGTATCCCAGCAGTCGGGCAAACGGAGAGCAGGCATGCAACAGAAACTCGGAGTGCGACCGTGGGTAATGCTGGCGCTCGGTCTTCTGGCCCAGACCGCGACATCGACGCTCATCAGCACGCCGGCGTTCCTGATCCCCGTGCTCCATGCACGCCAGGGCGTCCCCCTGGCAACCGCTGGTCTGCTCGCGTCGACCACAACGATCGGAATGGTCGTCGCGCTGGTGGCCTGGGGCGCCCTCGCCGACAAGCTCGGTGAGCGTTGGGTGCTTGCCAGTGGACTCGCGCTTGCTGCCCTTGCGTCCGCCGGGGCCGCCGTAAGCACGAGCAGTTTCGCGGTGTTTGCCGCGTTCCTCGTTGTCGGAGGCATTGCCGCGGCGAGTTCGAGCCCCGCCAGCGGCCGTCTCGTCATTGGCTGGTTCCCGAAGAATCGCCGCGGTCTTGCCATGGGCATCCGGCAGATGTCGCAGCCGCTCGGTGTGGCGATTGCCGCGCTCGTCATCCCACCTCTCGCCGAGGGTCCGGGGATCGCCGCCGCTCTGATCGCATCGCTCGTGTTCTGTGGGGTGCTGAGCATCGCGTGTGCCTTCATACTGCGTGATCCCGCGCGTGCGCCCCAGGTGGCTGTCACGGGCCAGCCCGACAATCCATACGTCGGTAACGCAACCCTGTTGCGCATCCACCTGGTCTCGGTGCTGCTGGTTGTTCCGCAATTCACGATCTCGACCTTCGGACTCATCTGGCTCATCTCCGAAGAAAAGCTCTCGCCAACGGTCGCGGGCATCGTCATCGGCATCTCCCAACTGGTCGGCGCGCTCGGACGCATCGGGGTCGGCGTGTGGAGCGATCGGATGGGCAGCCGGATGCGCCCGCTTCGCCTGGTAGCGCTCGCGGCGGTTGCCTCAATGCTCGTTCTTGGGGCAGTCGGCCTCATTCAGACCCCGATCGCCGCCGCCGTGCTCGTGATCGCGGCGACGATTTCTGTCGCCGACAACGGACTCGCCTTTGGAGCCGTCGCCGAGATTGCGGGGCCGCGGTGGTCGGGTCGCGCCCTTGGTGCCCAAAACACCGGCCAGTGGATCGGGGCATCCGCCGTTGGTCCACTCGCAGGATTGCTGATCGGAGTCATCGGGTATCCACTGACTTTCGTTGCTGCTGCGGCATGTGCCCTCGTCGCCGTGCCGCTGATCCCGCGCGCAGGGGACCGCGAACACGGCACGCCTTCGCTGCCACTGACCGCCAGTGAGTCACGATGATCAGGTGCAACTCGATCTCGCGGTAACGCAGTTCGCGGTCTACCTGTCCGCCGAACGCGGTTTCAGCGCGCACACCGTACGGTCGTATCGCTCGGATCTCACCGATCTCGCGCGCTTCGCATCCGAGAACGGCGTGATCACGACCGAACGCGTCGATCTTGAGCTGCTGCGAGACTGGCTCTGGCATGGATCCAACGCGGGGCTCGCAAAGTCCACGCTCGCGCGGCGGTCCGCGGCCGCGCGCAGCTTGTCGGTATGGCTTGCACGCACGGGTGTGACCCCCCACGATGCCGCGGCGCGCCTGCGTGCGCCGAAGGCCGACCATCACCTTCCGCGTGTGCTCACTCGCGACCAGATCGACGGGCTGCTGACGGGTCTCACTGCACGGGCAGAGAGTGGCGAGGCAATCGCAACTCGCGACCTTGCCATCGTCGAGCTGCTGTACGCGTCTGCCCTGCGCGTGAGTGAGATCGCCGGACTCGATTCGGGCGACATCGACCTTGGCCGCCTTACTGTGCGAGTGGTCGGCAAGGGTGCCAAGGAGCGGGTCGTGCCATTCGGTGCTCCGGCGAAGCGGGCGATCGTCGACTACCAGGCTCATCGGCACGAGCTGGTGAATGAATGGACCGATGCTGTCTTTCTCGGTGCTCGCGGCAAGCGCATCGGGACTCGCACGATCTACGAACTGATCGCGGGCCTGCTCGCCGACCTGCCGGGAACGGGGCCATCCGGACCCCACACCCTGCGACACACGGCGGCTACGCACCTGCTCGACGGGGGAGCGGATCTGAGATCGGTGCAGGAGATGCTCGGGCACGCGAGCCTCGGCACGACGCAGCTTTACACGCACGTCTCGGCCGAGCGGCTCAAGGAAACCTACGCGCGGGCGCACCCGCGGGCGTGATTCGCCGGGTCGGCAGCAGCACGCTGTGCGGGATGCCGCCCAGAAAGAGCAGCGGCGAGACGTACCCTCCGTCGATTCGAACCCCCAGATGAATACACGAACGCGAGCAGTGCCCGGGGCGGATGCGACCAATCACTTCGCCGCGCGTGACCGCGTCGCCGACCGCGAGGGTTGTCGTGACGGGCTCGAAGCTCGAGAGGATCCCGCCACCGTGATCGAGTGAGATCACCGGGCGGTCGACCACCACGCCGGCGAAGTGCACGACCCCGTCAGCGGGCGCCAGCACATCCCCCGCGGCCGCAATGTCGATGCCGCGGTGGCCCGCACCGAACCGCGTCACCGGCGCGATGAACGGCCTCACAATTACATGCGCACCTCGCACCG
Source organism: Actinomycetota bacterium (assembly GCA_030840335.1). Lineage (GTDB taxonomy): Bacteria > Actinomycetota > Actinomycetes > Actinomycetales > Microbacteriaceae > Galbitalea. The sequence goes on along the minus strand of JAUZFR010000003.1, from coordinate 2,934 downwards.
GCCACGCCCACAGCGGTGTCGCGGCCGCATCGGATGCCAGCGGCTGCGACAGTGGCGACAGGGACAGCGGCGCCACCAGGGCGAGCGCGAGGAACACGGCGGAGGCGGGCGAGTGGCGCATCCATCCATCGTTGACCGGCAGTGGCCGCGCGCACGCGAGCAACGGCGATCTGGGCAATCACCGCCCGACGTGCGGGCGGTGGGGGAGCGGTGCTATTCTTTCCGGAGCACCCCGTGCATTCGGGGTGACTACGCGTGCCCGTTACGTCGACTCAGTTCAACTGAAGACGTGCACCGCATCCACTCAGTCACTCCCGTAAAAAGGGCGTGTGTGGATGTGTGCCGGGCACCAGGTTCCACGCCAACCGGCGCGGATAACAACTGAGTAGGCGTGTTCACGCTGCGAGAAAAAGCAGCCGCGCCAGTTAAGGAGAACGGCCATGGCCGTCGTCACCATTCGCCAGCTGCTCGACAGCGGCGTCCACTTCGGACACCAGACTCGTCGTTGGAACCCGAAGATGAAGCGATTCATCCTGACCGAGCGTTCGGGCAGCCACATCATCGACCTGCAGCAGTCCCTTGCGCACATCGACAAGACCTACGACTACGTCAAGGAGACGGTCGCCCACGGCGGCACGATTCTCTTCGTCGGTACCAAGAAGCAGGCCCAGGGCTCCATCGCCGAGCAGGCGACTCGCGTCGGCCAGCCCTACGTCAACCAGCGCTGGCTCGGTGGCCTCCTCACCAACTTCCAGACGGTTTCCAAGCGCCTCGCGCGCATGAAGGAACTCGAAGAGGTCGACTTCGATGACACGACGCGCGGCTACACCAAGAAGGAACTGCTGATTCAGAAGCGCGAGCTGACGAAGCTGCAGAAGAGCCTCGGCGGTATCCGTAACCTCACGAAGACCCCGTCCGCGATCTGGATCGTCGACACCAAGAAGGAGCACCTCGCCATCGACGAGGCGCACAAGCTCGGTATCCCGGTCATCGCGATCCTCGACACCAACTGCGACCCCGACGAAGTTCAGTACCCGATCCCGGGTAACGACGACGCCATCCGTTCCGTCGGCCTGCTCACCCGCATCATCGCGGATGCTGCTGCCGAGGGTCTCATCCAGCGTCACCAGAAGCCGGAAGAGGGCGGAGAGGTCGAACCTCTCGCCGCCTGGGAAGCCGAACTGCTTGCCGCATCCGAGACCCCGTCCACCGAGGCGGAGAAGATCGAGGCTGTTGACGAGGCGGTTGTCCCCGTCAGCTCGAAGGAAGAGATCGCCGAGCAGGTCGCCGCCGTTGTCGCCGAGGAGCCCACCGAGGAGAACGACGCCGACGCAGTGGCCGCTGAGCACGAGGCCGCCGCAGACGCGACGATCGTTCCCGAGCACCACGTCGAATCCGACGAGGCCGCAGAGGCCAAGATCGAAGCCGAAGCAACGGATGCCGAGAAGGCTCCCGTAAAGAAGGCCGCTGCAAAGCCGGCCGCGAAAAAGACTCCCGCGAAGGCTGACGCCGCCGCGGACGCAAAGAGCTAGCTAACAGAAGTAAGGAACCAAAACCTAATGGCAGATTTCAGCCTTGACGACCTGAAGGCGCTGCGCGAACAGCTCGGCACCGGAATGGTCGAGACCAAGAACGCGCTCGTTGAAGCCGGCGGCGACAAGGAAAAGGCAGTTGAGCTTCTTCGTCTCCGCGGCGCCAAGAGCAACGCGAAGCGTTCGGACCGGTCCACCAGCGAGGGCCTCATTGCGGCTAAGGAGAACGGCTCCTCCGTCACCCTGATCGAGCTCGCCTGCGAGACCGACTTCGTCGCGAAGAACGAGAAGTTCATCACGCTGTCGGAGAAGGTTCTGGATGCCGTTGCGGCATCCGGCGCTGCCTCCGCAGAAGAGGGTGTCGCCGCAGCTGCTGGCACGCAGACCGTCGCCGAGCTCATCGGTGACACGGCGGCGATCCTCGGTGAGAAGGTCGAGCTTCGTCGCGTTGCACTGCTGACCGGTGACAACTTCGCCGTGTATCTGCACCGCACCAGCCAGGACCTTCCGCCGCAGGTTGGCGTGGTCGTCGCCTACACGGGTGACGACGCGGAGACCGCTCGCAGCATCGCGCAGCACATCTCGTTTGCGAACCCCGCCTACCTCAGCAAGGATGACGTTCCGGCCAGCGAGGTCGACAACGAGCGGCGCATCGTCGAAGAGGTGACGCGCGGCGAGGGCAAGCCGGAGGCAGCCCTCCCGAAGATCGTCGAGGGCCGTCTTGGTGCGTTCTACAAGCAGGTCGCCTTGCTCGAGCAGCCGTACGCCCGCGACGACAAGCAGATCGTCGGCAAGGTCGCATCGGATGCCGGGATCACGATCACCGGTTTCGCGCGATTCAAGGTCGGCGCCTAAGCAGCTATCGCGGAGGAGCCCGGGACACCACGTCCCGGGCTCTTCCTCGTTAACCGTGCGGGCGGAGAACTCGCGCGCGGGCGGAGAAACAACTCCGCCCCGGGCCGACAACTCCGCCCCAACGAGTGGGAGGGCGCTACTCAGGCTGAAAGAGAGCCGGTAACCTGTAACGAGCCACGAGTGAGGACGACAATGACGGAACGCAAGCGCAGGGTTCTTTTGAAACTTTCCGGCGAAGCGTTCGGTGGCGGATCCCTCGGAGTGAACCCCGACGTGGTCGCAAGTCTCGCTCGCGAAATCGCAGTCGCGGCCGAAGACGTCGAAGTTGCGATCGTCGTCGGTGGAGGCAACTTCTTTCGCGGAGCGGAGCTCAGCCAGCGCGGCATGGACCGCGGTCGTGCGGACTACATGGGCATGCTTGGCACCGTCATGAATGCCCTCGCCCTGCAGGACTTCCTCGAACAGGCCGGAGCCGCGACCCGCGTCCAGTCCGCCATTTCGATGACCCAGGTCGCGGAGCCGTACATCCCGCGCCGGGCGGAGCGTC
>JAUZFR010000130.1 GCA_030840335.1 Actinomycetota bacterium | reverse complement strand
CTTCGTGACCGACTTCGAGACTGTGGATTTCTTCACCGACGAATCCCTCGTTCCGAACCCATACCCATACTTCGATCACCTTCGGTCGAAATGCCCAGTGGTGCAGGCAACCCCGTTCAACGTGCTGGCCGTTACCGGCTACGACGAGGCGTTGACGGTATACAAAGACCCGGCGTTCTCGTCATGTGTCTCCGTCGCAGGCCCGTTCTCCGGCATGCCCTTCGGCCCCGACGGGCATGACGACGTCTCGGAGCTGATCGAGCAGCATCGCGCCGCGGTCCCGATGGCCGAGCACATCACGTCACAAGATCCGCCCCTGCACACCCGCACCCGGGGTCTGATGAACAAGCTGATCACGCCCAAGCGACTCAAGGAGAACGAAGAGTTCATGTGGCGGCTTGCCGACCAGCAGCTCGACACGTTCATCGAACGGGGGAAGTGCGAGTTCCTTGCGGATTACGCGAAACCCTTCTCGCTGCTCGTGATCGCCGACCTGCTTGGCGTGCCCGCCGAGGACCATGACGAGTTCAGGGCGGTCTTCGCCGGTCAAATAGTCGGTGAGGTGGGTAAGGACGCACCCACCTCGCACAATCCGTTGCAATGGCTCAACGACAAGTTCTCTGCGTATATCGAGGACCGGAGAAACGAGCCACGCAACGACGTGCTGACGGGCTTGGCGCAGGCCAAGTACGAAGACGGGTCGACACCTGAGATCGAAGACGTGACGAACCTGTCGACGTTCCTGTTCGCCGCCGGTACCGAGACGACGACCAAGCTGGTCAGCTCGGCGGTGCGGATCATCGGAGACAATCCGGAGTTCGAAAGAGGGCTGCGGGCCGACCGCAGCAAGATCGCGGCGTTTCTGGAAGAGACGCTGCGAATGGAAAGCCCGGTCAAATCGCACTTCCGGATGGCCCGCACGACGACCACCGTCGGAGACGCGAAGGTGCCCGCGGGCTCGACCGTGATGGTGTTGCCTGGCGCGTGCAATCGCGACGAACGAAAATTCGCCGACCCCAACACCTTCAGCCCGGATCGACCGAATGTGCGGGAGCAGATCGCGTTCATCCGGGGCGTTCACTCCTGCCCAGGCGCACCGCTGGCCCGGGCTGAGGGCCGCATCTCGCTCAACAGAATTCTCGACCGGATGAGCGACATCACGGTTTCGGAGAAGCATCACGGTCCGTCTGACGACCGCCGCTATGCGTACGAGCCCACGTTCATCATGCGTGGACTGAGCGAACTACACATCAGATTCACACCGGTTCAGTAATGGCGCGAGCAGACGCTAAAACACCCTAAAACGCTGAAAAATGGGGGCTTTCACGTCTGCTCGCCACGAGTACGGAGGACGAGAAATGGCCGGACGGCTTGAGGGCAAGGTCGCTTTCATCACGGGCGCGGCGCGCGGGCAGGGGCGCGCGCACGCTATCGCGATGGCCAAGGAAGGTGCCGACATCATCGCCGTCGACATCTGTCGCGACATTCCTTCCAACCCTTACCCGCTCGCCACCCCGGACGACCTCTCCGAGACCGAGCGGTCGGTCAAGGAGACCGGTCGCCGGGTGGTGGCAAAGATCGCCGATGTGCGAGAGCGCCACGAACTGCGCGAGGCCGTGGAGGCGGGCCTGGCCGACCTGGGCAGGATCGACATCGTCTTGGCCAACGCGGGCATCCTGCCGATGGCCATGGGTCGAGCATTCGACGCGATGTCGTTCGTCGACGCCAGCGATGTCGACTTGCTCGGCGTGATGAACACCGTCGCGGTCACGATCCCGCACCTGGCTAACGGGTCGTCGGTCATCATCACGGGGTCGACCGCAGGCATGATCCGCGGCACCACCGACAACCCGAACATGGGGCCTGGTGGCAGAGGCTACGGCTGGAGCAAGCGCGTGCTGATCGAGTACGTCGAAGAGATGTCAATGGCTCTGGCAGACCGAATGATTCGCGTCAACGCCATCCACCCGACCAACTGCAACACCCATCTGCTGCAGAACGACGGTATGTACAGCATGTTCCGCCCCGACCTCACCCAGCAGGGCAAGCAGGCGACACGCGAAGACGCCGAGCCGCTGTTCACCATCTTCCAGGCCATGCCCATCCCGTACGTCGAGCCCGAAGACATCGCCAACCTTGGCGTGTTCCTGGCCAGCGATGAGAGCCGCTACATCACCGGACAGCAGATTCGTGTCGACGGCGGGTCACTCCTCAAGTGGCCCAACGGTCCTGGGGGATAGCGCAGGCTAACTGTCCCGATGCAGGAACCCGTGCAGGATCGCCTGGACGAGTTCGTCGACGATCGCCTCTCGCGACGGCGGCTTGCTTCCGAAGAAGGTCGACCGCAGCGCGACCATGCCGACGATCATCGCCACCGTCGAGTGCGCAGGCAGGTCCGGGTGGCTCGACTGCATTCCACGGATCTGCATGCCCTCGGCGCTGATCTGGCTGAGGATAGTGAGCGCTCGCCGGATGTCGGCGATGCCTGCGCCTTCGATCTCCTCCTCGCTGAGTCCGTCTGATGCCACGAGCGTCAGCAGAAGACCCTGATGTTCGACGAGTACGTCGTAGAGCTGCCCCACGAAAAGGCGGGACAACTCGTCCTCGTCGGTCTCCTCGGGGACGACGGCCTTCCATGTCTGGCCGAATCCGTCGACGAAGCTCGTAAAAGGCAGCACGAGGGCTTCGCGAAACAGTCCGGCCTTCGAGCCGAAGTGACGGAACAGCAGGTACTCGCTGACTCCGGCCGCCTCTGCGATTTCTCGCGTCGTGGTGCTGCGGTAATCGCGGCGGGCGAACAACGTGCGAGCGGCATCGAGCAGAAGTCGTCGCGGCTCGCCGCGCTGCCGACGGACCGTCTGAACCGGTGCCTCTGCCGCAACCTGCTTCTTAGTCGAACGTCGCTGGGGCACGGTTACTCACTCCTCCATCGCTGAAGGTGCTCCTCTCTTCCGCAGACCAGCGCTCAGCGGTTAATGGCATCACGATAGCCGGGACCTTGACTCCATTGTTAGAATAGTGTCCACTATTATCCGTGGGCCAACTCATCATGCTCGGCACCTTGTTCGCGCTGATCGCCCTCATCTTCGGGCTGGTCATCTATTTCGACCCGGAGGCGCGGGGATCCTCGAGCGACGAGCGCGATCGATGAGCACCGAACTGACGCCATTGCTTACGGCCTCCGTCGCCTTCGGCTGGGTCAGCGGCATCGTCTTCCTCATCGCCGGGATCGTCCTCTGCGTTCGGCGGGGACGTCTGCATCCGCTTCTGCTTCTCTGCATCTCGGCGATCTCGTTCTCGTGGATCGAGGCGCCCTACGACTGGGCGATGTACGCACAGTTCCCACCCGCGCTTCCGCGCATGCCGTCCTGGTGGCCGCTGAACATGACGTGGGGCGGGCTGCCCTCGTCGGTGCCTCTGGGGTACATCGGCTACTTCTGCATTCCTGCAGTTGTCGGCGCGGCGCTCGGGCGACGGCTGAGCGCCCGGTTCAACTGGCGCAGGCCGATCACGCTGTTGATCGTCGGCTTCGTCGTCGGCTTCTGCTGGGCCTTGCTGTTCAACGCCGGCGTCGGCGCCAGGCTCGGAGTCTTCCACTACGCCTACGTGATTCCTGGTCTGGGACTGTTCGAAGGGACTCTGCACCAATACCCGATCTATGACGCCATCGCGATGGGCATACAAATGATGGTCTTCACCTATCTACTGGGCCGCACGGACTCGCAAGGCAGAAATGTCATCGACATGTGGTCGGACAAGATGTCGAAGACCAAGTTTCAATCCGCAGTGCTGTCCGTGATCGCGGTCATCGTCATCGGAAACGTCCTCTACGGCGCGGTCTTTGCACCTCATCTCGTGACGAAGCTGAACGGCTACGTGACGTCGGGGCCATCGGGACCGTTGTTCCCCGGAGTGGCGAACCAACCCAGATAACGCATTCTTTCGCTCGGAGGGTGATTCTGCTATGACCATTGATCCCACTGTCGAGTTGTATTACGACCCATTCGATTTCGGAATCGACGACGATCCGTATCCGGTGTGGAAGCGGATGCGAGAAGAGGCCCCGCTGTATTTCAACGCGAAGTACAACTTCTATGCGTTGAGTCGCTATGACGATGTCGCCCGTGCACTCCCCGATTGGGAGACGTATCGGTCGGGGCGCGGAACGACCGCAGACATTCTGTTCAGCGGCATCGAAGTACCGCCGGGCATCCTGCTGTTCGAGGATCCACCGCTGCACGATCTGCACCGGCGCCTGCTCTCGCGTGTCTTCACTCCACGGCGGATGGAGGCCGTAGAAGACCTGGTGCGTGACTTCTGTTCGCGCGCACTTGATCCGCTGCGTGACTCGGACGGGTTCGACTTCGTCGCCGACCTCGGCGCGATCATGCCGATGCGGACGATCGGTTATCTGTTGGGCATTCCCGAGGAGGGTCAGCAGCAGATCCGCGATCTCAACGACAAGAGCATCACGGTCGCGGAGGGATCCAGCGATGTCAGTCCCCAGGTCTTCGCGGAGGCGATCGCGATGTTCGCCGAATACATCGAGTGGAGGGCGACCCACCCCTCCGATGACCTGATGACAGAACTGCTCAACGCAGAAGTCGCCGAGCCAGGCGGCATCCGACGCCCGCTCGAACGTACCGAAGTTCTCGCCTACACCGCGATGATCGCCGGTGCAGGCAATGAAACCACCGCTCGGCTCATCGGATTCATGGGGCAGCTGCTCGGCGAACACCCGGACCAACGACACCAGCTCGTCGCGGATGGATCCATGATCGCCTCAGCCGTCGAGGAAACACTGCGCTTCGAGCCGCCCTCACCGGTTCAGGCGCGGTACGTGGCGCGCGACGTCGAGCTCCACGGGCAGACCGTGGCCGAGGGCTCCTACATGTTGTTGCTGAACGGGTCGGCCAACCGCGACGCTGCGCGATTCACCGAGCCGGACCGCTACGACATCCACCGCAAGGGCGGACATTTGAGCTTTGGTCAAGGACTGCATTTCTGCCTCGGCTCGGCACTGGCGCGACTTGAGGCGCGGGTCGCCTTCGAGGAGGTCCTGAAGCGCTGGACCGACTGGGAGGTCGACTACGAGAACGCAAGTCGCGCGCGGACGTCGAGTGTGCGCGGTTGGGCGCGCCTGCCAGTCAAGACTGGGTAAGCACTGCGGCGATCGCGGCGGTTGAGCGGTCGATGTCCGCATCCGTCGTCGCCCAGTTCGAGATCGACACCCGCACGACGTACTCACCGTTCCATGTGGTTCCGCCCAGCCAGCACGTTCCGTCGCGCTGAATT
>JAUZFR010000100.1 GCA_030840335.1 Actinomycetota bacterium | reverse complement strand
ACAACCGATATCTGACCGCACCGCCTTGCAAGTGAATCCTTGCTCGCCTTAGTAGGTGCTGGCATGTCGTTCATCGCAGTGGTGTTCCGATCCTGCGGTCAGGCACTTTCGCCGGACACAACGGGGTCATGAATGAGCCGACTGATGTCGCGCCAGGCGAATCCGCGTCTGGTGCACAATCCCACCAATTCCACGCGTCGCCCAATACAAAACACGATGATGTCGGAAGCGGGCCCGAAGGTAGGGAGGAGTTGCGAGACCACGGCGTACGTCGTGATTCAGGGCCAGTCAAGGCCGCTGAACCAGCCCACAGCCCATTCAGGACGGCGTATTGCTCGCTGCCCACTGAATCGACGAGCACGAGATAGACCACTGCGGAGCACGCGACTAGTGCGAAATAGACCACCCGATCCAAAAACCAATTCGACGAGTCGAAATACGGGAGGGAGCGGTGAGGTCATTCATCGAGGCGACGATCTCCGTACCACGGGGATTGTCTTCCCAACGCGATGCCAATGACATTCTCTTACCGAGTGCCTCGCCCAGCGTGACTGAGACACCCGCAATCTCGCTCAACATTGATTCAGACGGCGAAGTTCGCTTCAACTTCCTCTTCAGGTCAGCCAGGCTCCGGATCGATGCTCCTGGCGTCACAGTTGTCCGGCTCGCGTGGGACCGATTTTCAGGCCGACTCATTGCGACGCGTGTCTCCGACCTGATGGCGGCCGACAACTGAGCAGACAGACTGGCGTCTCGCACATGCCAATTAGCACGGGCCAGTCAGTCCCGATTGTAGAAAGCGAGTCGCAGACGCGCCCGCGGCAAAGCCACCCCTGCCGGCACCGACGGGCATTGGCGAATCCGGGAAGACCGCGTCGACAACGACGGCAACATCGCCCTCAGGTTCAACTCACGAATGCACCACATCGGAATCGGCCGAGCCCACAACCACGAACAAGTCCGAATCCTCACCCACAACCACGACATCCGCGTCTTCAACCCCACAACTGGAACTCCTGCGCGAACTCACCCTCGACCCCACCCGAAGCTACTAACCCCAGAAACCACAAAACGCCCTCCTGCTCGCAGCTCTAGAAGTCGATCCGCTCGTGCTGGCGGCCACGGATTGGGAGCTCGGTGCTTTCTGTTGCCGGCTTTGCCGGGCCAACTACTGCGCAGGGTGTTGGTACACCTGGTCTGTCTTCGACCCTGACGGTTCGGGCTGGGTTGAGGAAACCCGCGGTCGCTGTCCCGCAGGGCATCAGCAGCGGCTTGAGGACTGACTTCAACATCGAAGCTCTCGTTTCTTCCGGGGTGCTCAGGTGAGGGAGAGCCTGTTGATGAGTGAACAGTCGCGCGTCCAATCGCGCAGCCTAGTTGCGGCGGTACGGGAAGTAGTTGGACGTCCCCGCCCAGGATGGCCAGTACGGGTAGGGGACGGTCTGCTCGCCGGCCCCGCCCAGTCCGGGATTCTCTTCCCATGACACGTAATGCGTGTGCGATGCATCCGTCCACCTGATAAAGATCCCGGTGTGACCATTATCTCCGGACGCTGTGTTGAGCATGATGTCTCCGGGCTGGAGGTCGTCCTTGTTGATTCGGTGAACGACCTGCGGGAGAGTCACCGTGGTGTAGCTCGACGGGAGCCCGAACGCCATCGAAACGAAACCGGAACAGTCCATGCGATAGCTACCGTATTGATTCGGGTACGAGTGGCCTTGGTCATACGGCACATGTGCGTCGAGCCACGACTTTGCCCGGGTCAGCTCGTCGCTGCTCACCGGCGGCGTCGAGATCGGGGCACAGGATGGGGTGACAGGGTCATTGCTCCCGGTCTGGATGTCGACGTCCGCGACCCAGAAGCCGTCGTTGACCTGGTACCAGAGGTCGTCATATCCGTTCGGGAACGAGCCGCTGAAGTAACCCTTGACCGCCTCTCCGTGCGCGTAGCAGGTCAGGGTCAGCCGAGCGCCGACCCCATAGTTGCCGTTCTGCGTCGAGTTCAGGGTGTCTGACGACATCCGTTGCGTGGTCGCCATCACCGTCGCGTTTGACGTGTCGGCGACCGGTTGATCGGCGCAGGCCGGGACTACCGGGTCGAGGGTGCCGGTTTCGAGGTCGACGTCCGCGGCGTAGCTGCCGTCGTTGATGCGATACCAGAGGTTGTCCCACCCGCCGTTGCTGAACGATGAGCTGAAGTACCCCTTCACCGACTGCCCGCGCTGGTAGCAGACCAGCGACAGGACGGAGCCCTGCTCATACCAGCCGATCTGGGTCGAGTTGAGGTTCGACTGGCTCATCCGCTGGGTGCGAGTCGCTGCCGTTGCGGTGACCGGGGGAGTGGGCACGCTTCCGGTAGCTGCGCTGACGTTCACGACCGTTGTGTAGCCCAGCTTTGTCGCAGTCACGACAACGGTCAGCGCTTTGCCTATGTCCGCTTTCTCGACGATGTACGTCAGTCCGGTGGCACCACCGATGATGTCCGGCCCAGACTTCCACTGATAGCTGAGGTGCACGCCGGACACCCCCCAGGATCCGCTGGTGACTGTCAATGTGCTGCCGTATGCCACGTTCCCGCCGATCGTCGGGACCGGTGAGGCGGGAAACTGCGCGACCGGGACCACAACGCTTCGGGCGCTGGTCCGACTGACGGTGCGGTAGCCGCTCTTGTGGCCGCTGACAGTGACGGAGAGCGCCTTGCCAACCTGCGTCCCGGTGACGGTGAAGAGCGACTTGGTGGCGCCGCTGATCTTCGCGCCGTTCGCGCGCCACTGGTAGGTGAAGGTCGCTCCGCTCGGTGTCCATGTCCCACGAGTCGCCTTCAGCCGTGATCCTACGAGGATTGAGCCGACAATCTTCGGAGTCGGTGCGTGGGTGAATGACCGGGCTGCAGACGCGGACTCCGCCGGTTGGGCGACCGTTCCGGCGACGGCAAGCGTCAACGCGAGGGCCATGCCCGCGAGAATCCGAAAGCGCCGGTTGCTGGTGTTTGGGCGCACAGAAGTGAGTGACAAGGCGAACTCCTCGGGCAGGAAATCGTGACGGGATGAAGGAAAGCTAGCACCAAACAGTCCACGAGCAAAACCCACGTTTCGGGACGCGAGACTATGGACGATGTTGAGCTGCGACGAGAGGAAACACCTTCACTTACCTCGTTGCTGCACTTGCCACAGTGGTAGAAAACCTGCGACAGATACGCAGCGTCTACAAGAGTCAACTCGCAGTCGTAACACCCACGGCGAAGAGCAAAAATCTCCCTTCCACGTTCTGGCAGAGCGAATCACACTCGATGCAGAAAGAGCACGAACCGCAGCCTCCTGGCCAGCGGGAACCGCTCATCTTCTGCCTCACCCACCGTTCGTCCAAATCCATTCGGCGCGCCTGAAGAACTTCAGGCGCGCCGATTTTGTGTGTAAGCGGGCGATCGGTGCTCCCACGCGATCAATCCGCGGAGCCCAAATCGGCATGGAAAAGGCCGGACAACCTGTGAAAGGTTGTCCGGCCGAATTTTCCAAAGACACGCCCGGTAATTCACCGAATGTGCCACTGTGCGCGAAGGGGGACTTGAACCCCCACGCCCTATACGGGCACTAGCACCTCAAGCTAGCGCGTCTGCCATTTCCGCCATCCGCGCGCATTCGACCTGCTCTTTCGAACCTGCCGACGTACGAGAATAGCACGATGCCGTGAGGCCCTCGACAAGGCCGAGCTGCGATGCGGGTAGCGTTGACGCATGCTCGAAGAGACCGCCAGAATCGCCAGGGACCTGATCCGCTTCGACACGACGAACTGGGGCGAGGGCAAGTCGAACGGCGAGACCGAGGCCGCCGAATATCTTGGCGGGCTGCTCGAAGGACTCGGCCTAAAGCCGACCTATGTGGATGCCGCACCCGGAAGAACGTCGGTTGTCGCGCGGGTCGAAGGCACAGACTCGAGCCTGCCTGCCCTCGTCGTGCACGGGCACACCGACGTGGTGCCGGCAGACCCGGACAACTGGTCGGTCGATCCGTTTGCCGGAGAGGTCAAAGACGACATGCTGTGGGGTCGCGGCGCGGTCGACATGAAGAACATGGACGCGATGATGATCGGCGCCCTCACCGACATCCTTGGGGCGGGAAAGCAGCCACACCGCGACCTGGTCATCGCATTCTTCTCAGACGAGGAGAACGGCGGCGTATTTGGCTCGCACCACCTCGTGAAGCACAACCCCGAGCTGTTTGCCGGAGCCACCGAAGCAATCAGCGAGGTTGGCGGATACTCCGTCACGCTGAACGGCCAGCGAGCGTACCTGCTGCAGACAGGGGAGAAGGCGCTGGTCTGGATCAAACTGATCGCGCGCGGAACGGCCGCGCACGGGAGTCGCGTAATCCACAACAACGCCGTGACCAAGCTTGCAGAGGCCGTCGCGAAGGTCGGCCGCCGTGACTGGCCCATCCACCTCACCGCGACGACCGAACAACTCGTCGGCGAACTGGCCAGAATCATGGATGTCGACCCGACAGTTGTCGGCCCCGAGCAGGTCGTGCTGGGCACCGGAACCGCGGCCGGTTTCATCCAGGCCTCGCTTCGAACAACCACCAACCCCACTTTGCTGAAGGCCGGCTACAAGCACAACGTCATCCCCGACGTGGCCGAGGCCCTCATCGACATCCGCACGCTCGCGGGTGAGGAGGATGCTGTGCTGGCCGAGATTCGCGCACTGGTCGGCGACGACATCGAAATCGTCACGCTTCACCGCGACATCGGCCTCGAGACTCCGTTCGACGGCCCCCTGGTCGAGGCCATGATCGGCGCGCTCCACGCGGAAGACCCCGAAGCACCGGTGCTGCCGTACCTGTTGTCCGGGGGTACGGACAACAAAGCCCTGTCGACGCTCGGGATCACCGGTTACGGATTCGCACCGCTGCAGCTGCCCGCCGATCTCGACTTTCCCGCGCTGTTCCACGGAGTGGACGAGCGTGTTCCGCTCGACGCACTAGTGTTCGGCAGGCGGGTCCTCGGCGACCTGCTCACGAACTACTGAAGCGGCGGTCCATCTGGCGCGGTCATGATGCCCGTTCGCCACGGGTAGGCTGGGGGAGTGAGATCGTGGAACCGTCCGAAGGTTCCACAGCTCCCAGGACACGGTGAAGTTCCCCGTATCTTCGACACCGCATCCGGCCGCATCGCAGAAGCGAAGCCCGATGGTGTCGCAAGCATCTACGTGTGCGGGATAACCCCGTACGACTCGACTCACATCGGTCACGCGGCGACCTATCTGACCTACGACACGCTCATTCGCCTCTGGCTGGATGCCGGCTATGACGTGAACTATGTGCAAAACACGACGGACGTGGATGACCCGCTCCTCGAGCGTGCCCACGCCACCGGGGTGGACTGGCGCCAGCTCGCCTCGGACCAGACCGAACGTTTCCGGCGCGACATGGAGTCACTGGCCGTCATTCCCCCCGATCACTACATCGCGGTTACCGAGAAGATGTTCGCGATATCCGGCGCTGTTGCCAGCCTCGTGGAGCGCGATATCGCCTATCGCGTTGACGACGATATCTACTTCGATATCGCGGCCGCAGAGGCCGTGGCGCCATGGCATCTCGGCGATGAGAGCCACTACGACCGCCAGACCATGCTCGAGCTGAGCGGTGCACGCGGGGGAGACCCCGACCGTTCGGGCAAGCGCGATCCGCTCGATCCACTGCTCTGGCGCGCAGCCCGTGAGGGCGAGCCCAACTGGGCCAGCGTGCTTGGCCGCGGCAGGCCGGGCTGGCACATCGAGTGTTCGGTGATTGCCGCCGAGTACCTCGACCTTCCATTGACCGTGAAAGGTGGGGGATCGGACCTGATCTTCCCTCATCACGAATTCAGCGCAGGACACACTGCCGCAATCACGGCGACGCCGCTCGCCGCGCTCTACTCGCACGCGGGGCTCGTGGCCTACCGTGGCACGAAGATGAGCAAGTCACTCGGAAATCTCGTGCTCGTCGGGTCACTCACCGAGTCCGGAGTCGATCCGCGCGCCATCCGACTGGTTCTTCTCGGACAGCGCTATCGCGAGAACTGGGAATGGACCGAAGCGCTGCTCGCGTCCGCAACCGGCCGACTCGAAGCGTGGGACGCCTGGGCATCCAGCGCAGTTGCCGGTGATTCGTCGGTTTTGCCGCGTCTGCGCGTGCTCCTGGCTCAAGACCTGGACACACCTGCCGGCCTTGCCGAGATCGATTCCGTGATCGAGAGCGGCATCCCCGCGACCACCGGCGATCTCGACGCGATCGAGGCGCTGCTCGGGCTTCGCCTGGGCTGATTCGCCTGATTCAAAACTGGGCCGGTGTTACTGGGCCGGTGTTACTGGCCCGGGGTTACTGGGCGGGCGGACGCCAGGGGTCGTCGCCGGCAGAACCGCGTCCGTCTTTGCCGTCGCGACGCTGTAGATACCGCTCGAATTCTTCAGCGATCGCGTCGCCACTCGCTTCGGGAGAGTCGACGGTGTCACGAGCTTGCTCGAGCTGCTCGATGTACGCCGCCATTTCGTCGTCGTCACCCGCGAGCACATCGATGCCGTTCTCCCATGCGGCCGACTCCGCGATCAGGTCACCCCGCGGAATCACGATGCCGATCAGCTCTTCGAGCTTCTCAATGATGGCGAGAGTTGCCTTCGGCGACGGTGCATTGTGCACATAGTGCGGTACGGATGCCCAGATCGACACCGTGGGAATGCTCGCCTTCTCGGCGGCATCCGACAGCACCGAAAGGATGCCGACGGGACCCTCATAACTGCTGCGCTCGATTCCGAGCACTTCACGTACGTCGGCATTCTCGCTGCTCGTGAAAACCGAGATCGGGCGTGTGTGTGGAACGTCGGCCAGCATCGCTCCGAGAAACACGATGGCACCGATCTCGGCATCATCGATTACTTCGAGAACCTCTGCCGTGAACGTCTTCCAACCCCGCGAGGGCTCAGTACCGACCAGCAGGTAGACACTTGGGCCGCTGCCCGAGTTCGGCTCGGTCGGGCCATACGCCGTGACGCTCGGCCAGACGATCTGCCGTGCGCCTTCTTCATCTACCGCAACCGTCGGGCGGTTGAACTGGTAGTCGAAGTAATCCTCGGGATCCACTTCAGCGATGGGATAGACGTTCAACTCGTCCTTGAGCGTGCGAATAACACCGCTCGCCGCTTCTCCCGCGTCGTTCCAGCCCTCGAAGGCCACAACAAGCACACGACCGCTCGTGAATCTGGGCGTTTCTGGCACTGATAATCCTTCACCGCGCTAGCCAGGATGACCGCGCTCGTTCATTCAAGGATAGGCCGACCACGGCCGACTGGCACGATTCCACCGCGCGTCCCCACGTAGAATCGAGGCTTGTGACCGATCTCCCCGCCGCAGTCCTTTGGGACATGGATGGCACCATTGTCGATACCGAGCCGTATTGGATGGACGCCGAGACCGCTCTCGTACACTCATTCGGCGGCACATGGACCCACGAGGATGCGCTCACGCTCGTCGGCCAGGGCCTCCGGCATTCCGCCCGTCTCCTGCAGTCGCGCGGGGTCGCGCTGAGCGAGGACGAGATCATCGACAACCTCACGACGACCGTTCTCGGCCGGGTGCAGTCGGGCGGCCTGCCCTGGCGCCCGGGAGCTCGCGAACTGCTCGTCGATCTCAAAGCCGCCGGAGTGCCGACCGCGCTCGTCACGATGTCGATTCGCAAGCTCGCAGCGGTTGTCGTCGATGCCATCGATTTCGCGGCCTTCGACGTCGTGGTCGCGGGCGACGACGTCGAGCACAGCAAGCCGCACCCCCAGGCCTATCTGCGCGCCGCCGAGCTGCTCGGAGTGAACCCGGCGGATTGCGTCGCCATCGAGGATTCGGCTCCCGGAGTGGCGGCTGCGGTCGCTTCCGGCGCGGCGACCATCGGGGTCCCGTTGAACGTGCCGCTGATCGACGACGGTGCGTTCGTGCTCTGGCCGACTCTCGCCGGACGCACGGTCGATGACCTCGCTGAGGTACGCGCAGCATCCGAGAGTTCGCGACGCACGGCGTGAGCAAGCATGAGTGACCTCTTTCGTCGCCAAAGCGGGCCTTTCCGGGCGGGTGACCGAGTGCAGCTCACCGGCCCGAAGGGTCGATTGAACACGGTCACCCTCGAGGTCGGCGGCGCGTTCCACACCCATCGCGGCATCCTGGATCACGACCTCGTGATCGGCCAGCCGGACGCTTCCGTCGTCACGAGCTCGAACGGCATCGAATACCTCGCGATGCGTCCGCTGCTCACCGATTTCGTCATGTCGATGCCTCGCGGCGCTGCGATCGTATATCCGAAGGATGCGGCGCAGATTCTCAGCGTTGCCGACATCTTCCCCGGGGCACGAGTCGTCGAGGCCGGGGTCGGTTCCGGTGCCCTGTCGCTCTGGTTGCTGCGCGCAATCGGCCCGACGGGTTCGCTTCAGTCGTTCGAACGACGACAGGAATTTGCGGATGTCGCGCAGGGCAACGTCGAAGCGTTCCTGGGTGGAGTGCCGGAGAACTGGACGGTCTCGGTGGGCGATCTCGTCCAGTCGCTTCCCTCAGCAGCGGAGGACGGAACGGTGGATCGTGTCGTGCTCGACATGCTCGCGCCGTGGGAGTGCATCGACGTCGCCTCGAATGCCCTCACCGCCGGGGGAGTCATGGTCTGTTACGTCGCAACGGTAACCCAGCTGTCCCGCACGGCCGAAGCCATCCGCGCTACCGCCCAGTTCACCGACCCGGAGTCGTCCGAGACGATGGTCCGCACCTGGCACGTCGAGGGTCTCGCGGTGCGACCGGACCACCGGATGATCGGCCACACCGGATTCCTGCTCACCGCCCGACGACTCGCGCCCGGTTCCCGGCTCCCGCAGGTCGCGCGTCGCGCGTCAAAGTCCGACTACTCGGATGACGATGTCGAGGTCTGGACACCGGGCGCGCTCGGCGAACGGGTGTCAAGCGACAAGAGCCTGCGAAAGTCGGTGCGCGAGGCCCGCGCCGCAGCGGATGCGTCGCTCGCAGCGTCCGGCAAAACGCCAAACTCCGAGCCGTTAGAGTTGTAGCCGTGATTCTGCATTCGTCGAAAGTTGGGTACGTGCGCAAGACAGTAAGCGTTGTTCTGGCCGCCGCGTTCGTCCTGGCCGTCGCTGGCTGCAGCGACATTCCGCAGACCATCACCAGCTGCACGCCGAGTGCCGCTTCGGGTGCGGCCTCCGACGCGATCGATGCTGCGGGCAAGTTCGGGCAGAACCCTGACGCGAAGGTCCCGACGCCGACGGTGACCAAGAAGATCGAAGTCACCGCGATCGACAAGGGCAAGGGTCAGCTGCTTGGCGTCGACGACATCGCGAGGCTCCAGTACACGATCTACTCCGGCGCGACGGGCAACCTGCTGGGGAGCACGGGCCAGAGCGGCTACAAGCTCTCCACGGCATACCAGTCAACGATCGGCCTCAAGAAGGATCCGATCGGCAAGACCCTGGTCTGCCAGCGGGTCGGCTCGCGAGTCGCAACGGTGCTCACTGCCGCGCAGTTCTTCGGAGCAGCGCAGGCAACGAGCTCCGGCCTCAAGGCGAGCGACGTTCTCGTGGTCATCGCCGACATCGAAAAGGGCTACCGCGGTCGCGCTACCGGAATTCTCCAGCCCCTCAAGTCGGGTTTCCCGTCCGTGGTCACGGCTCCGGACGGCACGCCGGGACTCACGTTCGACCTCCAGTCACCGCCGAAAACGCTCCAATATGAGGTGATTCGCAAGGGCAGCGGCGCCACGACGAAGGAAGGCGACACGCTGCTCCTTCAGATCCAGGGCGTCGAGTGGACGAATCCTGCGCCGACCGACACGTTCTTCTCCACGTGGACATCCCACCAGCCGGTAGCGACACTTCTCGCGAGTGCCGGCAAGAACGCTGCGGCCACCCTCGACCCCGGCTCGGTCAAAGGCCTGACCGGGCAGACCGTCGGGAGCCAAATCATCGTGGTGGTACCGCCGAAGTTTGGTTATCCTAAGGGCGTCACGCCTCCCAGCGGATATCCCACCGGATCTACCCTGGTGTTCGTCTACGACATTTTGGGTATTGAATAGTTCCATCTTCGACACTGGCCGGGTGTCCTGACCATCAAGGATTATCTTCGTGTCAGCATCCAGTTCCGCTTCTCGCATTCCCGTTGAGGAGAGACTCTTCAGTCTCGTTCTCGCGCTGCTTGCGACCGAGGCGGGTCTCACCAAGAACGAGATCCTGTCTACCGTGCAGGGGTACCGGCAGCGGTTTGTCGTGTCCGGCGACAACTCGAATCTCGAGCGCCAGTTCGAGCGCGACAAAGACGACATTCGCGAGCTGGGCGTTCCGCTCGAGACCGTGGAGTCACCCGGCCAGGCGGGCAACAACCAGAACCTTCGATATCGCATCCCGCGCGGCGACTACGAGCTCCCGGCCGACATCTCTTTCTCCCCTGAGGAAACCACACTGCTCAACCTCGCAGCGATGGTGTGGCGCGAGGGGTCACTTTCGGGCGACTCGCGCCGAGCCATCCTGAAGCTGCGTTCCCTCGGTGTCGCCACGGACGACCCGGTGCTGGGTTACGCCCCCCGACTCCGGGTTCGCGATGCCGCCTTCGATCCGCTGTCGGCGGCACTCGAAAAGAACGTCATCGTGAGATTCGGGTATCTCAAGCCGGGGGAGCAGGATGCCCGCATCCGCACGGTCGCGCCAGTCGCGCTCATCCAGCACGAGGGTCGTTGGCTGCTGCACGCCGAAGACCAGGATGTCGGCAGCACCAGAAACTTTCTGTTGCGCCGCATCGTGACGCCGATCACGACGACGAACACTCACTACAAGCCTCTTGGGCCAGAGGCCACTCAGACCGCGCTTACTGAACTCGACGAGATCTGGCGCGATCGTCAGGCGATCGTCGAGGTCGAACCAGGGTCGGATGCGGCCACCCGGCTGGGGAAGCGACGGGGTACGGCTCCGGCCGTCGCTGGATCGCTCACGCTGCACTACTCAGACCTGGACCTGTTCGCAGATGAGCTGGCGGGATACGGGCCCGAAGTACTCGTCGTGTCGCCTCCGGAACTTCGGTCCGCCGTACATGATCGACTCATTCGAACGGCGGCAGATCATGGTTGAGCGACGCAAGACCTCCGCAAAGGCGACCCCGCTGCAAGCGCAGGACAAGCTCACCTTCCTGCTGTCGCTCGTTCCTTACCTGATGGATCACGACCGTGTGAGCGTCACCGAGGTTGCCGATCATTTTGGTATGAAACCGGAGCAGATACGGGATGCCGTTCGCCTCATCGGCGTCTCCGGAATCCCTGGCGAGACAGCCTCGTACCAGCACGAAGACCTCTTCGACATCTCCTGGGACGACCTGGAGATCAATGACCAGATCGTCCTCACGCACCGCGTGGCAATCGACGATTCTCCGAGGTTCTCCGCTCGCGAGGCCGCCGCCCTGATCGCCGGACTGCAGTACCTCTCCGCGCTGCCCGAGCACGCCGACCGTGCTGCGATCGCGTCACTGATGGCGAAACTCTCACGTGGCGCCTCAGGGGCACCAAGCCAACTGACGGTCCAGGCGACCGAGACCGACGACACTCTCGCGCTCATCAAAGACTCCGTCGATGCTGGGGTGCAGCTCGAGTTCGACTACCTGAATTCCCGTGGCGAACACGAACGTCGTCGAGTCGACCCCCTGCGCATCGAGTCCCTTGACGCGGATTGGTACCTGCGCGCGTGGTGCCACCTTCGCGAAGCAGTGCGCACGTTCAGGCTCGACCGCATCTCCAATCCCCAGATCACGACGCAGGCCATCACCCACGGAATCGATGACGTCAAACTGCCTGACACCCTGTTCGAGGGTTCGGCGGACGACCTCATCGTCACGATCGACGTTGCGGCCGCGGCCGCGTCTCTCCTCGCGGACTACATTCCGGATGGCGCGGTGACGATCGAGCGGGACGGCCGGCTGCAGACATCCGTGCGCGTCTCGCACTATCACGGCCTCAAGCGACTGATTTCGAGCATGCCGGGGGTCGCGGTGGTTCTCGATCCTCCGGATGCCCGAAGGGCAGTCGAGGAATGGGCAGCCGCCGGTGCAGCTCGCTATGCGGAATCACAAGCGACCTGACCCGCGAGTTCGTAGCGCGCCCGGAGCATTCGTGAGCCGCTGGGGGCTAAAATAGAGCAACTGTCGAGACGACGAAAGACGGAACGCTATGTTCAGCAACGGATTTACCGGCTGGCACCTCGTGATCATCCTGGTCATTGTGCTGCTCCTGTTCGGCGCGACTCGTCTTCCTGCGCTTGCGCGCAGCCTCGGCCAGTCGATGAACGCCTTCAAGTCCGAGATGAAGCCGAAGGATGACGAGACGGTCAAGCGTGACGCCGCCCCCTCGTCGGACCCTGACGACCCCATCGATAAAGCCACGAAACAGTAGGGCGCGTGGCCAGCCGCCCCAAGCAAAGCGCCAACCGGGAAGGCCGCATGTCGCTCGGCCAGCATCTGGTCGAGTTGCGGAAGCGGCTGACCATTGCCGCTGTCGCTATCCTCGTTGCCGCGGTCGGAAGCTGGTGGCTCGTTCCGTTTGCGTTCGATTCGCTGCGCAGCCCTCTGACCCAGGCCGGCATCCTGGATCATCGGGTCGTCTCCCTCAACTTCCAGGGTTTGACGACGGCGTTCGACGTCAAGATCCAGATCGCCATTACCATCGGCGTCGTCATCTCGAGCCCGGTTTGGCTGTACCAGATCTGGGCCTTTATTGTGCCGGGGCTCAAGAGACGCGAACGCCGTTACGCCTACGGTTTTCTCGGGTCAGCCATTCCGCTGTTCCTCGCCGGGTGCGTGGCCGGGTGGTTCATCATGCCGCACATGGTGCAGCTGCTGACCAGTTTCGCTGACAAGCCCGACACCTCGCTGATCAACGCGAAAGACTACGTCGACTTCATCCTGAAGCTGGTCATCGCCGTTGGGATCGGCTTCGTCCTGCCGGTGTTCCTCGTGCTCCTTAACTTCATTGGCATTCTCAGCGCCAAAACAATCCTCAAGGGGTGGCGAGTCGCGGTCATCCTGATCACGGTCTTCACCGCTCTGGTTACACCTTCGGCCGACGTCATCTCGATGTTCATCCTCGCCGTGCCCATGGTCGCGCTGTTTTTCGGCGCCGCGCTGGTCGCATGGCTCCACGATCGATCCGTCGCGAAGCGCCTGGAAACCTTCGCGGCCGAGATCGCGGTCTGAGACTCTATGACACAGCTTTCTCCGGCGGAGCGGTACGCGGCGTCCAAATCACGCGGGCAGCTCCCGATGCTTGAGGCGTTTCGCGCCCATCAGCGGTTCGATCTTGACCCGTTCCAGATCGAGGCGTGCGCATCGATCGAACAGGGCAGGAGCGTACTGGTCGCAGCTCCAACCGGAGCAGGCAAGACGATCGTCGCCGAGTTCGCGATCTATCTGGCGATGCAGGATTCGCGTGACAAGGTCTTCTACACCGCGCCGATGAAGGCGCTGAGCAATCAGAAGTTCCAGGAACTGGTTGCCGAGTACGGAGCAGGCGAAGTCGGCCTGCTCACGGGCGACACGAACATCAACTCGACCGCACGCATCGTCGTGATGACGACCGAGGTGCTGCGCAACATGCTCTACGCGGACTCGGGCCTGCTGAAGAACCTGTCGCACGTCGTAATGGACGAAGTGCACTACCTCGCCGACCGCTTCCGCGGTGCCGTGTGGGAGGAGGTCATCATCCATCTGCCGTCGTCGGTTCGGCTCGTATCGCTGAGCGCGACCGTGTCGAACGCCGAGGAATTCGGAGACTGGCTGCAGGCGGTGCGCGGAGACACCGACGTCATCGTCTCGGAGGAGCGTCCGGTACCGCTCGAGCAGCATGTTCTCATGCGCACCAAGCTGATCGACCTGTTCGACTCATCCGGACTCGCCGCCACGAATCGGGTTAATCCCGAACTCGCGCAGATGGCACACTATGGCGGCCGAACACTGAACGCTCGCCAGATGAAGGATGTCGGTCGATATCACTCCAGGGGCGGCCGCCAGGACAGCGTTCGCATGGACCGCGCGGACGTCGTCGGCTTGCTGGAATCCCGCAACCTCCTGCCCGCGATCTTCTTCATTTTCAGCCGGGTCGGCTGCGACTCGGCTGTTCGCCAGGTGCTGCGAGCGGGCGTGAGGGTCACGAGCGCGAGCGAGCGCGATGAGATCCGCGCCATCGTCGAAGATCGGTGCCGCACTCTTCGTGACGAAGACCTCGCCGTTCTCGGCTATTGGGAGTGGCTTGAGGGACTCGAGCGCGGTGTCGCCGCACACCACGCGGGAATGCTGCCCGCATTCAAGGAAGTGGTCGAGGAGCTCTTCCGTCTGAAGCTCGTGAAACTCGTCTTCGCAACCGAGACGCTTGCACTCGGCATCAACATGCCCGCGCGCACCGTCGTGCTCGAAAAGCTGGAGAAATTCAACGGCGAGGCACGTGTGCCGATCACGCCGGGGGAGTACACCCAGCTCACGGGACGCGCGGGCCGTCGGGGAATCGACGTAGAGGGCCACTCCGTCATCCAGTGGGTGGATGGTCTCGACCCGCAGGCGGTCGCGTCGCTCGCCTCCCGCCGCACGTACCCGCTGAATTCCAGTTTCACACCCACTTACAACATGGCCGTCAATCTCATCGACCAGTTCGGCCGCGAGCGCACACGTGAAGTGCTTGAGTCGTCTTTCGCACAATTTCAGGCCGACCGCGCCGTCGTGGACCTTGCGAGGAAGGTTCGCACACAACAGGAGTCGCTCGACGGCTATGCGAAGGCGATGCAGTGCCACCTCGGCGACTACGTCGAATACTCGAGCATCCGTCGAGAACTCACCGACCTCGAGCGCAAGTCGGGTGTGCGTGGTGATCAGCAGTCGCGCGGGGAGCGAGAGCGCCGCCAGCGCCAGCTCGTCGATCTGCGCAAGCGAATGAAACAGCATCCGTGTCACAGCTGCAACGATCGTGAGGCGCACGCGCGCTGGGCCGAGCGCTGGTGGCGACTCAAGAAAGAGACCGACAAGCTCACGACCCAGATCCGCAGTCGTACAGGGGCCGTGGCGAAGGTCTTCGACCGGGTGACGGATGTTCTGCTGCAGCTCGGCTATCTGGTCGCGAACAAGAACGGCCAGGTCAGCGTGGCCGTCGACGGGCGCGTGCTCAAGCGCATTTATGGCGAGCGGGACCTGCTGGTCGCCGAATCGCTGCGCCGCGGGCTCTGGAACGAGTTGGATGCGCCGTCGCTCGCAGCTATGGCCGCATCGCTGATCTTTGAGCCTCGCCGCGATGAGGGCGCTCCGAATGAGCGCAACCTCCCGCGTGGACCATTCCGGGAAGCCTTCGACCAGACGACGGACCTGTGGGCAAACCTCGACGACATCGAGAGGGACAATCGCCTGCCCGGCAGCCAGCCGTTGTCGACAGGGCTCACCCTCGCAATGTACCGCTGGTCGCAGGGCGCGAGCCTCGACAGCGTGCTCAGCCTCGCCGACCTCGCGGCGGGCGACTTCGTGCGCTGGTCGAAGCAGACGATCGACCTGCTCGACCAACTTTCCGTCGTCGCCGATTCGCCGGTCGGCGCAACCGCGCGCAAGGCTCTCGACACGATAATGCGCGGAATCGTTGCATACAGCAGCGTTGCGTAAACTCAGCGAGTGCTTCGCGACAAACCCGTGATCAAGCCCGTGAACGAGCCAGCGCGGCCGCTGTTGCCAATCTGGGGCGCTCTCGTAGCCGCCGCGGTCTCCGGCCCAGTGATGGATGCGGGCTTCCCGGATCGCGGCTGGTGGCCGCTGACATTCGTTGGCATCGCGTTCGTGCTGGTCGCTCTCGTCGGACGTCGCCCGCGGGCCGCACTGCTGGTCGGTTTTGTCGCCGGCCTTGCGTTTTACCTGGTGCACATCGACTGGGCGTCGCTCTTTCTCGGCCCCGTGCCGATGACCGCGCTCTCGGTACTTGAATCGATGTTCGTCGCACTTGGCGCGATGCTCATCTCCATTGCATACCGGTGGTTTCCGGTGGTGTGGTCGTCACGACTGGCTCGATTCGGCCTTCTCCCGATCATCGTGGCCGGCATCTGGACGTGCCGCGAGGCTGTCGACAGCACCTGGCCGTATGGAGGGTTCTCCTGGGGACGCGCATCCGAATCCCAGTCACAGAGCCCGTTTGCGCACCTGTTCTCGTGGCTCGGCATCTCCGGCGTCACGTTCGTCATGGTCGCCCTCGTTGCGCTCGTTGTCGAGTTGGTTCGAGCTCGCGAGCTGAAGCGGCTCGGCCGGGCAACGCTCGCCGTCTCCGCTGTTGCGGTGGTTCTCGCGGTTCCCGCGTTTCCGGTTGTCACTCACGGAACGACGACGGTCGCCGCCGTGCAGGGGGACGGTCCCGCCGGATACTTCGACAAACACAACTACGGCGACCTGCTCGCTGCCCAGTACAACGCCACAAGGCCGCTGTTCGGCAAGCGCGTGGACATGGTCATCTGGCCCGAGGGAGCATCCGACATTGATCCGCTCGAGTCGGCGGACGCCGCTGCTGTCTTCGACGAGGTCAGCACGCAAATGCACGCGCCGCTCATCGCCGGGACGATCACACATCGCGGGTCGAAGTACTACAACACTTCGCTGCTCTGGGAAGCCGGAAAGGGCGCGGTCGACTATTACGACAAGAAGCATCCGGTTCCGTTTGGCGAGTACGTACCCGATCGAGCCTTCTGGCGGCCGTTCGCACCCGGCCTGATCGACCTGATCGGGCGGGAATACACGCCCGGCACCACCGACACCGTGTTCAACGTCAATGGAGTCGTCGCGGGCATCGACATCTGCTTCGACATCACCGACGACACCGTGATGCGCGACTCAATCGACTCTGGCGCGCAGATCCTGATTGCGCAGACCAACAATGCCGACTTCGGTCACACCGACGAAAGTGTCCAACAGCTCGCGATCGCTCGCATCCGGGCTATGGAACTCGGCCGTACCCTCGTCAACAATTCCACCGTGGGCACAAGTGCGATCATCGCGCCGGACGGCTCGACGATCGATCAGTTGAAAACGTTCGTTCCCGCGGCGATGGTCGACCGGGTCCCGCTGAGCTCGACCATCACAGCCGCTGCGCTACTCGGACAGGGCATCGAGCTGTTTGTTTCACTTTTGGGGCTCGGCGGCCTGCTCGTGGTGGTGATCATGGGCAAGCGAGCACAACGAAATACCCCGCCGAAAGCCGATGCTTCTGGCGGGGTATGAGGTTACTGCGTGATTTGGCAGTAAGGGCGGCTAAGCCCCGATCTTGTGCTGACCCTTACGGGCACGCAGATAGTCGAGACGCTCCTGCAGCAACTCTTCGAGTTCTGCCTTTGTGCGACGCTCGAGCAACATGTCCCAATGGCTTCGCGGCGTTTTGACCTCCGCGCGCTCCATCTCGACGGGAGCACCCTCGCTGTCGAGGAGCACGCCCTCCTGCCCGCTCTTCGGCGACTCCCACACTT
>JAUZFR010000086.1 GCA_030840335.1 Actinomycetota bacterium | reverse complement strand
CCGCCGGTGTAGCCGCGCGAGAACCAGCGCTGGCGTTCGGCGCTGGAGCCGTGCGTCCAGGTCTCCGGGTTCACACCGTTGCCCGAGCGCTGCTGGATGCGATCGTCGCCGATCACCGACGCGGCATTCAGCGCATCCTTCAGTTGTGCCTGCGTGATGGGCTCGATGAGAGTGTTGCCGTCGATATCCTTCGTGGTGGCGGCCGAGCCTGTCCAGGCGCCGGCGAAGCAGTCGGCCTGAAGCTCGAGTCGAACCGAGTCGGATGTCGGGCCGGTCTCGCTCTGATCGACGGTGTCGAAGGTTCCCGAGAGGTTCTGGATGTGATGACCCCACTCGTGTGCGACGACGTACAGTTGCGCAAGTGGGCCGCCGGTTGCACCGAACTTCGTCTTGAGATCGCTGTAGAAACCGGTGTCGAGGTAGATCGTCTGGTCGGGCGGGCAGTAGAACGGGCCGACGGCGCTGGTCGCGCTGCCGCATCCGGTGTTGACCGAGCCGGTGAACAGCAGCACCTCGGGCGACGCGTAGTGCGCCATGCCAATCTGCGGTGATTCAACCTTCCAGTACGAATCGAGTGAGTCGCGCGCACCCTGCACTCGGCAGTCGATGTTGTTGTTCGCATCCGCGCCGGTCTCGCAGTTCGTGAGTGGCGTGCCCGGATCCGGCTGACCAGTACCGTCTCCGCCGCCAAGGAGTGCCGAGGGGTCGACTCCGAAAATCAAGCCGAGAAGCACAACGACGATGAGTCCGCCGAGGCTTCCGCCGCCGATCGCGACGCCTCGACGGCCGCCGCCGGCGCGACTGACGCCCTTGCCGGACAGTCGCGCATCATCGTCGAACGTCATGCCTACATCTTTCCACCGACGAGGTTTGCGCTGACGAGTTGCCTCAAATAGTGGTGAAGAGAGCGACACACCCGGAAGACCTGGCTCGTTGATGAGAATCGCACGCCAGTCCATAGGAACAACCCGAATGTTCCGAACAATGGCTACCCTCTGGCGCGCGACCGCTCAGCGAGATGACCGGGGTCCGGGGGCGTCTATCGACTACGGTACTCGCTTTGGTGACCTCGAAACCGTGGAAGTCCCGATAACTTGCGCAACCCGCGCTGCAAGCACCTCACCACTGAACGCCGAATCCGGTAACGCTCTTCACGAGGGCGCCGGTCGCGATATCAACGAAGTTGGTCGTAACGCTCTTCGATCGACCATTCACGACGTAGCCGTCATCCACGCTCGTTGACACGTTGGGCACTGTCTCGATCGCGACGTACTCACTGTTGGGTGACACCGAGAAGCTTTCGATCGATCCCTTCGGGTTGACTGGATGAAAGAGTTCTCGCGCCTGCCCGGCCCCGTTCAGCACGAGATGGCTCACGAATCCGCGGATCTTCTTGTCGTAGACCGACTCCTGCTGCAGCCATCCCGTTGTCAGGGTCTCAGCGGCCGCGCCCATGACGGTCGCCCCATGCAGCAAAGCCGGAGAGAGGCGCGTGGTCTTTCCGGTCGCCAGCGACAGCTGCAGCTGGCCGTTGACATCCACCACGACGACGGACTTGCCATCTGCCGCGACTGCGCCAAGCTCGAGAAAGGTACCGAGCGGGGTGACCGAATTCGCCTTCGCCGTGTCGATGAGAATGGTGCTCTCATCGATGTTCTGGGCGACAATCTCGCTGGACGACGGTACGAACGACCAATCGAGAACCGACACGGGCTGGCCGTCGAGGCCCTTCACCGGCTGTGGCACGGCGGTGCCGTTGGGATCCACGGTGAAGAGAGTGTCGGAGTAGGCGCGTTTGGGCGTGGGGCCTGCGTCGGTGAACGTGAACCCGAGGATGCCCGAATCCTCGTCCGCCTGCAGTTGGTCGACGGTGCCGGCACCGGGCAGATTGATGTGTTCGACCTGGCCCTGTGACCCGATCAGATTGAGCGAACTGTGTCCACTTGCACTCAGCGTCACGACGGCGAGTGCATGAGGAAACGCAGCAAAGGCTTGAATACGCGGAGCGGAGTACGCCACTCGCAGTGAAGGCTGGCGAATGCCGGTCGTCATGATCTGATCCGGCCCGCTCCCTCCGCTGCGATGCAGGTAGTAGAGGGTTGGTGATTCGGTCGAGAATTCGTACGTGATTGACGACGACTGTCCGTCCGAGGCGCTCGCAACGCCGTCAACGCTGACACGGTACCGCGTGCCGTACCTGAGCGGGTTTGCAAACTGCACTGCGATGACCGACCCGGCGGTCGTCACAGCGAACCGGGCGCTCGGGGTGATCCGCACTTGCGCGGCAGTCACGGGGCGAACCTGCTGGTTGGCGAACATCCTCAGCTGCTCATTCGACTTCGTGACTACCCCACCGACGTCGATCTGCGCGCTGGAGAGTTTGGGGCCTTGCTGCGAGGTGAGCGCAACAAAGCCGCCGACCAGAACCACGAGCACGGTGACTGTGGCGACGAACGCACGGCGAAAGCGCGACTCGGACAGGTTGGCCATCAGAACAGGTAGGGCTGGTGTGGCTTCGCCACAATCGAGACTTTCGACGGCACGAGCGCAATCTGTTCTGAGCTCTTGCTGCTTGGGTCAGTCGTGAACCCACCCTCGACGCGCACCCACTTGTCCTCGGCATACTTCTGCTCCCAGTCCGGCAGATAGACGGGAACGCCGACCGGCTGGGCATCGACCGCACAGCAGGTGATGACGAAGCGCGAAACAAAGAACATGTTCGCTGGGTCGTTGGAATCGGCGGTCACAAACCCCGTGACATCCGCGGGTTTGCCCTGATAGAACGATGCCGCGCTCGTCTGCCGCAGGAGCGACGACCAGTCCAGAACCGTGAATTTCGCGAACGCTGAGCCCGCCTTCGATGATGCGGACGCGACCGTCTGCGATCCGGCGCCGACCGTGGTCGAGTTGATGTCGCGCTGAATCGCCGTCGCACTCGACAGCGTCGCCGGCGGAACCGCGATCATCGCGACCGCAAATGCCAGCGCGAGAATGCCGCCGACGACCGTGATCGCCTTTTGGCGACGAGTCGGCGACTCGGCATGCGAGTGCGTTCGGCGGGCGGCGAAGCTCGCCACGAGAAGCGCGAGAGCCACCGCCGCCATGATCAGCGTGAACACGATGTACCGCGGATGGATGTACAGGATCAGCTGATTCGTCACGCCAAGCCACACCGTGACAACCAGCGCGACCGCCGCGAGCGCAAGCCCGCGCCAGCGGATGAAGGCAGCCCACTTCTCGTCACGAGACAAAGTTGACCACCAGCCCCACAAGCGCGCTCGCAAGCGCCACGACAATCGTCAACTGCACCAGCACCCGGACCCGAAACGTCGTTCTCATCAGCGCGAGCATCTTGATGTCGATGAGGGGACCGAACACGAGGAACGACACGATCGACCCGGGGAGAAAGGTCGTCGCGAAGGGAAGGATGAAGAACGCGTCGACGTTCGAGCAGACCGAGATGATGAAGGCCAAAACCATCATGGCGAGGATCGACCACAGTGGATTGCTGCCGAGCGTCACGAGCACCTGCCGAGGCACCACCACCTGGACTAACCCCGCGGCGACCGCGCCGAGGAAGAGCGCAGGAAGAATGGTGCCCGCTTCGTGAACAAAGAGTTCGACGCTCTGTCCCCACCGGGTTTCGCCGTGTTCGTGCGACGGCGGGAGCGCGCATTCCGCAGCGAACCGCGGCGTAAGCAATCCGGGCTGGTTCGCGTGCCGGCTGAACAGCCATCCGATCAGGTTGGCAATGAGGAAGCCGCCCGCGACGCGCGCGATCAGGATTCCATTGGTCCAGCCGAACGCCTGCGCGGTCGTGATGATGGTGATCGGATTCACGATCGGCGCAGCGAGGAGGAACGTCATCGACTCGGCAACGGTGAGGCCCTTGACGATGAGGCCGCGGGCCAGCGGAACGTTGCCACACTCGCAAACAGGGAGCAGCACGCCGAGAAGCGAAATGGCGACTCGTCGGAGAACGCGATTCTTCGGCAGGAGACGCACGAACAATGTGTCCGGCACCCACACCTGCACTGCGATCGACAGCACGATTCCGAGTATGACGAAGGGCAGCGATTCGATGATCACGCTAATGCTCAGCGTGAGGAAGTCCTGGGCCTCGTTGGGCAGTGCAAGGCCGCCCCAGGTCGAGCTAATCCCGCGAACGACGAACAGCGCCACGATGCCGGCGACGCCAACCACTGCCCACCTTGCCCGAACGCGATTTGCTCGTGGGGCCGACTCCACTTCGTCAAGCTCGAGGAGGGGACTGCTCACGATGCAAAGCCTATGCGCGCGATCAGGTGAGCCCCGATTGGCGCGCTCGTTCGAATCGAGTCGACCGCGCGCCTGATTCCGTGCCGCAACCGTTATGCGGTGAGGTCGCTGTCGCCACTAGCGTGGTGAGATGTCCCCGGCCGACGTGACGATCGATCTCATCAACGGCATCACCGTGCTGCAGTACGCCGCCGACGGCGCGCTCCTCGCCAGCGAGCGGGATGCGGTCGAACTGGTCAACGAAGCGTTCAACGCGCACGCCCAACTCGTCGCGGTACCCGTGGAGCGGTTCGACGACATGTTCTTTCACCTCAGCACCCGCATCGCCGGTGAGTTCATCCAGAAAGTTGTCACGTACCGCGTGCAGCTCGCGATTCTCGGAGACATCAGCGAGCACGTGAACACGAGCACCGCGCTGCGCGACTTCGTGTACGAATCGAATCGCGGCGATCACGTCTGGTTTCTCGCCGATGAATCAGCCCTCAGAGAGCGGTTGTCCTGACTTAGCGGATGAGAGCGGCGGCGATCGCGCTGATGTGCCTGCTGTCTGAGCCGCAGCATCCGCCGATCACCGCGAGCTGCGGCATCCGGTCCCTGACCTCGCGCATCTGTGCCGCGAGCTCGAGTGGGTCGCCGTCGTCGAGCTCTTCGGCTTCGTCCAGCTCCGCGTGACTGAGTCGCGAGGCATTCGCGCGAAACGACCGGACGCGTCCGGCCCAGGATGCACCGCCGAACAGTTCGTCAGGCAGATGAGTCGGATGCACGCAATTCACCCCGTAGTACACCGGGCCGCGGTGGGTGGCGGCATCGACCGTCTCGATGGCTTCCTGCAGGCTTTCGCCGCTCGCGAGACGACCGTCGAGCTCGACAGTGAACGAGATGACGACGGGCATCGCCACCGCGGCCGCCGCGCGCACGATTCCGATGGCCTCATCGCTGTAGTTGATCGTGAGCGCACTGATGTAGTCCGCGTCAGTATCGGCGAGAACGCCGATCTGCACAGAGTGGTAGCGCTCAGCTTCGGTAGCCGTTTGCCGCACGTCGACACGGTAGCCATCTCCTCGGGGACCGACGACACCCGCGATCACAAAGGGTGCGGCCGCGGTTTCGTGGCGGCGACGCACGTCGGCGGCCATCCGAACGCCAGCGCGGTTGACCTCCTCGAGTTCCACCGACGAGTATCCGAGCCGGTTGCCCCAGTCGGGATTCGCGCGCCAGGTCGGAGAATCGATGCTGAAAGGCAGCCCCGAACTGGTCGCTACGGCCACGTTGTCGTCGAGGTAGTCGGACAGCGTGCGCGTACCGCTTTCCGTGCGCAACAGATCGCAGGCGGCAAACTGCGGCAGGTCGATTCCCTGCTGGAAGATCAGGTAGGTCTCGATGCCACCGTCCGTGAGCATCATCGAGCCCGCAGCCAGCTGGGGCAGCGAATCGCGGTACTTGGCCATGCCCTCACCTCATCGTCAGGGAATCTTCAACTGGCGCAAATCTAGCCCCGCCCCTCAGTATTTGCACTGAATTCTGCGGGAAACGGGTCACTGCTCCTAGGGTGGAACGATGGCAACCATCAATTTGACCGTCGACGACTTCGAAAAGACAGTCCTCGAATCCGACATTGTCCTGGTTGATTTCTGGGCTGAGTGGTGCGGACCTTGCAAGCAGTTCGGCCCCGTCTACGAAGAGGCCAGCGACAAGAATCCCGACATCACGTTCGCGAAGATCGACACCGAGGCCGAACAGGCACTCGCGAGCGCAGCCGGAATTACCTCGATCCCGACCCTCATGGCGTTCCGTGAAGGCGTTCTCGTGTTCGCGCAGCCCGGGGCGCTTCCCGCTCCGATGCTGAACAACGTGATCGGCGCGGTTCGCGATTTGGACATGGAATCGGTGCGCAGAGACATCGAGGCGCAGCGCGCCTCAGAACCTGTCCAGTAGACCGAATCGTTCACTAGAGTGTCGACATGACCGACGCTCACATTCCGGAAGATCGCAGGCCCGAGTTCGGCGACAGCCGGGTGCCGCAACGTTTTGACGATGTCGACCCGCGCGAAGTGCAAGCGGTGGCGGCGACTAATCCGTGGTCGGCGAGCCTCGGCGTCATCGCCGCAGTGTTCCTCGTCATCGCGCTGGCAACTGGCGCCGTCAGTGCCGCCGTGGCCGCTTTCTTCTTTGGGGCCAGCGTGCTGTGCGGCCTGCTGTGGATTACGGTGAAGGCACTCCACTGGAAGCCAAAGGACTAATAACCCGCAGCAACGACCTCGAGCAGCTGCTCGCCGTAGAGTTCGAGCTTCTTCTCGCCCACGCCACTGACGCCCGCAAGCTCGGTGAGGCTGTCGGGCTTCGACAATGCGATTCCGCGCAGGGTCGCATCTCCGAAGATGATGTAGGCGGGAACCGCCTGCTCGCGTGCGACGCCGGCCCGCCATTCGCGAAGCTTCTCGAACAGCGGAACCGCCTCGCCGGGGAGGGACGCGGCTACCGTCGATTTCTTGGCCCGACGGGCAGCGCGCTCTGGTTCACGACGTAGCTCGACACGGCGTGATCCGTCGAGGACGCCCGCGCTCGCGTCCGTGAGGATGAGCGTTCCATAGCCGTCCGAATGGACGCCGAGCAGCCCCTGCGCGAGGAGTTGCCGCACAACGCCGCGCCACTCCTGCTCCCCCAGCTCACCGCCAATTCCAAAGGTGCTGATCGCGTCGTGCCCCTGCGCTTCTATGCGCGGATTGCGCTTGCCCAGGAGGATGTCGATGAGGTGCTGTGCGCCGAAGCGCTGGTTGCGCTCGCGCTGAAGTCGCACGACGGTCGACAGCAGTTTCTGTGCGGGAACGGTGCCGTCCCATCCTTCGGGCGGATTCAGGCACGTATCGCAGTTGCCGCACGCGGTCGAAGTCTCACCGAAGTACGCGAGCAGCTGCACACGACGACACTGCAGCGTTTCGCACAGCGCGAGCATCGCGTCGAGGTGTTGCGAGAGCCGCATGCGGTGGGCGCGGTCGCCTTCGGACTGGTCGATCATGCGACGCTGCTGCACGACATCCTGAAGTCCGTAGGCGAGCCACGCGGTCGACGGCAAGCCGTCGCGACCGGCGCGGCCGGTCTCCTGGTAGTAGCCCTCGACGCTTTTCGGCAGGTCGAGGTGGGCGACGAAGCGAACATCCGGCTTGTCGATTCCCATGCCGAACGCGATCGTCGCGACCATCACGACGCCGTCTTCGCGCAGGAACCGTGACTGGTTGCGCTGGCGCACCGAGGCGTCGAGACCCGCGTGGTACGGAAGGGCGGTGATGCCCTGGTCGACCAGGAATTCGGCCGTCTTCTCCACGGACGCGCGCGACAGGCAGTAGACGATGCCCGCGTCTCCGGCATGCTCACTGCGAATGAGGGTGAGCAACTGCTGCATTGGCTGGTTCTTCGACTCGATGCGGTATTGGATGTTCGGACGATCAAAACTCGAAACGAAATGCCGTGCGCCGCCGAGGTCGAGTCGACGCGTGATCTCTTTATGCGTGACCTCGGTCGCCGTCGCGGTGAGCGCGATGCGTGGGACCTCGGGCCAGCGCTCGTGCAACATGGACAGCTGCAGGTAGTCGGGGCGGAAGTCGTGCCCCCACTGGGACACGCAATGCGCCTCGTCGATCGCGAAGAGCGCGATGCTGCCGCGATCGAGCAGGTCTGCCGTCGACGACATACGCAGCCGCTCCGGCGCGAGGTAGAGCAGATCGAGTTCGCCGGCGATGTAGGCGGCCTCGACGCGCATCCGCTCGGCGCCGTCTTGCGTGGAATTCAGGAACGCGGCACGCACGCCCACCGCAGAGAGGGCATCCACCTGGTCTTGCATCAGAGCGATGAGCGGGGAGATGACGACGCCGGTGCCGGCTCGCACGAGCGCGGGGATCTGGTAGCAGAGCGACTTGCCGCCGCCGGTCGGCATGAGCACGAGCGCGTCGCCGCCAACGATAACCTGCTGGATGATCTCGGCCTGGTCACCGCGGAACGAGTCGTACCCGAAAACGCGATGCAGAGTTTCGAGGGCGGTGGCTGGCGCGGTTCTCTCGTCAGTCGGGCCGGTCATGCGTCAAGGGTAACTGCGCCCGCCGACGCGCGTTGGCCGTCGTCCTCAGGCGGCGCGGTCGTAGGCCTCGCGCAGCCAGCCGACCAACTCGTCGTCGATCTCGACGCCGTCGAACAGTTGCACGCGATGAGTGACCATCGTGTTCC
Source organism: Actinomycetota bacterium (assembly GCA_030840335.1). GTDB lineage: Bacteria > Actinomycetota > Actinomycetes > Actinomycetales > Microbacteriaceae > Galbitalea. The sequence goes on along the minus strand of JAUZFR010000086.1, from coordinate 624 downwards.
AGTTGCCGCCGAGCGCCAGCCGATCGGTGGGTTCCTTGCCCTGGAGCTTGAGCCCGACATCCATTCGTTTTGCTGAGATCGCGATGACCGCGAACTTTCCCTTGCCTCGCAGGAGACTCAGATAGGTGTCGGTCGGCTGCACCGAGATGTCGTGGCCGAACTCCATGACAGCCTTCATGAGTTCGTCATAGGCCAACTGCCACACAGACTTTGCACCGGCAAAGTGCTTCTCGAAGCGGTCCGCCTGCGATGGGATACCCTGCGTGCGGTCACGAAATACGCTGACGAGCGCCATCCCGTGACCCGGGCCGAGGCCGTAGTCCTCCTTGAGCCAGGCCATCACCGGACCAGCTTTGACGCCGTCGCCGAGCAGATTCTTCTCGCGAGCGATCACGAGAAAGTCATCCGGATCGAGACCGGTCTTCGCCTTGATCGTGTCGATGTACGCCTGGAAAGTCATTGACCGCTCCTCACCGTGGTGGGTTCGAGCGTAGCCCTGTGGCCGCTACCCCTTGCATAACTCAGGCAGCTTTTTGGCAAGCGGGCGAGATCGCGCGAAAACTCGCGGGAAAGGCGCTCCCCGGGGAAGATCTGCCTGAGTTATGCAAGGGGAGACTATTTGCG
>JAUZFR010000032.1 GCA_030840335.1 Actinomycetota bacterium | reverse complement strand
CTTCCGGGGGCTCCGGAAGGACGATAAGCCCGGACTCGCGCGCGGTTCTGTTAGGGTTAGATCACTTGTAGCCCACTGTTGGGTTCCCTGCGTCGTTGAACGCTTCCTCTTCTCGTCCGCCATTACGGATTTGTAGATACTTTCTCCGGCGATCGATTGCGACCACCGTTGCTCTCGCCTATTGAGTTGGTTCCGATTTGCTGTGCTTGAACCTGAGCGCAACGGACCCAGCGAGTTACTGAAAGAAATACCTTTGACTGAATCAACCTTTGGCGCGCTTGGCGTGCCCGCTCCGATCGTCGCCGTGCTTGCCGCGAACGGCATCACGGAGCCCTTCCCCATCCAGGTCGACACGCTTCCGGACACGCTGTCCGGGCGCGATGTTCTCGGCCGCGGTAAGACCGGATCCGGCAAGACGCTGGCGTTCGGCATCCCGCTCGTCGCACGTCTCGGCGGAAAGCTCGCTGGCGGCAACCGTCGTCCCGGGCGTCCGCTCGCGCTCATCCTTGCTCCGACTCGTGAGCTCGCGACTCAGATCACCGTCGCCATCCAGCCTCTCGCTGACGCGTACGGCCTGAAGTCGACCACCATCTTCGGTGGCGTAAGCCAGCAGCGCCAGGTCGCCGCGCTCAAGGCCGGTGTCGACATCGTCGTCGCCTGCCCCGGACGCCTCGAGGACCTCATGAAGCAGGGCTTCGTCTCGTTGGATGCTGTCGAAATCTCCATCCTCGATGAGGCCGACCACATGGCCGACCTCGGCTTCCTTCCGGTCGTCACCCGCATCATGGACAAGACACCGCAGTCGGGGCAGCGGATGCTGTTCAGCGCGACTCTGGACAACGGCGTCGACAAGCTCGTGCGCCGCTACCTGCACAACGAGGTCATGCACTCGGTCGACGAGGCCAACTCGCCCGTCGCCGCGATGACCCACCACGTTTTCGAGGTCGACGGCGTTGAGGCCAAGCGCCTGCTCGTCGAAAAGCTCGCTTCGGGCACCGGCCGCCGCATCCTCTTCATGCGCACCAAGCACCACGCGAAGAAGCTGGCCAAGCAGCTGACGGATGCGGGGATCCCTTCCGTCGACCTGCACGGCAACCTCTCGCAGGTGCAGCGTGACCGCAACCTCGCCGCCTTCTCGGCAGGCGACGTCAAGGTTCTCGTCGCTACGGATGTCGCGGCTCGCGGCGTTCACGTAGACGACATCGAGCTCGTCATCCACGTCGATCCGCCGGCCGAGCACAAGGCATACCTCCACCGCAGTGGTCGTACCGCTCGCGCGGGCGCTGAGGGCGACGTCGTCACCCTCGTGCTGCCCGCACAGCAGAAGGACACCGCCTCGCTTCTTCGCAAGGCTGCAATCAGCGTCACCCCGCAGCGAGTGGATGCGTCGTCCGCGGCCGTCTCCGCTCTCGTCGGGGATGTCGCCGCGTACGTAAAGCCGACACCTCGCGCAGCCCAGCCGCAGCGCGGGCAGTCGCAGGGTGGTCAGTCGCAGGGTGCGAATGCCCAGCGCAAGCGCGTCAACCGCAACGGACAGCAGGGCGGGCAACGCGACGGACAGCCGCGCGCTGACCGCTCGGGTCGTCCGGCACAGGCATCCTCTGGTCAGCGCGACAGCGGACAGGGCGGAAACGCTCGTCGCACCGAGGGCGCGCAGGGTGCAGCACGCACCGGCGGCTCGCGCCAGGGCGGTGGCGGCCAGGGCAACCAGGGCGCACGCTCGGGCGGATTGCGTGTCGGCGGTCTCGTCGGCATGAGCCAGGGCGGCGCCGGTCGCCGCAGGGGCAGCGGCCGTTGATTTGATCCGCGAGTCCGGACTTTTCGTCCTTCCTGAACGTCGGGAACAACGAAAAGTCCGGACTCGCGGTCTTTAATGAGGGAATGGGCGCGTACGAAATACGGCGGGCGAGACTCGAGGATGCCGACGCGCTCGGCGCACTGCACATCGCGTGCTGGCGCGAGGCTTATCTACAGCTCCTTTCGGCCGCGTCCTTCAAGGTCGCAACGCCCGAGTGGCGGGCCACCCGCTGGCGCCGAAACCTCTCAGGAACCCCGACGAGCACCACGTGGATCGCCGAGCGCGACGGTGAGATGATCGGATTTTCCGGCGCCGGGGCGACCGTGGATGACGATAAGCCCCGCGAACTCGAGTTGCACGCGATTTACCTGCTTGCGCGCGAGCACGGATCGGGTGTCGGACAGGCGCTCCTCGATACCGCCATCGGCGACCAACCCGCGTGCCTGTGGGTTGCCGAAGAGAACCCGCGAGCGCAGGCGTTTTACCGCCGCAACGGCTTTGAACCGAATGGGGTGCGCAAGCTGGCGCCGTTCGTGCTCGACGAAATCGCCGAACTGCGGATGGTGCGCTGACGCGAACATCGTCCGCGAAAGTTAGAAGAGGCGGCCCACGGATGCCAGCGCGGCGCGCAGCAGCGACCCTCGGCCACCCTCCATCTCGGCGGCGACAGCATCCGATGCCGCTTCCATGGGCGTCATCCAGGTGAGCTCGAGCGCATCCTGTCGGGGCTCGCACGTTCCCGTTACGGGAACCACGTACGCGAGAGAGACGGCGTGCTGCCGGTCGTCCGTGTACTGGGCACCAGGGAATGGAAAGTATTCGGCCACCGAGAACGGCACTGCGGATGCGGGGAGCAGCGGGAACGCCATCGGCCCCAGATCCTTTTCCAGGTGGCGGTAGAGAGCGTCGCGGAGGCTTTCACCAAAGAGCACACGACCTGAGACGAGCGTTCGCGTGATGTCGCCATCCGCATTCGCCCGCAACAGGATGCCGACTTCGCTGACCTGGCCGAGGCCGTCGACACGAACGGGAACCGCCTCGACATAGAGGAGCGGCAGGCGGCGACGGATTTCGGCGAGTTCATCATCGGAGAGCCAGCCGGGATTGGGGTCGGGCGTGCCAACGGAGCTCATGCTCCATTGTCACCTATCGAAGCTGGCGGGCGGGCGAAGCCCCGCTCAGCAGAGGAAACTCACCGATGAACGGGCTACCGTGGAACGACAATGGCCCGGCGCCGTTCTGAGGAGGTGGACCGTGAAGATCGATCCGGATGCGGTGCTCTGGTCCGCCCCCGAACGCGAGCGTGCCAGCCGACCGCTGCTCGTGCTGCTTCACGGGTACGGATCCCACGAGGGTGACCTGTTCGGGCTGTCGCCGCGCCTGCCACTCGGTCCGGTGATCGCGTCGGTTCGCGCGCCCCTGCCTGCAAATGGCGGCTGGGCCTGGTTTCCGCTCACCAGCGGGCAAACGGGCAATCCCGACCCGCTGGTGGTGGATGACGCCGCGCGCGCCGTTCTCAACTGGCTCGACACGGTCGAGCACACCAGCGTGAGCCTGCTCGGGTTTTCGCAGGGTGCCGCCGTCGCCCTTCAAATGCTTCGGCTCGCACCGACTCGGTTCGAGTCTGTCGTCGCGCTCTCCGGATTCGTTGCCGGCGGCGCGAAAGTGGGCGATAACCAGCTCGAAGTCTCGCGCCCGCCGGTATTTTGGGGTCGCGGAACACTCGATCGGATGATCCCCGCCGATGCCGTCGCTCGAGCTGAAGCCTGGCTCCCCGAGCACTCCACCTCGACCGTGCGCATCTACGAGGATGTCGCACACGGGGTTTCCAGCGCCGAGCTCACCGATGTGAGCGCGTTCCTCCGGGCATCGTCGAGCTGAGCTGGTGGCGGGCGCGGTGACGGCGGACCCCATGACGGCGGTTCGGGGGAAGATAGCTGGATGAGCGACGTGCTCGATCGATTCTCCCCCGCGACTCGCGAGTGGTTTTCTGGCGCCTTCCCCGCGCCAACCGCCGCACAAATCGGCGCCTGGGATGCGATCAGCACCGGTTCGCACGCGCTCGTCGTCGCGCCGACCGGGTCGGGCAAGACTCTCGCAGCGTTCCTCTGGTCAATCGATCGACTGATCGCGTCACCCGATCCGGATCCCGATCCGCGCCGCCGCACCAGGGTTCTCTACATCTCGCCCCTCAAAGCGCTGGGTGTGGATGTCGAGCGCAACCTGCGCTCCCCGCTCGTCGGCGTCACTCAGACGGCAAAGCGACTCGGCCTTCCCGCACCCCAGGTCACCGTCGGGGTGCGCTCGGGTGATACATCCACTCAAGACCGCCGCCTTCTGGCTCGCACGCCGCCAGACATCCTGATCACCACGCCCGAATCTCTGTACCTGATGCTCACATCGGCAGCGCGCGAGACCCTGCTGGGCGTCGAGACGATCATCGTTGACGAAGTACATGCCGTTGCAGCGACGAAGCGCGGCGCACACCTGGCCGTCTCGCTGGAGCGACTGGATGCGTTGCTCCCGAAACCCGCGCAACGCATCGGGCTCTCCGCGACAGTTCGTCCGCGCGAGGAGGTCGCTCGTTTTCTCGGCGGACTCGCGCCCGTCACGATCGTCGCGCCTCCCTCGGGCAAACGATTCGACCTGACCGTCGTCGTTCCCGTGGATGACATGACCGAGCTCGGCACCGCGCCTCAGCGCGAGGGGTCATCGGAGGGCACTCCCCCGCAGGGTTCGATCTGGCCGCACGTCGAGGAAGCCATCGTCGATCTGATTCTCGAGCACCGTTCGACGATCGTCTTTGCCAACTCCCGGCGGCTCGCGGAGCGCCTGACGGGTCGGCTAAACGAAATCTACGAGGAGAGAACCGCCCAGCCCGCCGCTGAGCTCGTCGAAGCGTCGGTCGGCTCGGCTGGGGGGTCTGCCTCCGGGATGCCGGCGCAACTCATGGGGCAGTCGGGCATGGTCAGCGGGAGCGCCGGGTTGCTCGCGCGCGCTCACCACGGTTCGGTCTCCAAGGATCAGCGGGCGATCATCGAAGACGATCTGAAGTCCGGGCGACTGCGGTGCGTCGTCGCCACGTCGTCCCTCGAGCTCGGAATCGACATGGGCGAGGTCGACCTGGTTGTGCAGGTCGAGTCGCCACCGTCCGTCGCGAGCGGTCTGCAGCGCGTCGGTCGCGCCGGTCACCAGGTCGGCGAGATTTCGCGCGGCGTGCTCTTTCCGAAGCATCGGGCCGATCTCATCCACACGGCGGTCGTCAGCGAAAGGATGGTCGAGGGCGCAATCGAGGCACTGTCGATTCCCGCGAATCCGCTCGACATCCTCGCCCAGCAGACTGTCGCCGCCGTCGCGCTCGAACCCCTCGACATCGAGGACTGGTGGCAAACGGTGCGCCGCAGCGCCCCCTTTGCAACTCTGCCGCGCAGCGCCTACAACGCGACCCTCGACCTGTTGAGCGGCCTGTATCCGAGCGATGAGTTCGCCGAGCTTCGGCCACGCATCATCTGGGATCGCGTCAACGGCACTCTCACCGGTCGACCCGGCGCCCAGCGCCTGGCGGTCACGAGCGGCGGCACGATTCCCGACCGCGGGTTGTTCGGTGTTTACATGGTCGGCGCTTCGGCCACGGGAGGCGCAAGCAGGGTCGGCGAGCTCGACGAGGAGATGGTCTACGAATCGCGCGTCGGCGACGTGTTCGCACTCGGCGCCACCAGCTGGCGCATCGAAGACATCACCCACGATCGCGTGGTCGTGTCTCCCGCATTCGGCCAACCCGGTCGCGTTCCGTTTTGGAAGGGCGACGGGCTCGGGCGCCCGGCGGAACTCGGCCAGGCCATCGGCGCATTCATCCGCGAGGTCGCGACGAGCACGCCCGATGCCGCGCTCCAGCGGGTGCGCGCCGGCGGCCTCGACGATCGAGCCGTCACCAATCTCGTGACCTTCATCGAAGAACAGCGAATCGCAACGGGGCACATTCCCACCGACAAGACGCTCGTCGTAGAGCGTTTCCGCGACGAGCTCGGTGACTGGCGCGTTGTCTTACATTCCCCGTATGGAATGCCCGTGCATTCTCCGTGGGCTCTCGCGGTGACGGCTCGGGTTCGAGAGAGATACGGCTACGACGGCGCCGCGGTTGCCGCCGATGACGGAATCATCGTGCGACTCCCCGACACCGACGCTGAGCCCCCGGGTGCCGAGCTGTTCGTCTTCGATGCTGGTGAGCTCGAGCAACTGGTCACAGACGAGGTGGGCGGATCAGCCTTGTTTGCCGCGCGCTTCCGGGAATGTGCCGCCCGCGCCCTGCTGCTTCCGCGCTACAACCCGGGAAAACGCTCGCCACTCTGGCAGCAGCGCCAGCGCGCGTCGCAGCTCCTGGAGGTCGCGCGAAAGTTCCCGAGTTTCCCGATCGTGCTCGAGACGGTGCGCGAGGTACTGCAGGATGTCTACGACCTGCCATCCCTGATGTCGTTGACCGCGCAGATCGCGAGCCGCAGCATCCGGATCGTCGAGACCGAGACGGAATCCGCTTCGCCGTTCGCACGCTCTCTTCTCTTTGGATATGTCGCTGCGTTCATGTACGAGGGCGACTCTCCACTGGCCGAGCGTCGTGCCGCCGCGCTCAGCCTCGATTCGACCCTGCTCGCCGAGTTGCTCGGTCGGGCGGAGTTGCGCGAATTGCTCGACCCGACAGTGATCGAGCAGACCGAACTCGAATTGCAGAAGCTCGCTCCTGACCGCAGGGTTCGAGGTCTCGAGGGTGTCGTCGATCTCTTGCGTGTTCTCGGCCCGCTGTCTCTTGACGAGATCATCGCCCGCATCGACCTGACGGTCCCAGAGCCGACCAAGGTCCCTGAGCCGACCACGGTCCCTGAGCCGACCACGGTCCCTGGGCTTGTCGAAGGGTGGCTCACCGATCTCGCTCGAGCGCACCGCGTACTCCCCGCGATGATTGCTGGCGAACATCGCTGGGCCATCATCGAAGACGCCAGCAGACTGCGCGACGCGCTCGGCGTGCCGCTTCCTATCGGGGTGCCCGCCGCATTCATCGAACCGGTCGCCGAACCGGTTAGCGACCTGATCAGCCGTTACGCCAGAACCCATGGTCCGTTCGCCGCGAGCGCGGTGGCCGAGCGATTTGGTCTGGGCATCGCTGTGGTCCTCGACTCGCTCCGTCGACTCGGCAGCGAGCGGCGAATCGTCGAGGGAGAGTTTCGTCCGGGTGCCACGGGCAGCGAATGGGTGGATGCCGAGATCCTGCGCCGCCTGCGCAGTCGCTCGCTCGCGGCGCTTCGTCACGAGGTCGAACCCGTCTCGCCCGACACCCTTGCCCGGTTCCTGCCGGTTTGGCAGCACGTCGGCAGCAACCTCCGCGGCATCGACGGCCTCGTGCAGGTGATCGACCAGCTCGGGGGTGTCGCGCTCCCGGCATCCGCGTGGGAGACGCTTGTGCTCCCCGCGCGGTTGCGCAACTACTCGCAAGCCTGGCTCGACGAACTCACCGTTACCGGCGAAGTGCTCTGGTCCGGTGCCGGATCGCTCCCGGGCAGCGATGGCTGGGTGAGCCTCCATCTCGCCGAAACCGCGCCGTTCACGCTCGCCGCGCCGCAGGATGTCGAGACGACCGACCTTCAACGCGAGATCCTGGTGGCGCTCGCCGGTGGTGGCGCATACTTCTTTCGCCAGCTGGGCAGCGTGGTCGGATCGATGGATGATCGGGAACTCACGATCGCTCTCTGGGACCTCGTCTGGGCCGGGCTCATTACCAATGACACGTTCGCGCCACTGCGCTCGTTCCTGGGCGGAAAGGCAGCACCCAAGCGAGCACCGCGCACGCGCGCATACCGTGGCCGATCGCGTCCGCTGCTGCCCACCCAGTCCGGGCCTCCGATCGTCGGCGGACGGTGGTCACTGCTGCCGCTCGCGGAGGGCGACACGACAGTGCGCGCCAAGGCGACCGCCGAATTTCTGCTCGAACGTCACGGGGTGGTGACGAGGGGCGCCGTGATGAGCGAGGGCGTACCCGGAGGATTCGCGCTCACCTACAAGGTGTTGAGCTCGTTCGAAGAAACCGGTCGAGCCCGCCGCGGGTATTTCGTCGAGGGGCTCGGGGGTGCGCAGTTTGCAACGGGGGCAACGGTCGATCGTCTCCGCAACTTCAGTCGGGACCTCAACGCCGAGGTCGAACCCATCGCCATCACGCTTGCGGCGACAGACCCGGCCAACCCCTACGGTGCTGCCCTTGCGTGGCCACGTAACCCGAAGCTCGACGCCGATTCGCCGGCGACCGGCCACCGGCCGGGGCGCAAGGCGGGCGCGCTCGTCGTGCTTGTCGACGGATTTCTCACGCTCTACATCGAGCGCGGAGGCAAGACCGTGCTCACGTTCAACGCTGAGGAGAAGGTTCTGTCTGTTGCGGCGGTCTCGCTCGCATCCACGGTTCGCACCGGACTCGGCAAGCTGCGAATCGAGAGGGTCGATGGGGAGTTCTCCATCGGCACCCCGCTCGGCCACGCACTGGTCGAGGCGGGCTTTGCCGCGACGCCGCAGGGTCTCCGCCTCCGCGCCTGATCGACTGGGCTGCGCTACCTCGACATGATCCAGGCTTCGAGATAGCTGCGTGAATCGGCGCCGTCGATGAACTCACTCGGCTGCGTTCGCGCGACCGACGCCGCATGCGCCTGAGCCGACCCACCCTCGAGCGCACTGTACATGAGCAGGTAGTCGCCAAGCGGAACGCCGAATCCGGTCGGCGCAGCCTCGGTGACGTTGCTCCGGATGCGCGCGCTGTCGCCCTTCAGATACCCCGACACCGGGCTCATCGGGATGAGCTGGATCGCGAGCTTCGCGCTCGGAGCCGCACTGAACCAGGTTGCGTAGTCCCGCTTCGCCCCCCAGTTGATCCCGACCACCGAGTGCTTGTACCCGTCGTAGACCGGATCCTTCTTATCGAAGTTGGTCCAGTACCACTTGGCGGATGCGGCTTCTGATGCGAGCATCCACCTGGCCTCGGTTTCGAGTTGTGTGTTCCCGGTGGTTGATGCCCACAGTGCGAGACCGTTCCAGGCATTGATAGCCTCCGAACTGGATTCCTGGTTGTTGCCATCCGCGAAGGGAGAATACCCCGACGCCCAGGAGTGCCCGGCGTACGCGTCGAAGACGCGGCGCTGCGGAAAGGATGTCGACTTGCCCGAGGTCGCGAGGTCCGCCGCGAGCAGGTTGATAACCGGCTTCAGCTTGCCGGTGAGCGACGGCTCGTACTTCGAGGCGACGCTCGCGGCATAAAGGAAGTACCCGTAGTGGAAGTGGTGATCGTTGAACTGGTCAGAACCGAACGATGCAGTGAGCCCGACAATGCCCTTTGCGGCCGGGTCGTAGACGAAGCAGCGACTCGCACCCTGCGAGCATCCGTGTGGATTGGTCCACTTCGTGAGCCCCGCATCCAGCTGCTGTTGTACCTTAGCCGCGAGCGCTGTCTGCCCGAGCTGGTGTGCGAGCGCCAGCAGGTTGGCGAGACGGTAGAGCGACTTCCCGCCGAAGTAGGAGTCGGCGGGCGAGGGAGCGTTCGCGGCCACATCCGCCCCGAGGTCCTTCGATACCTGCGCCTTCTGCTGCGTGCTGAGCGACGACAGATCGAGGGCGTCGGATGGCGTCACGCCGGGCGAATTCCAGGACAGTGTCGGCCCAGCGCACAGCGACAACCGGCCGTAGACCGACGGGAAGCTGCCGAGATCGCAGGAGCTCGGCTTGCGCAGCGATGCCGCCTGGTTGGGCATAGCGACGACGAGGGAGGCACCGGTTGACGCGTAGTCGAGCGTCGTCGATGCGACCGTCTTGCTCACCGAGTAGTCGAGCTTCACGGATTTCAGCGCGGAGACGTGTGAGGCAAGGTCCGCGGCGCTCTTGCCGGGCGGTACCGCGAACCACACCGCGGTCTGCCCGCTCGACAGGGCGAGAGCCGAGCCGTTTAACCCGCCGCTGGTCACCAGACCATAATCGGATGCCCCGATCTTCGCGGTGAACACGCCCTTTCCCGACGCCGTGAACTGCTGCCCCAGCTTCAGCTCGACGCTCTTCTGTGCTGTGAAACTCACGAGCGGCGAGCCCTCGGCAATGACCTCGGACCCGATAGGGTCACCGGCCGCGTCACTCTGCCGCACCGTCACCGACGCTTCGTCGTACGCGGTGATCTCGCTGGTCGCAGCGGACGCATCCACGACGACGGACGGGGTGAACGGCGCGGTAATCGTGTCAGCGCTCGTGGTCACCGGCGGCACACCGAAGGCGAATCCGGTGGCGGTGAGCCCGAACGACAGGGGCAGCGGGAAGACCGGCTGCGGGTTCGCCCCGAAAGCCAGACCCGAGAACCATCGGTTGGTGGGCGGCAACAAACCCTTCGCGATTCGCGCACGAGGCATCGGCGCGACTGAGCGATGAGGGATATCACCGAGCGCTGAAGCGAGTCCCGTGGTGTCGGCAGGCTGGCCGCGAACGGCGCCCCCCTGTGCCTGGGCACAGCCCGCGAGGAGCGCGACGGAAGCGAGGACAGCGCCAAGCCGGAACAGTAACTTCGTCGAGTCTTTCGTCAGATACCAATCTGTTGGAGGAGCGCAATGAATGTCTCCTTGAGTCCTGCGAGTGGGCCGTTGTCGCGAAGATGAAGATTCGCACTCACGGGTGTGCCGGGTTCGATGAGGTCGTTGTGGCTGCCGCGTACGAGTTGAGTGCTGCGCACTTCGACGGTCGCGTTCGCCTTGCCGCCTATCGTCGTGACGTCGATGCGCGCGACTTCGCCCGTGATGCGCTGTTGGTTGGGCAAGATGAGATCCACCTTGGCGCCCTTGTCAATTCGCGCAAAGTCGTATGGGTCGAGACGGAAGTCTGCGAGCACAGTCAGGGATCCGCGCCGATCGATGGACGCGAGGGCTGTTCCCGCGCTGACGAATCCACCCACGTGCGCTCCAATACTCGACACGACGCCGGGCTGGGTTGCGACGAGCGTCAGCGTGCCGGATGTCGAAACCGTGTACGCCCTGCTCTTTGGCACGCCACCCTTCGACTTCAGGTCGCGAAGCAGAGTGGCGCTCTGGATGGTCAGCAGTGGCGACCCCTTTGACACGGTCTGTCCCTGCCGCACCTTCTGCGAAATGACGGTGCCGGCGTAGTCGGACCCGACGGTGTAGCTCACGGCCTTGATGGACGCCGACCTGCTCGCCACCTGGGTCTCGCGCTGGCTGAGAATCAGAGTCGCTCCAAGCGCAATTGCCACCACTACCACGAGCCCAAGCAACAGGCGGAATCGGTTACCCCAGGTCATTATGCGCTCCGTTCGGCGTCGTCAAACATTGCAGGAAAGGTTCGTTCAGTCGCCATGGCCGCAGGCTGTGGCTGTGCCTGCGCCTGCGGGGCGAGCGGCAGGCCGAGATGACGGTGCGGGCGTGCAAAGGATGGGAAAACAACTGGTGCAGGCCGCACCGCGACCTTCGCCGCGTGCGATTCACGCATCGCCGCGATGATGAAGACCCCGAGCACCACGGTATTCGTCACGTTCCATGCCGTCGCGAGCGTCAGCGTTTCGTGGCCGTAGTCCTTCACCGAGCCCACCAGCGAGGTGAGCAAGAGGAAGGTGAAGATCAGCACCTGCGGAATGATGAAGTTGAATGGCGAAACCCGTTTACCGGATGACCCGGTCACGTGCCATTTCTGCTCGCGTCCGGAAAACACGTTGACGAATGCACGGATGTAGATCGGGAAGGAGACCGCGGCCATCACGAGCGTCTGCGGTTTGAACGAGCCCATCGTGTGGAACGCGAGCATGATCTGCAAGCCGTAGAAGCCGGCGTAGAACAACAGCCAGGTCACCCAGGTGACGGTGAGATTGACCGGTCGCAGGTCGAAATAGATCTCGAGGGGCGGCACCATCAGCAGGAGCAGCGGTGTGATTCCGACCAGGTAATGCGTGGCTGTGACGAAATACTGCAGGCGCTGGTCGATGGTGAGATGCGTACGGGGGCTCAACGGATTGCGCTTCAGCAGAATCTCGAAGCCGCCGGATGCCCACCGCAGCTGCTGCTTGGTGTAGTCCTCGATCGTTTCGGGGGCGTCACCGACCGCGAGGCTGACCGCGATGTAGATCGAGCGCCAGCCTCGTTCGTGCAGGCGCAGCGACGTCCAGACATCCTCGGACTTGGAGTCGGTGCACATTCCGCCCACGTCCTCGATTGCTGCCCGACTGAAGATGACGTTGGTCCCAACGCAGAAGGCCGCGTTGAATCGGTTGCGGCCCGGCTGGATGAAGCGGTAAAAGACCGACTGCATGAACCCCGCGCCGCGCGACACCAGGTTGTGCATGTTGCCGTACGTCTGCGGGGTCTGCACGAATGCGACGTTGTCATCGATGAAGAACGGCACTGTTTCGTACAGGAAGTCCTCATCGGGAACGAAGTCGGCGTCGAAGATGGCGAAGTACTCGCCGTTCGCGATCGCAAGTGCGTGGTTGACGTTGCCGGCTTTCGCGCCGTGATTCGTCAGCCTGCGCACGTAGCGCGCCCCGAGTTCGGCCGCGAGGTCACGCACGGCATCCGAACCGCCGTCGTCGAGAACCCAGGTGACGTGCTCCCCGCGCATGCGGATCGCGGCCCGTACGGTGCGATCAATCTTGTAGAGCGGCTCGCCATAGACGGTGATGAACACATCGACGGAGATCCGCCGCGACTCGAGAAACATCGGCCACAGGTGCGGATGCGCCGACAACGACTCGACGTCGTTGGTCTGGGCGTCGAACAACCGCTCCTGTGAGTGATGAAAGCCGAAGGTGCGAGGGTCGAGCCCTCCCGAGAGAATCGTCCACATCGAGACGAGCGCCTGCACAACCAGCACCAGTTCTGCGGTGATCACGAGCGAATAGGGCAACCAGTCGCCACGATTCGCGGGATTCAGGAGGAACCCCGTGTACGCCAGCACCCCAACGGTCGCTACGAGCACAAACAGGAGGAGGGTCGGCGACTGCGCGGCCGAGTTCTCCACCTTTCTGGCCAGGGGGGTGTTTTCGGTTCGGCGAGGGCCTCGATACGGCTTGTCTCTCCAGGTTGTTGCCATTGTGCTGTTCTCCATTCCTTGTGAGAAACGCGGGGACAGGGCGCTCGGGACGGTGCTTGGCAACGGCGTCTTCGGCGTCTGGGGGAATAACCCCCGATCATCTGCGGCGATGTCGGCTTACCCTGTCTCGAAAACCGTGGCGAGTGCCCCTGGCGACCTGGGTAGAACCTGTTGTTGCGTTAACAGGCTAAACACACCCGACACGTCGCTGTCCAGTCGATTTTTCTAAAAACGTGATGTTTCCGCGGTTGAATGAGAGAACTCTCATCCTCCTGGTTGTTTGTCACCTCGCTGGGCTGGGAAGCTGGAGGATGATGTTCACAGCACCGGACCCTTTCACCACCCGCCCCACTCTTCGGGGATCGTTCGGGATGGCGGCATCCACGCACTGGCTCGCGTCGTCGAGCGCAATGGCCGTTCTCGAGCGCGGCGGCAACGCGTTCGACGCTGCGGTCGCCGCCGGATTCGTGCTCCAGGTCGTCGAGCCGCACCTGAACGGTCCCGGCGGGGACCTTGTCGGACTGATTGCGCCCGCCGACCAGGAGCCCAAGGTGCTCGCCGGTCTCGGGGCCGCACCTCGCGGCGCATCCGTCGAAAGTTATCGTGAGCTGGGGCTCGAGCTCGTGCCGGGCGCCGGACTCCTCGCTGCGACGGCGCCAGGCGCTTTCGACGCCTGGCTCCTCCTGCTGCGTGATTACGGCACGTGGGAGCTGGATGGAGTGCTCGCGTTCGCTCTCCACTATGCCGAAGCCGGGTATCCGGTGCTTCCCGCAGTTACCCGAACCATTGGGACCGTCGCTGACCTCTTCCGCGACAGCTGGTCGACCTCGGCCGCGGCCTGGCTCAAGGATGGCGAGCCGATAGAGGCGGGCAGCATCCACACGCGTCCCGTCTGGGCCGCGACCTTGCGCCGCCTGCTCGAGTCGGCCGCCGGCGATTCACGCGAAGACCGGATCGAGGCCGTACGCAACGAGTGGAGCACGGGATTCGTCGCGAATGCCATCGCGGAATTCGCTGCCACTCCCTGGCGGGATTCATCCGGCGAAGATCACGCCGGCGTGCTCAACTCGGAGGACCTCGCCGACTACCGCGCCGCCTGGGAGGAGCCGCTCCGACTCGACTTCCGAGGGAACACGGTGCTCAAAGCGGGCGAGTGGACCCAGGGGCCGGTGCTGCTCCAGGCGCTCGCAATCCTCGACGGACTGGATGACGCTTTGCTCGACCCGTCGACGGGCGAGGGCGCTCACACGATTCTCGAGGCACTCAAACTTGCACTCGCCGATCGGGACGCCTGGTATGGCGACGACGAAAGCTCGCCGATCGAGACCCTGTTGTCGCCCGAATACACGGAAACCCGGCGAGCCCTGATCACGACCATCGCGTCTTCCGAGCTTCGGCCCGGTTCGCCGGACGGTCGCGAGCCACACATCCCTGTGACCGGCACCACGGAAATCTCGGGCGACGGACTCGCTGGAGCAGGCGAGCCCACGGTGGGCGCCGACGGCGTCACGCGCGGCGACACCTGCCACCTCGACATCGCCGACTCCTTCGGAAACGTGCTGTCAATTACACCGTCGGGCGGATGGCTGCAGTCATCTCCCGAGATCCCTGAGCTCGGATTCTGCCTCGGTTCGCGGCTGCAGATGACCTGGCTCGAGGATGACCTGCCGAGTTCCCTGCGACCGGGCCAGCGTCCGCGCACCACCCTGAGCCCCACGATGGTGCTGCGCGAGCAGTCGATCCTCGCGCTCGGCACTCCGGGCGGCGACCAGCAGGACCAGTGGCAGCTTCCGTTCCTGCTGCGCGTTCTCATCGGCGGCTATGAGCTGCAGCAGGCGATCGACGCGCCGACCTTCCACACGACATCGGCGAACGAATCGTTCTGGCCCCGCGAACGCGTCCCTGGAGGCGCGATCGTCGAGGATCGCCTCGGCCGCGACGCGATTGCCGAGCTCATTGTTCGCGGACACGATGTCACCGTCGCCGGCTCGTGGACTCTCGGTCGCCTCTCCGCCGTTGAGCGCAACACCGACGGTCGGCTGTCCGCGGGGGCAAACCCGCGCGGCACCCAGGGCTACGCGGTAGGGCGCTAGTGCCCGAAGGCGACACCGTCTATCGGTCCGCGCGCGCCCTGAACGAGGTGTTGGCCGGACAGATCCTCGATGTCTCCGACTTTCGGGTACCGGCATTCGCTACCGTCGATCTCACCGGCGAAACCGTCGAGAGTGTCATCAGCGTTGGCAAGCACATCCTGCACCGGATCGGTGAGCTGACCGTACACAGCCACCTCAAGATGGAGGGTTCCTGGCATATCTACAAGCCCGCATCGAAGTGGCGTCGACCGGCCTGGCAGGCGCGCGCAATCCTCGGAGTGCCGGGGTGGGTCACGGTCGGATTCTCGCTGGGGGTTCTCGAGATCGTGCCGCGCGAGAATGAAGACGACATCGTCGGATACCTCGGTCCGGACATCCTCGGACCTGGATGGGATCCCGAGCTGGCTGTGCGCAACCTCACCGCCGACCCTGATCGACCCGTCGGCCTCGCACTTCTCGATCAGCGCGTTATTGCCGGGCTGGGCAATGTCTACCGCAACGAACTCTGCTTTCTGCGCGGAGTGCTGCCGACGCGGCCCATGCGCGACGTGTCCGATCCCGCTGGACTGGTCGACCTCGCCCATCGGGTCATGCTCGCCAACCGCGATCGGGTGCAGCGCTCAACAACGGGCGACCTGCGCCCCGGAGCGATGTCGTGGGTGAGCAGGCGGGAAGGCAGGCCATGCCTGCGGTGCGGCACGCCCATCCAGCGCGGGTCGCTCGGCGAAGACGCGCTCACCCAGCGGGACACGTTTTTCTGCGTGGTCTGCCAAACCTGATCGCCGTAGTGTGTGTCTCGTGGATGCGGGATACTCCGGAACGCCCCAGCTGAAGAAATTGGGACTAGTGGATGGCGCGCGTTGGTTCACCAGCGACGCCCCAGCGAGCTGGACCTTCGAAACCGAGCCGGATGCGTCCCTCCGGGTGCCCGAGGGAGCCGCGGCCGACGTGGTGCTCGCGTTCGTCCGCTCCGCGGCGGAGATCGAGCCCGCGCTGGAGCGACTCGAGCGGTGCATCTTTCCCGCGGGCGCACTGTGGATCGCCTGGCCACGGAAAGCGGGCGGTCACGCCAGCGACATCACCGACAATGTCGTTCGCGATGCTGCGCTCCGACGCAAACTTGTCGACGTCAAGGTGGCGGCAATCGACACCGACTGGTCGGGCCTCAAGCTGGTCTGGCGAAAGGAGTTCCGCACCTAGCTCCGCCTACCAATCCCCGCGCGACTTGATCCCGCGCGGTTCAGATCCGCTTTCGAAGGTAACTCTGAAGCACTTGCAGTCCGGCCGCGAGGACGAGCACCGATCCAGAGATGATCTGGTTGAGCTGGGGGTCAACGTTCATCAGTGTCAGCCCGTTCTGCAGCACCGCCAGGAACCACACCCCGAGGAGCACGCGCCACATATTGCCGCGACCGCCGGCGAACGGGACGCCACCCAGGAGAACCGCGGTCAGAATGGTCGTCTCGTAACCGACACCAAGGCTTCCTGACGGCGCACTGTCGAGCCGGGAGATGAGCAGAAGCGCTCCGATCGCGACGGCGACGCCGGTCAGCAGGTAGAGGAGGAAGATCGTCCGCTTGACTCGAATTCCCACGAGAAAAGAGGCACGCGGATTGACGCCAATCGAAATGACGTGCTTCCCGAACGGCGTGGCTGCCATGACGACGATGGCGACCCCGGCGATCACCAGCGCGATCAAGCTGATGTAATACAACCCGCCCAGTGTGCCGCTACCGAGGTCAGCGAACTCATTGGGGAACCCGTAGATCGCAGTGGGCGCGATCGCAATCGCGATTCCTCGTGCCGCAATCAGGCCGCCGAGTGTCACGACGATCGGTGAGAAGCCGAGCACGCCGATCAGCACTCCGTTCCAGACCCCGAAGAGGATGCCGATCCCCAGCCCGGTGAGAACGCCGGCCCATGTCCCGTGATGGATCATCATCAGTCCGGCAGCAGTACCCGACAGGCCCATGACCGAACCGACCGAGAGGTCGACGTAGCCGGACATGAGCAGCATCGCGAAGACCACGGTGATGACGATGACCGCGGCGTTCTGCGAGAGTATCGCCGCGAGGTTGGGCCACGTCAGGAAGGCCGTTGTGTTGACAGTGAAGTAGGCCATCATCACGATCGTGCCCAATGGCATCACGATGGAGATCGCCTTGAGCAGGAGTTCTCGACTTGAGATCAGGGGCCGCTTCGCGATGGACTCCTCGGTCCTTCTCGGGATCGACCCTTCGGTGCGGTTCGTGATGGACTCTTCGGTGATCGTCATGGTGGACTCCTCGGTGTTCGTCATGGTCTGATTTCCTCTCCTCTATCGCTGGTGATCAACGCGGTGGCTTACTTCAACTGATTGGGCCAGCGACAAGAGTTGTGCCTCGCCGACCGAGGGATCCACAACGTCCGTGATGCGGCCATCGATCAGGACCACGATCCGGTCGGCGAGCGCTACGGCCTCGTCCGGATCGCTCGTCGAGAAGAGCACAGCGCGCTTGGGGGCATCCTCGGTGAACCGACGGAGCAGATTGTAGATCTGCGCACGTGACCCGACATCGACACCTTGCGTCGGCTCGTCCAACAGCAGCAGGTTGATATCGCGCAAGCCTGCGAGCCAGCGCCCCACGACTAGCTTC
Organism: Actinomycetota bacterium; assembly: GCA_030840335.1. Lineage (GTDB taxonomy): Bacteria > Actinomycetota > Actinomycetes > Actinomycetales > Microbacteriaceae > Galbitalea. The sequence goes on along the minus strand of JAUZFR010000032.1, from coordinate 307 downwards.
TGCGCGTTCCCGCCTGAAAACGAGGTCGCCGCGGCCGCCGCATCCGGCGGCTGCAGGTTGACGTCGCTCGCAATCCGGTCGAAGACGCGGCGCTCATTCATCGGTGAGCGCCGCCACGGTGAGATCGCCTCATAGTGCGGCATCAGCAGGTTCTCAATCGCGGTGAGATCGGCGAACAACGACTGCTTCGGACGGTCGGACGCGACAAGGGCAACGCCGGCTCGCATCGCGCCCGCTGTCGATGCGTAGCTCAGCTCCTTCCCCTCAATTGCGAGCGAGCCACGCCAGCGTCGCCGAGCGCCCGCGA
>JAUZFR010000200.1 GCA_030840335.1 Actinomycetota bacterium | reverse complement strand
CTCGTGGTCGCCCTGCCGCCGGTTGGCATGCTCTTCGGACTCGTGCTCGGCTTCAACACGATTGGAACCCTGTTCACGACTCCGATCGGGTGGGCATGCCTCGTGATCGGCACCGCGCTACTCCTTGGGGCGGCGTTGTGGAATCGCAAACTCGTGCGCTCGGCTCAGCCACGCAATCTCACGCCGGGGATCGAGTTCGATCTCACGGCGATTGCGGTTGCGGGCGGCGGCGCACTTGATCGAGCCCGAGCATCCGTCGACCGGGCGATGAGACGCTTTGGCATCGAGCGGGTCGCCGAGGATGACGGGGTTCTGGCGGTACTTGAACTGTCTCGTCGCGCGGGAGTGCCTGCTGCTGACCTCCTGCGCAGCGAAGCCGACGAGCGTCGACGCGTGGCGCGGGCCGAGGTACAGCGACGAGCCCAGGAGCTGGCCATCCGACTCATGCTCCCGCTCGGCGTCTGCGTGTTGCCTGCGTTCATGATTCTCGGCGTCATCCCATTGCTCGTCACGGTCGTCGCATCCACTTCGATCGGGTAGTCGTCTCCTGCACAGGAAGTCCGTCGCGGTGGGCTCCGTTCGGATAGCTGAAATCACGAACCGAGGGTCACACGCGGCACGAGAATTGTCCTACTCGCGCCAACAGAAAGGGGAGCGGTACCGATGAGGCAACTATTCAGGCATTCGAAACTCGCACGGCGCACGGCCAGCCGAATGATGGAGGATGCGGGTTCCGCCACTGCGGAGTATGCGATTGCAACCCTGGCCGCAGTCGGGTTTGCAGGCCTTCTGGTTGTAATTCTTCGCAGTGACGAGGTGCGCGGCATGCTCACCGACCTGATTCACCATGCACTCGCCTTTTCGGGCTGAGCGCGGCAGCGTGACGGCCGAGTTCGCAGTGATCCTGCCCGCGGTGCTTCTCATTCTTGTTGCGGTGCTGGCCGCGATGCAGGTCGCGGGCGAACAGTTGCGCCTGCAGGCCGCAACCTCCGATGCCGCCAGACTCTTCGCTCGCGCTGACCCGCGAGCGAGCGCACGTGTGGCCGACGCGGTGCCTGGCGCGACGGTGAGTATCAGACGCGCCGCTGGCCTGATCTGTGCGGATGCTCGAGCACCGACCTCGCTCGGGATGCTATCCGGGCTCACCCTCACCGCGAGCTCCTGCGCGCTCGATGATTCGTCATGACAACCGCGGGCGATCGGGGCTCCGGCTCGTTGCTCGGGCTGGCCATCGTCGGTGCAATTGCTGCGCTGTCGTTTATCGTCGTACCTCTCTATATAGGGTTGAGCGTGCGCGCCTCGGTGAGCGGTGCGGCGGATGCGGCGGCGCTGGCCGGAGCGGACGTGGCCGCGGGCATTTCGCCTGGGGATCCCTGTGTGATTGCGGCCTCGGTGGCTGCGTCAAATGGCACAAGATTGACCGCATGCGAAGTCGACGGACTCATCGTCACCGTCGCAACAACCGCTGCATTTCTGGGGTTGTCGCTGAGAGCAACCGCCACGGCGGGACCGCCCGAGGTGGGAACGAATTAGGAGATAGAGCGGTTGACCTGTGTATGGTGTCGCTGACGGGGCCAGCAAAACCCGTCCTTTCACCACAGTTAATAGAGGAGTGACGTGCCCGGCACGAAGAAACTGGTCATCGTAGAGTCGCCTGCCAAGGCGAAGACGATCGGCCAGTACCTGGGAGATGGCTACGAGGTTCAGGCTTCGGTCGGTCATATCCGCGACTTGATCGAGCCCAAAAACCTGCCGCCGGAGCTGAAGACAGGCTCCCTCGGCAAGTTCTCGGTCGACGTCGAAAACAACTTCGAGCCCTACTACGTGATTTCTGACGCGAAGAAGAAGACGGTCAGCGATCTGAAGAAGGCGCTCGCGAACGCCGACGAACTTTACCTCGCAACTGATGAGGACCGCGAAGGCGAGGCCATCGCATGGCACCTCCTCCAGGTGCTGAAGCCCAAGGTTCCCGTGAAGCGCATGGTCTTTCACGAGATCACGAAAGATGCCATCGAGGCCGCCAAGGAGAACACCCGCGAACTTGACACGGCGCTCGTCGATGCGCAGGAAACACGTCGAATTCTCGACCGCCTCTATGGCTATGAGGTTTCCCCCGTCCTCTGGCGCAAGGTCGGCCCCGGGCTCTCAGCGGGGCGCGTCCAATCCGCCGCAACCCGTCTCGTCGTCGACCGTGAACGCGAGCGACTCGCGTTCGTCGCTGCTGGCTACTGGGATCTGATCGCTCAGCTGTCGCCGGCGAATAATCCACAAAACTTCGAGGCCCGCCTGGTCCGTATCGATGGCACCCGCGTAGCGGTCGGTCGTGACTTCGACGACAAGGGAACCCTGAAGTCGGGTGCCGTTGCGCTCAACGAACAAGCCGCCGAGGCCATTGCCGTCGCGCTGCGTGACGCTGCCGTCGCCGTAACAGTGAGCTCGGTCGAGTCCAAGCCGTACACACGTCGTCCTGCGGCGCCGTTCACGACCTCGACTCTCCAGCAGGAGGCGGCGCGCAAGCTTCGATTCTCCGCCCGCCAGACCATGAGCGTGGCGCAGTCGCTGTACGAAAACGGCTACATCACTTATATGCGTACCGACTCGCCCACGCTGTCGCAACAGGCGATCACCGCCGCGCGCACGCAGGCCAGCAAGCTCTACGGACCAGAAACGGTGCCCGACAAGCCCCGCCTGTACTCCGGCAAGAACAAGAGCGCGCAGGAGGCCCACGAGGCGATTCGACCCTCTGGCGATACCTTCCGCACTCCTTCCGAGTTGCAGGGGACTCTTCGCGGCAACGACTGGAAGCTGTACGACCTGATTTGGAAGCGCACCGTCGCATCCCAGATGGCCGATGCCAAGGGCTCGACCGCGACGGTCACAATCGCAGCGACTCGCAGCGAGGGCAGCCTCGCGACGACCGAGGCGACCGGGCCGATCCAGGTCGCCGAGTTCTCGGCGAGCGGTACCGTGATCACATTCCGTGGCTTCATGCACGCCTACGAAGAAGGTCACGACGAGGAACGCAACGAGTCGGCTGAGCCGGTCGAAGCCAAGCTCCCGCTGCTCACCGCCGACCAGGCACTCACATTGCTCGAGATCGAGGCGAAGGGCCACGAGACCAGCGCTCCTCCGCGCTACACCGAGGCGAGTCTCGTCAAGACGCTCGAAGAGCTGGGTATCGGGCGTCCGTCCACCTATGCCGCGATCATCTCGACAATCATCGACCGCGGTTACGTGACCCCTCGCGGCTCCGCGCTGGTGCCGAACTGGATCGCGTTCTCGGTCGTTCGACTGCTCGAGGAGTACTTCAGTGACCTCGTGCAGTACGACTTCACCGCGGGCATGGAAGACGACCTTGACCGCATCGCGGGCGGTGAAGCCGACCGCGTCGAATGGCTTACCGGGTTCTACTTCGGCAACGCCAAGCACCGTGGGCTCAGGACCGTCATCGATAACCTCGGCGAGATCGACGCGCGCGAAATCAACTCAGTTCGCATCTCCGACGACGTCACCCTGCGCATCGGCAAGTACGGCCCTTATCTCGAAGCGCCGACCGACGACCCGCTGACGCCGCGCCGTGTCAACGTCCCCGACGATCTTGCGCCCGACGAACTCACGCCGGCAAAGGCGCGCGAACTCATCGAGGCGCCCGTCGTCACCGATCGCGTGATTGGCCTGAACCCTGACAACGGAAAGCTGATTCTCGCGAAAGACGGTCGATACGGACCATACGTGACCGAAGCCGACCCGGAGCCAGTCGTCGATGAGGCGGCCGTAGCTGCTGCAGCTGCCGCCGCTCCACAAGCTGTCGCTGCGCCGACCGAGGTCGTCGACACCGCGACCGGCGAGGTCATCGCGACGAAACCGAAGCGCAAGCCCGCTGCCAAGAAGGCGGCCGTCGTGAAGCAGCGCACGGCATCCATTTTTAAGTCGATGGATCTCGCAACTCTCGATCTCGACACCGCCCTCCGGCTGCTGAGCCTGCCGCGAACGGTAGGCGTAGATCCGGAGCTTGGCGTGGAGATCACCGCCCAGAACGGCAAGTTCGGCGCTTATCTCAAGCGCGGTACCGACACCCGCTCCCTGCCGAGCGAAGAGCTGATCTTCGATATCGATCTCCCGGGTGCCCTTGAGCTGTACTCGCAGCCGAAGTACGGCGGTCGCGCCGCGTCGAGCGCGCTCAAGGAATTCGAGGCCGACCCGGAGAGCGGAAAGCCGATCCGAATCAAGGATGGCCGCTTTGGCGCGTACGTCACCGACGGCACGACGAACGCGACGATCCCTCGCGGCGAAGAAGTGGAAGACATCGACTTCGAGCGCGCCGTTCAGCTGCTTGCCGACAAGCGGGCAAAGGGTCCGGCAAAGCCGCGCGCCAAGGCGCCAGCGAAGCGCCCGGCGGCGAAACGCGCTCCGGCGCGCAAGAAGTAGGCGCCAACCGATCAATGTCTGGTCTCTTTATTACGGTCGAAGGCGGCGACGGCTCGGGTAAGTCGACCCAGTCGGCGCTGCTCGCCGAATGGCTCGAGCAGCAGGGCCGCACCGTTGTACTGTCGCGCGAGCCCGGCGGCACAGAGCTGGGACTGGAGCTCCGGGACATCGTGCTGCATCGACGCGGACACATCACGCCGAGAGCCGAAGCGCTGCTTTATGCGGCGGATCGTGCCCAGCACATCGAGACCAAGATTCGCCCGGCGCTCGAACGCGGCGAGGTGGTGCTGCAGGATCGCTACTTCGATTCATCCGTTGCGTATCAGGGCGCCGGTCGCGTGCTCGACCCGAACGAAGTGCGCAAGCTGTCCCTGTGGGCGACCGAGAACCTGCTGCCAGACCTGACGATCCTCCTCGACCTCGACGAGCATCTCGGGCGCGACCGCCTGAAGGAGCGCACCAAGTACGACCGCCTCGAAGATGAGGAGCAAGACTTCCACGCTCGAGTTCGCGCTGCCTATCTCGAGCTCGCTGCAGCGGAGCCTGAGCGATTCCTTGTGCTGTCGGCCACGGACAGCGTCGAGGATCTCGCCGCGGCCATCCGTGCTCGCGTCGCGCCTTTGCTCTGATGAGCGCGCAGACTTCCCAGCGTCCGTGTGGGCGCGGGCATCTAGGCTGACGACATGGGCGTGTGGGACGAGCTGACTGGGCAGGCCGATGCCATCGAGGTGTTCTCGGCGGCCGCTTCCGCGGGTACCACTGATTCGTCGATGACCCACTCCTGGCTCATCACCGGTCCGCCGGGCTCCGGGCGATCGAACCTTGCCTATGCATTCGCGACCGCGCTCCTGTCGAACGGTGAAGACGACGAGTCGACCGCTCGTCAGGTGGCCGCGCACACGCATCCGGATCTTGGAGTGCTGAGCACCGAGCGCGTGATTATCGGCATCGAGGAGGTCAGGCAGCTCGTGTCGACCTCGCAGTTCTCGCCGTCCGTCGGCCGCTATCGCGTGATGATCATCGAGGATGCCGATCGCATGAGCGAGCGCACGTCGAACGTCTTGCTCAAAGCCCTCGAAGAGCCGCCGCCCCGCACTGTCTGGATTCTCTGCGCTCCGAGCGAGGCCGACCTGATTCCGACCATCCGTTCGCGTGTGCGCACGGTTCGCCTTCGGGTGCCCGCGGTGGATGAGGTCGCAGAACTGATTGCACGGCGCGACAACGTCGACATCGCTACCGCCACGCGAGCTGCACGCGAGTCGCAGAGCCACATCGGCATGGCGCACCGGCTGGCGACGAACACCGAGGCGCGCGCGAGACGCGAGCAGACGCTGCAGATCGCCCTGGGCATCCGGTCGGTTGGCGACGCGGTTCGCGCTGCGGCGATGCTGCTGGAGTTGGCGGGTGACGACGCGAAAGCGATCACGGAAGAGCGGGATGCGGAAGAGCGGGAGAGCGCGCTGCGTTCGCTTGGCGTCGAGCCCGGTGGCACGATCCCGCCGGCGCTGCGTGCCCAGCTCAAGAGTCTCGAAGAAGACCAGAAGAGGCGAGCAACACGCAGCCTGCGCGACGGTCTCGATCGGATCATGGTCGACCTGCTGTCGCTCTATCGCGACATACTGCTCATGCAGCTGGGCGCGACGACCGAATCAATCAACCTCAACATCCATTCCGACCTGGTGCGTGCGAGTGCGAGTTCGACGCCCGCGGAAACGCTTGCGACCATGGACGCGATAGCCATAGCCCGTCAGCGTATCGACGGCAACGTCGGCCCGGCACTCGCCCTCGAGGCGATGCTGATCTCCGCCGCACGAAAGGAACCCGCCCAGTGAAGAAATCCCGTCGCCTCGGCATCGCAGCGCTCGCCCTCGCGATTGTGTTGCCCCTGAGCGGGTGCGTCTCGTGGTTCCTGCCGCCGACGTCGGCGTCGACATCCGCTCCGACTGGCGAGTCCGTAGCCGCCGACCTCGCGCCGTACTATCACCAGGTTCTGAAGTGGACCTTGTGTGGCGACAACCTGCAGTGCACGGATGCGACGGCTCCGCTCGACTGGAGCAACCCCAGCGGCGCGAAGATCAAGCTGGCTCTCATACGTCAGCCTGCGACCGGGTCGCATCGCCTGGGCTCGCTGCTGGTGAACCCCGGCGGACCCGGTGGATCGGGCTACGACTTCATCCACGACAGCATCGACTACGCGACGGACAAGAAACTGCAGGCGTCGTACGACATCGTCGGGTTCGACCCTCGCGGCGTGAACCATTCCACGCCGGTGTCGTGTTACACCAATCCGTCGCAGCTCGATGCGTACAACTTCGACATCCCCCCGGGGATGCGTGGCTCGGATGAGTGGATCAAGTACGAAGAGAATCTCTCGAAGAAGTTCGGCGCGGAGTGCCTCGCCGATACCGGCCCACTGCTCGGCCACGTCGACACCGTGAGCGCGGCGCGCGATCTCGACCTGCTGCGCGCTGCGCTCGGCGACAAGAAGCTGAACTATCTCGGCTACTCATACGGCACGCTCCTCGGCCAGACCTACGCAAACCTGTATCCGAAGAATACGGGCCGCCTCGTACTCGATGGAGTCGTCGATCCGACCACCACGGTCTTCGATTTGTCGCTCGGACAGGCGAAGGGCTTCGAGGCATCACTGCGCGACTTCATCCAGAAGTGCCCGGGGTACAAGAACTGTCCGTTCCACGGCTCGGTGGACTCGGGAATGTCCGAGACTCGGCAACTCCTCGACGCACTGGACGCCAGCCCGCTGCGAAACAAGGATGGCCGCGAGCTTGGCTCAAGCACGATGTTCACGGCGATCATCTATCCGCTGTACAACGTGGCCAGCTGGCCGGCGCTTGTCACGCTGTTCAACACAGTGCTCCAGGGAGATCCGTCGTACGCGTTCCAGCTGGCCGACGGCTACTACGAGCGCGACTCGAGCGGCAAGTACAACGACAACAGTGCCGAAGCGTTCATCGCGATCAACTGCCTCGACTATCCGATCAACACGAATGTCGCCCACATGCGCGCGCAGGCGGCCGAGCTCAACAAGGCGGCGCCGGTTCTGGGGCATCTGATGGCGTATGGAGACACCGGATGTTCCGGCTGGCCCGTACCTGAGACCGGCAAAGCCGCGCCGATTCACGCCGACGGGTCCGCGCCCATCCTCGTCGTCGGTACAACTGGCGACCCGGCGACGCCGTACTCGATGGCGCAGAACGTCGCGAAATCGCTGCAGAACGGCCACCTGGTGACTTATCACGGCAACGGCCATACGGCGTACAACAAATCGAACGCGTGTGTGAACAACGCCGTCGACAACTTCCTGATCAATGGGACCGTGCCGAAGAGCGATCCGAACTGTTAGGGGCGGGCTCGACCCACTGCAACATTGCAGCGTATGCAATAATTGGGTCATGACTTTGGCTGAGGAACCTGGACTGCGCGAGCGCAAGCGCATTGCGACCCGTCGCGCCATCCAGTTGTCCGCGCTTCGTCTGGCTGCCGAGCGCGGTCTCGAGAACGTGACCGTCGAAGAGATCAGTCGTGAAGCCGACGTCTCGCAACGCACGTTCTTCAACTACTTCGTGTCGAAGGAGTCGGCCATCACCGGCGACGGTCCCGAGTTCTCCGATCCGGAGGGCGTGCAGGCATTTATCAACGCCGGACCGGAGCAGGACGTCATCCGCGGCATCGGCGAGTTGCTCGCGGAGTCGGCCGACCGAGTAGCCGAAGACCACGAGGCGCTGTTTCTGCGTCGCACTCTGCACAAGCAGCAGCCGCACCTGTTCGCGTTGCGGATCGCGAGCATGCGAATTTTCGAGGATCAGCTCACAGAAATTGTGGCACTGAGGCTCGCAAAGGACGACCCGAAACTGGCCAAGGATGAAGATGCACTCAAGTCGCGAGCGCGTCTCGTCACGCTGGTCGCCTTCGCCGGAATGCGGCACGCGTGGGGTAGCTGGGCTGACGCCGAGGGAGGCGCTCCGCTCGCCGATCGCATGCGCGATTCGTTCAAGCAGCTAGAGACCGTGCTCGTTTCAGAGCACCGGAGTTGATCGGCTAAGCTTTCATGCTGTGCCCGGGGAAACCCAGTCACGCCGCCTTAGCTCAGTCGGTAGAGCATCTCACTCGTAATGAGAAGGTCGTCAGTTCGATTCTGACAGGCGGCTCCACCCGACCCGCGGAATCACGCGGGAGTGGCAGCCTTCGATCGCTTCGGCTTCGCCGGAGCGGTTGGCTTTGCCCACGTTTTGCCCACATCTGTCGAGCGGGCACGGGCGTCTAGAGCATCGGCTACCGCATCCAGGTCGTCATCGAACAGATCGCTGTACACGTCGAGGGTCATGTGACCAAGAATCCGCTGCACAGCGAGGACCGTGGCGCCGGCTGAGATCGCCAGCGGCGCGGCAGTGTGCGGGAGCGAGCGCGGCGTGATCTTGGGCAGCTCCGAATGCTTCGCTTGGAGGGTCTCGACAGCCGCGTCGAAACGGCGGCGGCGGAAATTGCCGTTGCGGAGGACGTCGCACTTCGGCGAGGGGAACGCGAGCTCGTCGGCTGCTTGCCTTCGGTTCGGATGGTCATCGCGTCTTTGAGAAATTCTGGGAACGGGACGGACCGACGTTCGTGATTCTTCGGCGTTCCCCAGATGATCTCGCCCTCCAGTTCTGCGACAGCTTCGGCGACGTCGAGCCGCCGACGCTCGAGGTCGACGCGCTTAACCTTCAGCGCGGCCATCTCGCCCCAGAGAGGACCTGTGTAAGCAAGCAGGTAGATGATGTCGGAGTCTGGGCCGCAGCTCGCTGCCAGCTCGTCCACTTGCTGAGGTGTCAGGTATCCGCGGCTGCTCGCCCCGACTCGTGGCAGACGGATGCCGTCGCATGGATCGCGGGGGATACGTCGATCGTGCGCGGCGTACTTCATCAGTCCCGAGAACACGACGTGGATCTTGCGCACGCTCGACGGCGCGAGCGTCTCGCTGAGTTTGGTCACCCAGGCCTGAACGTCGCGGTGTGACACAGCGACCAACGGCGTCGTCCCCCACTTCGGCAGGATGTGCTTCGTCAGG
>JAUZFR010000183.1 GCA_030840335.1 Actinomycetota bacterium | reverse complement strand
TCAACCGGTCGACGACCTCGCCGACTAGTCGTCGGTCACTCACCTGGTCTAAAACCCACCCACGTCAGACGCCTACCTCGACCGACAGCCCGGATCTCGCGGAGCCCCAACCCTGGAGCACCGCGAGCGTCCGGGAGTCCTTTTCATCCTGAAGCGCTGCGGCCCAGGCGTCTTCGAGCATGTCCGCTAGCACAACTGTCTCGGCGGTGTCGGCAGATCGAACGGCGGCCTCCACCATTGCGAGGCTCAGGATGTTCGAGTGCACCGCGCCCGACGGCGTCTCGCCGGTGCGGATGGCGTGGATGAACTCCGCAAGCGAGCCGGCAATCTCCTCGGGCACATCCGGTTCGGCCACGATCGCTTCGCGCCCCTCGCCGGTCCGCGCGACCTGGGGTGAGGTCTGCCCGTCCCAGCTCGCCGTACCACCCGAGGCGCTGACCCGCCAGTTGCCGTTCCATGACGTCTCGAGCCCGTCGCTGCACCAGCTTCCGTTGAAGAGGTACCGGATGCCGCCGCCGAACTCGAAGGTCGCGATTGCCGCGGCGTCGCCCTGGTACCAGCTCCACGAAGGATTGAACGTCTGGCAGTACACCGAAACCGGCTCAGCGCCAAGGATGTACCGGGAGACGTCGAATGCGTGGATCGCCATGTCGAGGAGAAGAGGCTGCTCCATCGAGTCGCGGAACCCACCGAACCGAGGTCCGCGATAGAACTCGGTCGTGACAATGCCGACATCGCCAAGCGTGGCGATCTCTCGCCGGAATTCCACGAGAGCCCGGTAGTACCGGCGCGATTGGCTCGTCATCAGCAACTGTCCGGATGCCTCGGACGCAGCGGCGAGAGCAAGCGCCTGGCTCACTGTTGGCGCGATCGGCTTCTCACACAGAACGGGAAGGCCCGCGAACAGGGCTTCGGTGTTGACGGCATAGTGCGCGACGGGAACGGTCACGTTGATGACGGCCTGCGCACCGGTCGTCTCCGCGACCTCTGTCACGCTCGCCCCGACCACGAGGTCGGTCAGCCCGGACTCGGTCTTGACCCGGTTCGCGAGTTCAAGATCCAGATCGACGAGCCCGACCAGCGACACGTCGGTCGACGCCTGCAGAACATCGAACCAGTTCCTGCCCATCGCGCCGGCACCAACCAGAATCACGCGCACGGGCGTCGTGGCGTCAGCGAGGGTGGCAAAGCCGGTCACGACGCATCAACCTGCTCTTTGATCGCGCCCTTGTAGCCGTGGCCATTGAAGAAGTCGCCCGACTCGTAGCGGAGCAGCACGGGCACCTCTCGCTCGGGGCGATCGGTCACCGCCCACTCGACGGCGTTTGCAATCACGCGACGCACGTCCTTGTGGTGGTACACCGGAAAGTCCTGGTCGCCCGGGCTGAAGTAGAAGATCCGCCCGTTGCCGCGGCGGAACGTGCATCCGCTGCGGAATACCTCTCCGCCGGTGAACGAACTGATGAACACGATTTCATCGGGCGCAGGGATGTCGAACCGTTCTCCGTACATTTCCTGCTCCGGAATTTCGATGGGGTGCGGCACGCCCTGCGCGATCGGATGTGTCGGGTCGACCGTCCACACCAGTTCGCGATCGTGCTCGGAGCGCCACCGCAGCGTGCAGCTCGTTCCCATCAGCTTCGTGAAGATCTTGGACCAGTGACCGGAGTGCAGCACGATCAGTCCCATGCCCGAGAGAACATGGCGGTGCACGCGCTCGACGACTTCGTCGCTCACCTCGGAATGCGCCGCGTGACCCCACCAGGTGAGCACGTCGGTCGAGGCGAGCAGTTCTTCGGTCAGTCCGTGCTCTGGGTCATCGAGCGTTACGGTCGACACGACCGCGCGGGCTCCAAGGTTTTCCTCGATGCCACGTTTGATCGTTTCGTGCATGCCGTCGGGGTAGATCTCGGCGACGTGCGGCTCGATCTTTTCGTGACGGTTCTCGCCCCAGACGACGACTCGGAGCGGATGTTCGGCAGTGCCCTCGCGGTGCATGGACAGGTTCCCTTCGGTGCTAATTGCTGAGTGAATCGAATCGGAACTATTAGTTGCCGGTTCCGGCATTCTGAACGCAATTAGTGTCACCTGTCAACAAAATAGTTAACCGCTTTACTAGATTGCTGTGGACTGGCATACTGTGCTCGATTGAACAGGGACGGAGATACTCATGGCAACGATGCGCGACGTCGCAATCCGTGCCGGTGTCTCGATTGCTACCGTCTCATTTGTCGTCAACAACACGAAGCGCGTGGCACCCGACACCCGATCGCGCATCATCGAGGCGATGAATGAGCTGCACTACCAGCGCAACGTCGTGGCTCGTGCTCTTGCCAGTCACCGCACGCGGATCATCGCCCTGCTCTACCCGGCACTCGACCATCGAGCCGGCCCGACGATTATGAAGTTCATCACCAAGGCGGCAAGCGTCGCCCAGGAGCGCGGTTACGACTTCGTGCTCTGGCCGGTGAGTAACGATGCGAAGCAGATGTCGCACCTGCTCGCCGGCGGCCTCGTCGACGGGGTCATCCTGATGGAGGTACAGATCAACGATGCGCGCGTTGACAAACTCGTCGAATCGAACACGCCTTTTGCTCTCATCGGCCGCACTCACGACGAGTCGCTGCCGTTCGTCGACATCGACTTCTCGACGACCCTCGAGCAGGCGCTCGACTATTTCACCGAGCTCGGTCATAGCCACATCGCATTCGTGAGCGAACGCACGCCGAATTCGATCCTCGACGACATTGGACCGCTTGTGCGCACCGCGTCTGCATACCGCGACGGGATGGTGGCACGCGGGCTCGAGCAGGTCGTCGTCTATTGCGAAGGCAGCCCGCACGACGGACGACAGGCGGCGCGCGACGTTCTCGCGGCAGATCCGGAGACGACCGCGGTAATCGTCATGAACGAAAACGCCGCCTTCGGGGTGGTCAGCGGGTTCAAGCATGCCGGACTCAGCGTGCCGGAGGATGTTTCCGTCCTCTCAATCGCGACCTCGTCCGAGATGGGCGCACTCTCTGACCCGATCCTCAGCACAATGAACGCGCCCGCCGCGGAGCTGGGCGAGCTCGGTGTTGCCGCGCTGATCGACCTGCTGGAGGGCACGGTCGAGCATCCACCGCACGTTCTCCTTGCGTGTCCACTAGTACTCGGCGAGTCGACCGGTCCGGCACCCGACAGCGCCGCGGTCAAGCGCCGCTCAACGTAGCCGCGCCGCGCTCTCAGTCTTCGGCGCGGGCACGCCGTCTCCTGGCGACATCCAGACCGAGCGCAAACGCTCCGACAACGAACAGCAGTCCACCCGTCAGCAGGCCGGGAGCAAGATTGCTGCCCGTGAAGGCGAGCACGACGCGAGTCGCGCGGAGCTTCTGCACGAACACGGCCGCCGAGGCGACGTTGTTGAGCGGCTGGCTGTCCTCAACGGCGTTCGCGGCGATCCGAACAGTTGCGACCGACGAACCGGCGCCGCTCAGCCGGGCTCTCAACGTCAGAGTGGCCGAGCCGCCCACTGGCAGGGCGGGCAGCACCCATCGGTAGCTTTGCTCGCTCCAGCTGCCGGCGCTCGAGTGGCCGCCCGTCACCACGAGGCGCCGGGCCGGGACGGCTAGCGTCAGGATGCTCGCGTCGATGGAAGGGCCGTTGTTGACGACTGTGATCGTGTAGGTCGTGTGGCCACCCAGCTTCACCGCGGACTTCGACGAGGTGATGGTGGTGGCAAGGTCGATGGCGCGAACCGTCGGTGTCGAAATGCTTGCCTGGTTGTTCGCGAGGGCGGGGTCCGGCGTCGTAGTCGACACGGTCGCCGAGTCGACTGTCGATGTCCCCGTGAAGTCTGCAGAGACCGCGCCGCTGATCTGGACGGTCCACGTCTGGCCAACTGCGAGGGTGTCGAGGTCGCAAACCACGGTGTCGCTCACGATCGCGCAGCTTCCGGTGGCTCCACCGAGCATGACCGCGGCCGAGGGAACGTCGACGGTGGCTCCGATGTAGCCCGCGGGCAACGCATCCACGACGTGCACACCGTCGGCGCGCGTCGGACCATGGTTGCTGAAGACCAGGAGGTAACCGGCAGCGGATCCCGCGGTGAAGGATGCCTGGGTCGACTCGATGGAGACTGCGACATCGGCCTCGAGCTCGACCGAGATCGTCGCGCTGTCGACGTTGTTGGCCACGACCGGGTCGGGTGTCGAGGAGACGACCGACGCAGAGTTGACGAACACCTGTGCGACCGCTGACCAGGGGACGGAACCGCTGACGGTGATGACTACCGGGTATGCACCCGCACCGATGCTCGAAATCGTGCAGCTGACGTGCCCGGAGGCCAGGGTGCAGGTTCCGTCGGGCGTCGAGACGACCGCATCCTCGATTCCGACCGGCAGCAGGACCGTGACCACAACTCCGCTCGCATCGGAAGGACCATCGTTCGAAACGGTGAGCTCGAATGCGATCGGGTCTCCCGGATGCACGCTCGTGTGGAGGGCGGTGACGGCGATCGACAGGTCCGCCGACTGGTCAGACAGTCGCGAGACCGCCGACGCGTTGTTGGACAGCTGCGGGTCGGGAGTCGCGGATGTCACCGACGCCGCGTTCACGACCGCGGCGCCCCCAAGGCTCGGGCTCACGCGGGTCTCGAGTTCGATGATGACGCTCGCGTCCGCGGCGATCGACGCGAAGGTACAGGTCAGCACACCGGAGCTCGCATCGCACTGGCCGGCTCCCGATGCCACGAAAGCGGACTCGAAGACGAGCGAACCCGGCAGCGAATCGACGACGACGACCGATGTGGCGTCGGATGGGCCATCATTGGCGACCACGATCTCATAGTTCGCGATTCCACCCGCCACGGGAGGAGTCACCCCGACGAATGCCTTGGTGATCGACAGGTCAGCCGACGTCTCGACCGTCGCCTCCGCCGTAGCTGAGTTGTTTGCGGTCGCGTAATCAGCAAGGGTGCTCCCCGCGGTCGCCTGGCTGCCGATCGTCTCGCCGGCGGCGGTTGCGGAGTCGATGACACCCGCAATCGTCACCATACGGCTGGCACCGACGACCAGTGATCCGAGATCGCAGGTGAAGGTACCCGCCGAGATCGAGCAGGGCGTGCCGTCCTCCAGCGTCACGGTCGCGAAATCGAGGGCACTCGGCACGTCTCCGGTGAGGCTCGCGGCGGGCTCGACGTCCGGTCCGTTGTTCGTGACCGTGAACTCGATGCTTGTGGTCGACCCTGCGACGGTTGCCGAGGTGAATTCCGCAGTGACGGCGAGGTCGACGGCCGGCGCGACGGCAGTCGAGGTCGCATTGGATGCGGACGAGAGCGTGGTCGTGGGGTCTGCCGCGATTGGGTCGGTGTAGTTCACGCCGGCCTGGTTCATCACCGTCGTCGCTGCGGCCGAGACATCGATGGTCGCGCGGAAACTCAGCACCGAGATGCCCTGCGCCGGCACGGAACCAGCGAGTGAAGCGGTAGCGGATGCGCCGAGCCGGGCGGTCACGGTCCTGGTCGCGGCCGAGTAGTCGACCGCGTCATCGCCCACGGTCTCGGTTCGCGGCGAAGCGACTCCGGCGTTTGACAGGGTGATCGAGCCCGCGACGAGAGAGAGACCGACCGGAAGGACATCCGTGGCCACGGCCTGATCGGCCGGAACGCCGCCCGCGTTTCGCGTCGAGACCGAGTACTGCACAACGTCGCCGGGCAGCGCCGGGCTGTTGCCGGACAGGTTCACGACGGATTTCGTCGTGACGAGGCGCGCATCATTCCCGAGGTCGACAGTCGCGGTGTTATTCGTGCTCACCGGGTCGGGCGACGTCGCGGTCGTTGTCGCACTGTTCGTGAGCACGGGAGCAACGAACTGTGCCGACAGCGTTCCGGATACGTCGATCACCCAGGTGGCGCCCGTTGCGAGCGTCGGGAGGTCACAGGTCAGGCTGCCGGCGGCAATCGTGCAGACACCCTGCGGCGAGCTCGCCACCGCATCGAGGACATCCGCCGGAATCGCGTCGGTGATCTGCACGTGGTCCGCGCGGCTCGGTCCGTTGTTGGTGATCGTGATGGAGTAGCTCAGGGCAGTCCCGGAGATCGCCGAACCAGCACTGGCCTGCATCGAGACGGCCAGGTCGGCCTTGAGTACGACAGCGACCGTGGCGTCAGCCGAGTTATTGCCCGGGGCGCTGTCCGGGCTCGCGGTACTGGCCGAAGCGGCGTTCGTCATGTCAGCAACCGGCGCATCCGGTGAAACCGTCGCGGTGATCGTGATGTGGTGCAAGCTCGGGCCGGCAACAACCGAAGCGAAGGTGCACGTCACGACCCCGCTCGACACAACACAGGTCGCTTCGGGTGCGGTCGCACTCACGTTGCCGAGCCCTGCCGGCAGAACATCTGTCACCACGACGGTTTCCGCGTCCGATGGGCCGCTGTTCGCGACGGCGATGTCGTAGACGACGATCCCGCCCGCGAGCACGGTCGGGTGGTCAGCGCTCATGTCCAGCGCCACGTCCGAGCGAACCGTCGACATCCGCGAGACCGACGACGCGTTGTTCGTCAGGTCAGGGTCGGGCGTGCTGGCCGACACGGTCGCGGTGTTCGTGACCAGCGTCACGCCAGCACCGGATGCGAGGCGCAGCTCGAGCGAGATTGTCGCCGTCGCGCCGAGCGCGATCGTCGGGAAGCTGCAACTGACGACTCCGGCCGCGCTCGAGCACGACCCCGAACCCTGCGTCACAATGCCCGAAACGTAGCTGAGATTTGCCCCGAGCGGGTCGGAGATCACGACAGCAGTGGCATCCGAGGGACCCGTGTTCGCGATGGCGATCGTATAGGTCACGAAGCCGCCGGCCACCGGGGAATCGGTGCTCGCGAGCTGCTTGGTGATCGACAGGTTCGCGGAGGTCAGCACGGCGGCTTTTGCGACAGCGACGTCGTTCGAGGAAACCCAGTCGTAGATCGTGCTGTTGGCCGTCGAGGTCGCGGAGAGCAGGGCTCCCGCGGGCACAGACGGTGAGAGTGAGCCGGCGACCGTCACCGACCAGCTGGCGCCGACCGCGAGGGCTCCGAGCGAGCAGCTGTAGGTGCCGCCGGACACGACACACGGAGCCCCGCCGTCGATGGTGACAACTGCAGAATCGAGGGCGGCGGGGATCACACCCGTGAGGGTGGCGTTCGGCTCGGCCTGCGGGCCGTGGTTGGTGACCGTCGCGGTGTACGTCGAACCCATACCGGCGACGGATGTTCCGACGAAGGTCGATGCGACATCCAGATCCACGGCGGCGCCGATGGGAGTGCTCACAGTGTTGGAGACCGAGTTGCGACCGGCGGAAGCGGGGTCACTGATGAGCGGGTCGAGGTAGTGCACTGCCGCGTCGTTGTTGATCGTGCCGAGTGCGGCCGAGGGGTCGACCGTCGCGGTGAAAGTAAGCGAAGCCGATTCCTGGGCCTGCACGGAACCCGCCTGGGCAGCCGTCGCGGAAGTACCGAGACGAGCGGTTAGGGTGCGGGAGCCGGAGTCGTATTCGGCCGCATCGTCGCCGCTTTGCGCAGAGACGCTGCCGCCGACGCCGAAGTTGTTCAGGATCATCGAACCCGGTACGAGGTGCAGCCCGGGGTCGAGTGTGTCGGTCGCGGTGGCCTGGACCGCCGGGCTTCCGCCGTGATTGACGGTCGAGACCGTGTAACGCAGCGAGTCACCCGGCCGCACGGTCGAGTGGCCGGAGAGATTGGTCACCGACTTGGTGGTGATGAGGCACGGGCCCGTGCCAAACGAGACGTTGTCGAGGAAGTTGCCGAATGAAGGGTTGCCACCGGCGCTGCTGACCGACTGGAAGCCAAGAGTCGTGCGGGTCTGGCCCGCGGGAACGACGTAGGTGCCGACGTGATGGCCCCAGGCCGCAACCGTGTCACTCAGTTGGCCCTGGCTTACCGGGGCGCCACCTTCGGCGCCGATGATGACCTGCATAACGTCGGGAATCAGGGAGCTGTTGTTACCGCCGCCGCGACCGCGGTGGTCTAGCTGCCATTCGAGCGTTTGGCCCGGTGAGGTATCGATAGTCTGCGAGAGCGTGGAGGCCTGGGTGGCATTGAGTTCGGCGAACTGGCTCCCTCCGGCCGCGGTGATGCCATTGAACCCGGTGTGCCAGAGTTCGAGCTGCCCGTCGGTCGCGGACGTATCCCAGCCGGGAACCGCACCCTGTGGCAGGTAGGTCCACGTGGCGCCGACATCCGGCTGCTCGAATCCACCGTTCACGAGGGTCGTGCTCGCACCACAGACCGTCGGGCTCTGGTCGGCGAGGGCAATAGTCGCAGGTGTCGAAACGGCAAGCAATCCCCCGGCAACGAGAGCCGTCGCCGCAGCGAAAGCCATCGCGGAGCGGAGCTGGAGATTGCGCACGGGTCATCCATTTCGGGTCTGGAATCGAAAGAGACCGTGCAGGTCAAATCCCCGTGCCATCAGTTCGGCTGGACAACTCAGCTTGTTAAGCCCCCACCGCGACAGTACGTCTGTTGGGGGACAAACACGTATCCCCAATAACGGGGACAGAGTTTGTACCCCGATCGTCGGCCGAGGCGCAGCCCGTTATCGGCGCGAGCCTCGGCTACCATGGAATTACAACCTCACAATCAGGCACTTCACCGTTGACTCAGTGCCGTATATATCGAATCGGAGCACCATGTCCACGTCCGCAAGCCCGTCATCGCCCCTTCCCGACAAGCCCACCCTCGAAAATCTCGAGGCGAAGTGGAGCGAACGCTGGGAGGCCGACAAGACCTACCGATTCGATCGTGCATCAGCGACTCGCGAAAACATCTTCTCGGTCGACACTCCCCCGCCGACGGCGTCGGGCAGCCTGCACATTGGTCATGTCTTCAGCTACACGCACATGGACCTCGTTACGAGATTCCAGCGCATGCGCGGGAAGAGCATCTTCTACCCCATGGGGTGGGACGACAACGGTCTGCCGACCGAGCGCCGCGTGCAGAACTACTACGGCGTGCGATGCGATCCGTCGATTCCATTCGACCCGTCGTTCACTCCCCCGCTCGAGGGCGGCGACAACGCGAGCAGCAAGGCTGCCGATCAACTGCCCATTTCGCGACGCAACTTCATCGACCTGTGCGATCGCCTCACCGCCGAGGATGAGAAGCAGTTCGAAGCACTCTGGCGCAAGCTCGGCTTGTCCGTCGACTGGACTCAGACCTACCGAACCATTGGCCCCGAGGCACAATCCGCGGCGCAACGCGCCTTCCTGACCAACGTGGCGAACGGCGAGGCGTACCAGGCGGAGGCGCCGACGCTGTGGGACGTGACGTTCCGCACCGCCGTTGCGCAGGCCGAGCTCGAAGACAGGGAGCAGCCCGCGGCCTATCACCGGCTCACCTTCCACCGGCAGGACGGCACGAACGTCGAGATTGAGACGACCCGGCCGGAACTGCTTGCCGCGTGTGTTGCGCTGGTCGCGCATCCGGATGACGAGCGGTACACACATCTGTTCGGTACGACCGTGACGACTCCCCTCTTCGGCGTCGAAGTGCCGGTTGTCGCGCATCACCTCGCGCAGAAGGACAAGGGCTCGGGCATCGCCATGATCTGCACGTTTGGAGACGTGACCGACGTGGTGTGGTGGCGTGAGCTCGACCTGCCCAACCGCACCATCATCGGCGCGGACGGTCGCATCGTGGCCGACGCTCCCGACGCGATTTCGACGGATGAGGCCCGGGCCGCGTACGCAGAGCTCGCCGGAAAGACCGTTTTCAGCGCGAAGGCACGTGTCGTGGAGCTTCTGCGCGAGAGCGGCGAGCTGATCGGCGACCCAAAGCCGATCGTGCACGCAGTCAAGTTCTTCGAGAAGGGTGACCGGCCGCTCGAAATCATTTCGACTCGGCAGTGGTACATCAAGAACGGCGCACGGGATGAGGGACTCCGCGCCAGCCTCATCGACGCGGGGCGGCAGATCAACTTCACGCCCGAACACATGCGTGTGCGGTACGAAAACTGGGTCGGCGGATTGACCGGCGACTGGCTGATCTCCCGCCAGCGATTCTTTGGTGTGCCAATTCCGGTCTGGTACCACCTTGACGCCGATGGCGAAAAGGGCGAGCCGATCTTCCCCGGCGCCGAATCTCTGCCGATGGACCCCTCGTCGCACACGCCGCCGGAGTTCGATGAGTCCCAGCGCGGAGTCCCCGGCGGATTCGTCGGCGAAGTCGACATCATGGACACCTGGGCGACCTCCAGCCTCACGCCGCAGATCGCCGGCGGCTGGGAGCGGGACCCCGAGCTGTTCGACCTGGTGTTCCCGTACACGCTCCGCAGCCAGGGGCAGGACATCATCCGTACCTGGTTGTTCTCGACGGTGCTGCGGTCACTGCAGCTGCATGGCGAGGTGCCGTGGAAGAACGCCGGGATCTCGGGCTTCATCGTCGACCCCGATCGCAAGAAGATGTCGAAGTCGAAAGGCAACGTGGTCACGCCGGCCGCGATGCTGGATGAGCACGGATCGGATGCGGTGCGGTACTGGGCGGCGTCGAGTCGCCTTGGCACTGACGCGGCATTCGATCCGCAGAATCCGAAGCAGATCAAGATCGGTCGACGCCTCGCGATCAAGGTTCTGAACGCCGCGAAGTTCGTGTACTCGTTCCCGGAGCCTGCGGCCGAGCTCGCGTCCGCGATACAGCCTCTCGACGTCGACCTGCTCGCCGAACTCGACCGAGTCATCGCGATCGCCACCGAGGCGTTCGAAGAATTCGACCATGCGAGGGCACTCGAGTCGGCAGAGCAGTTCTTCTGGAACTTCTGCGACGACTACCTGGAGCTCGTGAAGGAACGGGCATACGGCGCGGGATCACCGGACGCGCAAGCGAGCGCCGCATTCACTCTGCGGCATGCAATAGATGTGCTGCTGCGGCTGTTCGCACCCTTCATTCCGTTCGCGACCGAGGAAGTCTGGCGCTGGACGCATGACGAGTCGGTGCACACGTCCCCCTGGCCCGAGCCGCTTGGTGCGGGCGAGCCGACCGGTCTGCTCACGCTCGTCAGCGAAGCCCTTATCGGCATTCGCCGGGCGAAGACCGACGCAAAGGCGTCGCAAAAGACGGACGTCGTTTCGGCAACGCTGAGCGGCCCGGCGCTGCTCCGACTCGCGGAGGACGACCTCAGGGCCGTAGGCCGAATCGCGATACTCAACTTCGTCGAGTCAGACGCCGTTTCTGTGACTGACATCGTGCTCGCCGAGCAGGCGCTGGCATGATGCAGCTGGGGACCCGCTGGGCGGTGGGCGCGCAACCGCCAGCGCGCCTCGAGGCATCGGTCGTCGAAGCGATCGTGTCGGTCGAGACCGAGCTCGCGAATATCGATACCGCCCAGTGGAGGTGGACACTCACCTGGCTCGAGGGACGCCCGGTCGTCGATCTGGATGACGGCACGAGCATCCGGGTCGGTCACGACGGCGAGGTTGTCGTCACCAACGAAAACACCCCGCTCTAACCAGAACTACCTGATCCGCCGGAGGAAAATCGATGTGGCTCTAGGAAGCCGGGCCGATGAGATAGTTCTGGTTAGTGCGGGGTGCGTGCCCTCAGGGGACGAGCGTCGAGTAGAACGGGCGCGGTGCTGTGGCGGCTTCGTTTGCGCGAAGACGCACCATTTCTTCGTGGGTGATCGAGGCGCGGGTCGCGCGACGATTGGCCCACCGAAGGAGGGCGCCGGCCAACCGTGCGACGACCTGGTCGAGGGCAGTCTGGCCGTGCGAGTTAGCCGAAATTCGTGCTGTTGTCATGATGTCCACCTCGTCTCTACGAGTACTAAATTACGGTCAGCCACCGACATTTCCGTGGCCGTTTTTCTGGGTTGTGAGGCGAAGAAAATCACTCGCCTTCGCCTTCCGGTTCGCCGGGGGTTACATCCCCATCGAGCACGGGAAAAGCGTTGAAATGCACCTGAACCGGTCGGGATCCGGGCGCCTGCTGGTTCTTGTATTTGAAGAGGTAAGTCGCGTACAACTGCTCCCAGGCCTTGAGTAATTCGCGCATCTGGGGAGCTGTCAGGCGGGTGTTCGCCGTAGAAATCGCGCTGTTGTCCAGCCACTCTTTCGGCAGCACATCCGGACCACGTTCGACGAAGTCGGCGAGCAGCTTTTCCTGGCTGTCGCGGAACTCGCTGAAAATCATCGTGGCTGCTGCGCGGCCTGCTGGGCTTTCCATGGCGTCTTCGCTGCCAATGTTCACACCGCCCGGAACGCGCTCCCACCAGCGTTCACGGCCCGTGCCCCGACCTTCGACCTCGCGCACGAACCCGTGCTTTTCGAGCTGGCGAAGGTGGTAGCTGGTCGCGCCGCTTGACTCACCGAGACGCTCCGCGAGACCACTGGCCGTGAAGCACCCGTAGGTCGAAAGCGCGTCAAAAATCTGCACGCGCAGCGGATGGGCCAACGCCTTCAGGCTGTCGAGATCGAGGTTGCGGTCTTTCGGAATCCTGGTCGGGTCGGCAGACACCGATTCGCTGGCCGGTTGTGCCGACGTCGCTTCGGTAACTTCTGTCTCATCCATAGTGCAAAGATAGCATTGCAAAGGTTTCTTTGCAACCATTGCTTTGCAAAAAGATATTTGCAACGAAAGCTTTGCAAGTTTCTCCCGACGCCGCATAGGGTCGAGGTATGACTAATCCGTTCTTTGCCGCGAGCACACTGCCGTACGGCCTCCCGCCCTTTGCCGACATCGCTGACGAACACTACCGGCCGGCGTTCGACAAGGGCATCGAAGAGCACCTCGCCGAAATCACTGCCGTCGCTGACAACCCCGAACCGGCATCTTTCGACAACACGATGATCCCGCTCGAGAGCGGCGGGCAGCTCCTGGAGCGCGTCGCCACCGTGTTCTACAACAAGTCGTCGGCCGACAGCACGGACTTCACCAATCAGCTCGAGGAAGATATTGCGCCGCTCCTCGCCGCGCACTCCGACGCGATTCGACTAAACCCTCGCCTCTATGACCGCATCAGTACGCTGCACGACGCTCGCCATGACCTTGGTCTCGACGCGGAATCCATCTATCTGATCGAGCGTTATTTCGCCGAATTCACCCAGGCCGGTGCCGGCCTCGACGACGAAGCCAAGGACCGCCTTCGCGAGTACAACCAGAGACTCTCCACCCTCACGACCCGTTTCGAGAAGAATCTCCTCGCCGACACCAATGACCTCGCGGTGGTTATCGACGACGTCGCCGAGCTCGCCGGACTGGGTGAGGGCGAGATCTCCGCTGCCGCAGAGGCGGCGAAGGAACGCGGCCTCGACGGCAAGTATCTGATCACGCTGGTGCTCCCCACCGGGCATCCGTTCCTCTCCGCCCTCACCAACCGTGAGGTGCGGGAACGCATCATGACGGCTTCACGCTCGCGAGGAATCCGCGGGGGCGAACACGACAATCGCGACCTCGTGCTTGAGATCACACAACTTCGTGCTGAGCGTGCGCTGCTCCTGGGGTTCCCCAACCACGCTGCAGTCGTCACCTCGGATGAAACGGCGAAGACCCCCGAAGCCGTCGATGCAATGCTGAAGCGGCTCGCTCCCCCGGCTGCGCGCAACGCGAAGGCGGAGCAGAAAGACCTGCAGGACCAGATCGGCGACGAGTTCGAACTCGCCGCATGGGACTGGGCGTATTACACCGAGAAAGTTCGCAAGGCGAAGTACGACGTCGATACATCCGAGATGCGCCCGTACTTCGAGGCGGAGCGAGTACTCAGGGACGGGGTGTTTTTCGCCGCAACCCAGGTCTACGGGGTCACCTTTACCGAGCGTCCCGACCTCGTCGCGTATCACCCGGAGGTTCGAAGTTTCGAGGTGTTCAACGCCGATGGGTCACCGGTCGGCCTGTTCCTGTACGACCTGTACACGCGCGACTCCAAGCGCGGCGGCGCGTGGATGAATCCGCTCATCTCCCAGAACACGCTTCTCGGCCATCCGACGACGGTTGTCAACAACCACAATGTGCCGAAGCCCGCCGCCGGATCGCCGACGCTGCTCACCTACGACGAGGTGAATACACTTTTCCACGAGTTCGGACACGCCCTCCACGGCCTTTTCGCCCGAGTGACTTATCCGAAATTCGCTGGCACGAACGTGTTCCGCGACTTCGTCGAGTTCCCGAGCCAGGTCAACGAAATGTGGATGCTCTGGCCGGAGGTGTTGGCGAATTACGCGGTGCATCACGAGACGGGCGAGCCGATGCCGCAGGAATTCGTCGACAAGCTCCAGGCATCCTCACGCTTCAACGAGGGCTTCGCTACCAGCGAGTACCTGACCGCTGCCCTGCTCGACCAGGCCTGGCATCTCATCTCGGCCGAAACCTCGACGGGTTCAGCGCAAACGCCCGTGACGGATGTCGCCGCGTTCGAGCACAACGCGATCGCGAGCTTCGGCCTCGACAATCCCGCCGTGCCCACTCGCTATTCGAGCACCTACTTCGCACACACCTTCTCGGGCGGGTACGACGCGGGGTACTACTCGTACATTTGGAGCGAGGTGCTCGATGCCGACACCGTCGAATGGTTCAAAGAAAATGGCGGGCTGACGCGGGAGAACGGCGATCGGTTCCGCGAGCGCCTGCTCGGCGTCGGTGGTTCGAAGGATCCACTTGAGGCTTTCCGCGACTTCCGTGGGCGCGACGCCAGGATCGAGCCGCTGCTCGAGCGTCGAGGCCTCACCGACTAGCTTTTTCGACCGACTTGGCGCAAATGGTTGCCAACACTGCGCCAAGACAGCCATATGCGTCAAGTCGGCTGTATCTCGGGTGGAAGGATACGACCAGGTGGATGCGGACTAGGCGGATGCGGCCAGGTCCCGCAGGGTGCGGAGCTTCGAATCGAGATCCGGGCCCTGTGGCACCACAATGACCTCATTCGCGCCGGTCGACTCTGCGAGCTCGGTTATCCGAGCGGTGACGTGCTCGAGGTCGCCAATCGCCTGGTGCGCGTTGCGCTCCTCGACGAACTGGCGCTCGATCGGAGTCCACTCGTGCGCTTCCGCCTCGGCCAGTGTCGGAATGCGCCCCGGACGGGCTCCCGACCGCAGCCGACTGAAATACAACCCGTTGGGGAGCACGAGTCGGGCGGCTTCCTCCGCGGAGTCCGCCACCAGCGTGCTGACCGCGATCATCGAGTGCGGTTCGGTGAGGACTGCCCCCGGCTCGAAGCTCCGCCGGTAGGTCTCGAACGCAACGGGGGTGTTGTCGCCGCCAGCGAAGTGGTGGGCAAACGCGAACGGCAGCCCGAGCATCCCGGCAAGCTGCGCGCTGAACGTGCTCGATCCGAGCAGCCACATTTCGGGCGAATCGCCCAGCCCGGGAATGGCCGCGATCGTGCCGCCCAGCCCGTTCTCGAGCGGCGCGATCGTGCCGAAAAAGGCCAGCAATTCGATCACCTGCTGCGGAAAGTCATCAACGGTCTCGGTAGCGAGATTGCGGCGAAGAATGGATGCGGTCAGCTGGTCCGTGCCCGGCGCGCGCCCGAGACCAAGGTCGATCCGGTCCCCATGAAGGGCCACCAGCGTGCCGAACTGTTCCGCGATCACCATGGATGAGTGGTTCGGCAGCATCACGCCGCCCGACCCCACGCGAATCCGCTTCGTTGCTGCCGCGATCGCGCCGATCAGCACTGCTGGCGACGAACTCGCGACGGCGGGCATCCCGTGGTGCTCTGCCACCCAGAATCGGCGATACCCGAGGTCATCGGCCACGCGAGCCGCCGCGATCGTTTGAGCGAGCGCCTCGCTGTGCGTCATTCCGTCGTACACCGACGCGAGATCGAGTACGGAAAGCGGAATATCAGCGAGAGACGTCATTGCAAGCCCAACAATCGCCGTGCAAACGGCATTCCTCACCGTTAGAGCGTCGCGACAAATTCTCGCAAGCCTGCCGCCACGAGCGCCGGTTCCTCGGCCGCGGTGAAATGACCACCGCTCGGCAGCCGCGAGAAGTACCGCAGGTCGGTGTAGGTGCGTTCAGCGACTTCCCGCGGATACTTGCGCTCGTGCTGCTGCACGGTCACCCCAGCCGGCACGTGGATGAGTGGCAACGGCGGCTTGTGGACGTCGTCGTAGTACGGGCGGAACGAGGATCCGATGGTGTTGGTGACCCAGTAGATCATCACCGTGGTGAGCAACTGGTCTTTGGTGAATCGGCTCTCGGCGGTGCCGTCGCCGTCACTCCACTCGCCAAACTTCTCAATGATCCAGGCCGCGAGGCCCGCGGGCGAATCGGCCAGGCCGGCGGCCAGCGTGTCGGGCCGGGTGGCCTGTTGCTGGCTGTATGCCTCGCCGCCCTTCCAGACGGCGTCGAGCCACTCGAAGAACTCCGATTCGACGGGCAGGAGATCGTTGCGTCGCTCGGCCGGCGGAAATGCAGCGTGCGGCGCGTAAATTCCCGCGACGCTCTCCGGGTGAAGTGCGGCCAGCCAGTCGCTCACGCCTCCGCCGATGTCTTCGCCGTAGGTCAGGAAGCGGTCGTAGCCCAGCTCGGCCATCAGTGAGTTCCACGTCTCGGCAGTGCGGTTCGGGACTACGGGGCCCGCGGTCGGGAGGTCCGACCATCCATACCCCGGCAGCGAGGGAACCACGACATGGAAGTCGCGCAGCTCATCGGCCAGCGGCAGCATCTCGGCGAACGAATACGGCCAGCCGTGAGTGATCAGGATCGGCCGAGCATCAGGATTGGTCGACCGCTGATGGACGAAATGCACGACCGCCCCCTCGAGCTCGACCGTGAACTGCGGATGCTCGTTCAGGTACGCCTCGCGGGCGCGCCAATCAAAGCCGTCGAGCCAGTAGGCCACGAGCTCCTTCAGATACCGGGGTGAGATGCCTGCGGCGTTGGGCTCGCCCGGCGCAGCCGTCGTATACCGCGTGCGCGCCAACCGAAGCCGCAGGTCGTCGAGTACCTCATCCGAAACGTGAACGCTGAAGGGTTCCATTCCTGCACGCTAACGCGACCCGGTGACGCTCCACTCGAGGATGTCGAGAGCAGCTCAGGCTGCGGTCGTGGCTTCTCTGGACGGCTCGCTCTTCCGGGTGGCGCGCCGCCTCATCCAGGCCAGCCAAAGCATGACGATTCCGCCGACCACGAGACCCCAGAACGGCGAACCGATCCCGACGACCACGATTCCGGATGCGACAACCAGGAACGTGACGATCGCGACAACTCGATACTCGGGTCGCTCGAGCGACGCGGTGACGCTCGTGACGAGCGCACCGAGCATCGCGAGACCGGCGACCGTGGTGATGAGCAGGGGTGGGCTTGCCGACACCAGGGCTGTCGCCAGCCCCGCGCCGATACCGAGGGCGACGTAGACGATGCCGCCGGTCGTGGTGGCGATCCAACGACGCGAGCGGTCCGTGTGTGAGTCCGGGCCCGCCATGATCGCAGCCGACAGTGCTGCCAGATTCATGGCGTGGCCGCCGAACAGCGCGCCGCCCGCGCTCAGAGCCCCGGAACCGACGAGGATGGCGCGCGCCGGGACCCTGTCGTACCCGAAGGTGCGCAGCACCGCGAAGCCGGGTACGTTCTGACCCGCCATGGTCACGACGAAGAGCGGAAGCCCAAGGCTCACAATCACCAGAGGATCAAACGTCGGCACGACGAACGCGAGATGTGGCGCGACCACGCTGCCGTGAACCCAGTCGGTGCCCGCAGCGATGCCGATCACGACGATCGTGACAACCAACGCACCCGGCACCGCCCACCGCGGCGCGATCCCGTAGAGCACCAGCCAGACAACCACGATCGGCAGGGCGAACTGCGGTAGTTCGACGGACGCTTCGACCGGTGCCAGACAGATCGGGAACAGAATGCCCGCGAGCATCGCGCTGGCGATCGGTGTCGGGATGCGGGTAATCGCCCTCGTCAGCGCTGGCCACAGCCCCGTGATCACGATGAGGGCGCCCGAGACAATGAACGCGCCCACTGCGGCCGAGAAATTGCCCGTCGTCGCGTGGGCTGCTATCAGCAACGCCGCGCCCGGTGAAGACCAGGCGAACGACAGCGGGATTCGAAATCGCAGGGACAGCACAATCGCGATGACCGCCTGGCTGAGGCACAGGATGAGCAGGCCTGATGCGGCCTCTGCTGGCGTAGCTCCCACCGCCCGCAGGCCCGCGATCACCAGCGCAAAAGTGCTCGCAAAACCGGTGAGGGCGCCGACGACGCCGGCGACGATGGGCTGGACCATCGGCCCAGCCTATGGGCGCCAGTCGGCGCCTCGTCGCAGGTTACGCGGTCCAATCGGGAGCGAGTGGACTGCCCACGTCACTTCTCGAAGACGTGACTCAGCGCCGGCCAATCGCTCGCGCGAACGTAAACGGGGAGTTCGTCGATGGGAGTCTCACGGTCGACGACGCCCGCGGCGACTGCGAGCCCCGTAAAAGCGTCTACCCAGTCACCTTCGGGCAGGTAGACCTGCCACGACCTGGAACCGGCCTCGAGGACCGGCGCAACCAGAATCGACTCCCCGAGCATCCATTGCACCGGGAATTCCCAGACGCGCTGATCGTGTGGATGATCGAAATACAAGGGTCGCATCAGCGGCGCGCCGGTTCGGATCGATTCCCGCGCGGCTTCGGCAAGATACGGCACCAGCCGCTCGCGCAGCCTCGCGAATCGGCGAAAGACCGGAATGACTCGATCGTCGTCGTTTCGTTCGGCGATGTTCCACGGTGTGCGATCGCGCAACGGCGTTCGGTGGTGGTTGAACTCCGAGTGGTACTGCATGATCGGCACGAAAGCGGCAGCGGCGGCTGAGCGCAGGTAAAGCTCGCCATCCGGCACGTCTCCCGAGAATCCGGCGAAGTCCCAGCCCCAGTAGACGATGCCGCTGGATGCCGCGGACAGCCCCGCGAGCATCGACCAGCGAAAGGCCTGCCAGGTCGAATTCTCGTCCCCCGCCCAGAACGCACCGTGGGACTGGCTGCCAGTAAATCCGGCACGGGAGAAGGTCACCGGCGCTTTACCGGACGACTCCAGCAGATCGCCGAACGCTTTCGCGTAATACACGGGATACCGCGAGTTCCCCTCGTCGCCGGTCATCCCATTCAGGTAGTGCAGGTCGCGGCCCCAGGCGTGTTCGCCGCCATCCGTCTTGAAGCCGTCAACCCCGACCTCGTCGACGAGGTATCGCCGCTTCTCGGTCCACCACGCGGCGGCGCGAGCATCCGTCAGATCGGGCATCAGACCGAGCGGGAACCACCACCCACGGTTTCGATACGGACGAAGTGACCCGTCGGGCGCCTCCTCCCTCACGAGCACGTTCTCTCGGATTGCGGCCGCCGCATCGGCTTCGACCTGCCCGCGCGGGTGCGGCCGCATCTTGATCAGCGGGATCTGCCAGAGGTGCAGCTTGACGTCACGATCATGAAGTTCGTCGACCATTGCCTTCGGGTTTGGCCACGCGCCATCCTCCGGGAAGGTGAAATCGGCGAGTTTGTGCGGACTGCCGTCGACGGTGGGCTCGTAGCGGGCATCCCGCCAGGTCGTGAATGTGCTCTCGTCGCTCCACGCCTCGATCACGACGGACCCGACCGGAATGTCGTGCTCGCGATGCAGGTCGACCTGCTTCAGCACTTCAGACTGGGTATTCCATTCGTTGCTGCTCGCCCACAGGCGGAAGACCCACGCCGGGAGTTCTTTGGCGCGACCCACCTCGGTCAGGAATTGGTCCAGCACGGCTGCCGGCTCGCCGTCGTAGAAGCCAACCGAGAGCGGCCACGCGGAGTCTGAGCTCGCGTCGACCTCCGCCTCGACGATGATTTGTGACCCGTCGCTTTCCCCAAGATCGAACCAGACGCGTCGCGACGTGCGCACGTGAAAGCCCCAACCGCGTCCTCCGACCACGTGCGCGAACGGCATCGGCAGGTAGGTCTTTCGCTCGGCACCCTGATTCTTGTACTGCTCGAACACAACGGAGTCGAGACTGGAGCCGCGATGATCGAGGGCATCGAAACGCTCGCCCAGCCCCGTGACGTGTTCGTCGGCCGCGAGAGGCAGAGCAAACCGAACCCGGCTGATATGCACTCCGTCATCGAGCGCCATCGCGCTGCCCGGTACCACCCGGTTCACGCCGACGTCCGCCTCGATCGGACGCCACGCGGAGGTCCGAAACTCGAACCACCGGGTGGCGCTTCCCCCGCCGACAAATCGGTAGCGGTACAGGTCCCCGACGGCAGCCGCGTCGAGCGTGACTTGCCACCCGCTTGAACCGCGCGAGAGTCTGGCTTGCGCAGAGGCGAGGTGTCCGCCATCCACCGCCTGCCCGCGCGACTGTCGCCGTGCTCGCTCGAGTGGCAGGCGCATGATGTCCCCCGCGTTGATCGAGAACTCGAGGATGACCGACTCGACGTCGCCGCTCGCGCGCACACCAAGCTGCAGCGGCTCGCCCGCGATGGGGTCGACTGGCCAGCGCTGCTCGGTGTCGACGGAATACGGATGACCGGAGCCATACGGTCGATGCCGGATCACTCGCGCTCTCCGCCCTCGAGGCCCAGCTCGACGGCCAGGCGGATAAACATGGCGTGGCTCCACAGCAGTGGCGTCGCGACGGTCCCCCACCGATCGATCCACTCCTGTTCGCTGGCCGGAGCCAACAGATGTGTGCCGACCTGCTCGGGAAGGTAGCCGTCGTGCGTGGCCGTCGCGGCCGCCGAGCGCAGCAGGTCGAGTGCTCGGGTGCGGTCCCCCGACGCGTTCCATGCCAGCCCGAGCATGCAGCTGAGCAGCGGCCACTGGCCGCCGCCATAAAACGTGTCGGCGAGATAGCGGTGAACTCCGCCGACTTCGCTGAGCTGGTCGTCCACTGCGCGAACGGTGTTCATTCCGATGTCTTCGGATGCCGGAAACACGTTCAGCGGATACACCACTGCGGCGAGACTGGCGTCGACCTCGGTCGATCCGAGCCATTTCGCGAGGTGGCCAGCTGTGACGCCCTCGGCAACCACGAGGTCACGGATGCGCTCGACGGCCGATTTCGCGAGGGCCCGGCGCGGCTCGTCGAGAACGTCGAGAACGGCACTGAGGCCGGCGGAAATACAGCCGAGCGTGGACACGTGACGCTTCTCAGGGTGTTCTTCCCACCAGTCGTAGCACGGCCGGTCCCAGAATCGCTCGAGATAGTCGACCGTGAGTACGATCGCGTCCTGCCAGCGATCGAGCGACAGCCCGTGCCGGCGCGCGTGCTCGGCGACCGCCCAGAGCCAGGTGCCGTAGCCATCCAGCTGGAAATCCCACCAGTCATCGTCACCCTCGACGCCGTCGAACGTGAAGCGAGCGGGAAGCATCTCGGTGTCGGCTACCGGCTGTCCCGCGTCGAATCGCTCGATCATCGCGGCGATGGTCGAACTCCGAGAGTCGAGAATCCGCCCACACCAGTCGAAAAATCGCGTTGCCGAGTCAATCTCGCCCGCCGCCGAAACCGCATCCGCGATGAACGCGCCGTCCCTGAACCACGAGTAGCCCTTGTAGGCCGAGAACGTGGGGCTCGCGGGGTAAGCCCCGGATGCGTCCTGCAGTCGCAGGATCAGGCGGATGCTCGATTCCTTCAGGCGACCGAGTTGCGCCTCCTCGGCGAGAACTGGTTCGCTCGCGTGTTCGATCATGCCGCTGGTCTCCTCGTAGCTGCACGCGGTCTCGCGCGCAAGATTTGGGGGGTCCCCGGGCTACACGGCCCAGGGACCCCGTGGCTGAACTTCAGCTCAGCCGATCATGCTGTTCGTTCTTTACCGATCTAGCCTGCGAGCAGGGCGTTGATCTTCTTCTCGGCGTTGTCGAGCGCCTGCTGGACGGTCTCACGACCGGCCTGGGCTTCGATCAGTTGCGCGGTCATCGCATCCTGGATCGCTGACGAGTTCGCGCCCAGCAGCGGAGCCGGAGCGATCTGCTTTGCCGCGTCGAAGACTGCCTGGCGGTTGGCTGGCGCCCCCTTTGTCAGGTAGGTGGCAAGCTTGGCCGTGTCGGCGATGGTGGGGAGCTCCCAGCCGGTGTCGAGACGAACATTGACCTCTTCGTTCGACGAGGACAGGTAGACGGCCCACTTCTGTGCCGCCGCGATGTGCTTGCTGTTCGCGTAGACGCCGACAGCGTTCGAGAACACCGCGCTGGCGGGCGTTGTCATGCCCGGCTCCACCGCGATGTCCCAATTGGCGGGAGCCTTCGCGAAGTTGCCGAACACCCAGATGCCGGTGTGCAGCATTCCGAGCTTGCCCTTGGCGAACAGGTTGGTGTCGAAGTTCGCCGTTCCCTGGCCCTGCGCGATCGTCGGCATGGTCGTGCCGCTCTTGCCTACGAGCCACTGCGCTGCGGCCAGCCCGGCCGGCGTGTTGAACGCTGCCGTCTTGCCATCAGCGCTCAGGAAGCTGGCGCCATTCTGCACGAGCGTTTTGTAGTACTCGTTGTAGGTGACGGGCTGGTGATCGCCCCAGATGCCTTTGGCCTTGTTGGTGATCTTCAGCGCAGCTGCCTGCTCATCCGTCCAGGTCCAGCTGCTGGTCGGGTAGGAAACGCCCGCGGCATCGAACAGGTCCTTGTTGTAGAACAGCACGACGTCCGAGAACGATGTCGGCAGACCGAACTGCTTTCCGCCCGTCGCGTACGTCTTCAGTAGTGCCGGGCTGTAGACGCTTCCGTCGACACCCTTGAGTTGCGCCAGCTGCTGGTTGGCCTGAAGCGACTCGTAGTTGGTTGCGCCGTCGATGTCGAAGACGTCCGCAGCTGTTCCCGCCGCGAGGTCGGTCTGCAGCGCGGTGCCGTAGGAAGCGTAGGGAAGGGTCTTGACCTTGACGGTGATCTTCGGGTTGGCCTTTTCGAACGCCTTCACGATCGTCGCCAGGTTGCCGACGTTGGCACCATCTGAGATGAAGTTCGTGTAGGTGATGGTCACGGGGCCGGTTTCGGCATTCGTGCCTGAGGTTGAGGCGCATCCGCTCATGACAAGCGCTACTGCGCCTGCTATCGCAAATGCTGCCACTAGTTTTCGGTTCATGTGATGCGATCTCCTTTGATGTGATGTTGCGGGTGGTGCTGTTGGTTCTCGCGCAGCTCCGGGATCACTTGATCCCCGAGCTCGCGACGCCCTGAATGATGTATTTCTGGGCGAAGACATAGAGGGCGAGCATCGGCAGGATGCTCACTACCGAGCCGGCCATGATGACGTCCCACTGCGAGATGTACTGTCCCTGCAAGCCAGCGAGCGCGATGGGCAGCGTCTGAAGCTCCGGCGAGCGCAGCACGATAAGCGGCCAGAGGAAACTGTTCCAGCTGCCCATAAAGGCGAAGACGACGAGCGTTGCGAGCGCCGGCCGAATGTTGGGCAGGATGACCTGACCAAAGATCCTGAAGTGACCAGCACCGTCGAGCGTCGCCGCTTCATCCAGTTCCCTTGGCACCTGGTTAATGGCCTGTCGCAGCAGGAAGATGCCGAACGCCGAGGCGAACGTGGGCAAAAGTGCGCCGAGGTATGTATCGAGCAGCGCGAAGGTCTTCAACTCGACGAACAGCGGAACGATCAGCACCTGCAGCGGAATCATCATGGTCGCGAGGTAGATCCCGAACACGACGTTCTGACCGCGGAAGGGCAGCCTGCTGAACGCGTAGGCAGCTGTCGATGAAGTGAACAGCTGCACGACCGTCGTGATTGCCGCCAGCATGAGGCTGTTCAGAACGACCTGCCCGAACGGCAATTGGGAGAACAGCGTCGCGTACGCGCCGAGCGACGGGTTCGCCGGGATCAGCGCGGGCGTATTGGTCAGGTTCGCGCCCGGCGTGATCGAGGTGATGACCGTCCACAGGAATGGGAAGAACATAGCCAGCGCGCCCGCGATGATCACGACGTGGAGCACGATCGCGATGATCCGGCGCCTGCGGGCCGCCGGTGTGCGGAACTTGCGCGGTTTCGCGGTGCGGAAGGTCGACCGAGTCACGGTGGCGGTTGCGTCAGCCATACGTCACCCACCTCTTCTGGCCGCGGATCTGGATGAGTGTGACGGCGAGAATGACGATGAACAGCATCCACGACAGTGCGGATGCGTCTCCCGCACGCCCGTATCGGAAGGTCAGGTCGTAGATCTCTGCGACGACGGATTCGCTCGAACCGTCCGGACCACCGGCGGTCATCGCGTAGATCTGGTCGAAGACCTGAAATCCGTTGACCAGTGAGATCACGATGACGAAGAACGTGGATGGCGACAACAGCGGCAGAGTCACCGACACGAATCGCTGCCACGCACTCGCGCCGTCGACCTTGGCCGCGTCGTACAGGTCGGTCGGGATCGCCTGGAGCCCCGCGAGCAGGATGACCATGACAAAGCCGAGGTCCTTCCACGACGACGCGAGGATGATCGATGGCATTGACCACGCCGGGTCCGTCCACCAGCCGGGACCATGGATGCCCACCCAGGCCAGGACGGTGTTGACGATGCCATTGCTCGGGCTGAGCAGCCAGCGCCAGACCAGCGCGACAACGATCCAGCTCGTGATGACCGGCAGGAAGTAGACGCCACGCAGAAGCGAGCGACCCTTGAGCGCCGTGTTGAGCGCGAGGGCCAAAACGAGCCCGCCGACGTAGACGAGTGGCAGGTACCCGGCA
Source organism: Actinomycetota bacterium (assembly GCA_030840335.1). Lineage (GTDB taxonomy): Bacteria > Actinomycetota > Actinomycetes > Actinomycetales > Microbacteriaceae > Galbitalea. Next base: position 12,543 of record JAUZFR010000183.1, on the reverse strand, counting down.
ATGTAGTAGATCGTGTGAAGAAAGACGGCGCCCGTTTGTGGATCCTTCAGCAGGTTCACGTAGTTGTCGATCCCGACGAACTTCATGGGCGCCAGCAGATTCCACTGGTTCAGGCTCACCCAGGCGGCGGCGATCATCGGGCCGAGCACGAAGAGCAACAGCGGTATCGCGCTGGGCAGCAGGAACGCGAGCACGACCAGCAGATACTTCAGCCGCCGCGTGCCGCTCGCGGTGTCGCGAACAGAGCGCGCGTGCTTGAATTGCGGCGCTTTGTCGACGAGCGCGGTCTGCGCGGTCATTGCGGTTCGCTCTGCTGCGGCGACGCCTGCTCGACCAGGCGCTCGCGCACCAGCCTGCCCTGGTCTCCCGCCACGTCGTCTGAGTCGAACGGCGTCGCGAGCACCAGGGCGGCAGCGCCTCGCGCCCAGCTGTCGTCCTGCCATGACTCGACTGCGACCGCCACTCCGCGCCTGCTCGGAATGAGCGCAGTCCGGAACGCCGGCTCGAAACCATACGACCAGTGCGTCCAGGATGAGGTTCCTTCGCCAAGCACGATGACGATCTCGGGGTCAACGGTGTGCACTATGCCGGCGAGTGTGCGGCCCAGCAAATGGCCCGCTTCGCTGAACACGTCCGCCGCGCTCTGGTCGCCCGCGTCTGCCGCAGCGCGGAGCGTGTCGATGCCGCCATGCGACCCTATGACACCTCGCTCTCGTGCGGTTCGCACAAGCCCGGCCTGACCGATGATCGACTCGAGGCAACCGAGGTTTCCACACGTGCAGAGCGGGCCATCCTCTGCGACAGGAATGTGACCGACCTCGCCGGCGTCCCCCGACGCACCACGAAGCACCACGCCGTCGACCACGATTCCCGCGCCGATGCCGGTACCGATCGTCAGCACAAGGAAGTTCTCATACTGTCGGCCGAGCCCGTAGAGTCGCTCGGCCATTGCCAGCGCGTTGACGTTGTTCTCGACCAGCACCGGCAGCGACAACTCGCGCCGCAGCGTCGAACCAACCGGAACCTGGTTCCAGCCGAGCTGCGCGGAATCGACGAGACCGTTGCCCTGTCGGTCGACCGCACCTGGTACGCCCACGCCGACTCCGAGCAGTGGCGCCGTGCCCCCTCCGGCGATGAACCGGCGAAGCAGCCCGGTCACATCGCTCAGCATCGTTGAAGCGGAAGCATCGAAAGGCTCGCTGGCCGAGCGAAGAACATCGCCCGCGATGCCGACTTCGACGAAGGCGACGTGATCGGGAGCGATCTTGACTCCGATTGCGCGACCGGCCGACGCGACGAGTCCGAGCATCCGGGCCGGGCGGCCACCCTGGGACGGCGAATTCTCGAGTTCGCGGAGCAGCCCGTCGGCAATCAGGTCTTTCGTCAGCTGCGTCATCAATGCGGGCGAGACGTTGAGCGCGCGAGCGAGATCCGCACGAGACGTGGGGCCCTGGGCTCCGAGGCGCGCGAGGATCGCCGATCTGTTGACATCGGTGCGCGCAGTCGGACGAATCGCCATTGGTTCCTCTTTGTTCAGGACTAAATAAACCCTAGAATGAACTAGACGCCGCCGTCAAGCGATAAATGGAAACAATGCAGAATCATCGAATTTGCCGTCGTCGACGCGAGCGAGCTATCGACCTTGTTCGCCAATGACTGGGAAGTGGCTTACGAGCGATCCCCGGATCGTGGCCGTCATGCAAGCTGTCGCCGTCGTCCGGGCGGCGATTGAACTGGACTGAGTAATTCCGACTTGTCGGACTACGCGATTTGTCGGACTACGCGGACTTCTCGGTGGCGGCGCGAACGGGCTTGCGCGGCACGATGGTGGGCGCCGCATTCTCGAGCACTGCCTGTCGTGTCACGATCACGCGTGCTACGTCTTCTGTGGACGGCACATCGAACATGATCGGGCCAAGTACTTCTTCCATGATCGCCCGGAGCCCGCGGGCGCCGGTCTTGCGAAGCACCGCGAGGTCGGCGATCGACTCGAGCGCGTCATGCTCGAATTCGAGCACCACTCCGTCGAGTTCGAACATGCGCTGATACTGGCGAACGAGTGCGTTCTTGGGCTGCGTCAGGATGTCCATCAGCGCGACCTGGTCGAGTGGCGTGACCGTGGTCACCACGGGCAGTCGACCGATGAACTCGGGGATGAGACCGAACTTGTGCAGGTCTTCCGGCAGTACCTCGCCGAAGAGGTTGACATCGTCGCCCTTGCTGTGGAGCGGTGCTCCAAAGCCGATGCCCTTCTTGCCCGCGCGCTGGGAGATGATCTCCTCGAGCCCGGCGAATGCGCCGGCGACGATGAAGAGCACGTTGGTGGTGTCGACCTGGATGAACTCCTGGTGCGGATGCTTGCGGCCACCCTGCGGCGGAACTGACGCGATCGTGCCCTCGAGAATCTTCAACAGTGCCTGCTGCACACCCTCGCCCGAAACGTCGCGCGTGATCGACGGATTCTCGGCCTTTCGGGCAATCTTGTCGATCTCGTCGATGTAGATGATGCCGGTCTCTGCGCGCTTCACGTCGTAGTCGGCGGCCTGGATCAGCTTCAGCAGGATGTTCTCGACGTCTTCACCGACGTATCCTGCCTCGGTGAGCGCCGTGGCATCCGCAACGGCGAAGGGCACGTTGAGGCGCTTCGCGAGGGTCTGCGCGAGATACGTCTTGCCGCAGCCCGTCGGACCGATCAGCAGGATGTTCGACTTCGCGATCTCGACGTCGTCGATGACGTCGGCTGAGCTGATCGTGTTACGTGCGCGAATTCGCTTGTAGTGGTTGTAGACGGCAACGGACAGCGCGCGCTTTGCTGCTTCCTGCCCGATGACGTATTCCTCGAGAAACGCGTAGATCTCGCGCGGCTTCGGGAGGTCAAACTCGCTCGACGCCTCTTCCCCGGCCTCGGCGAGGCGCTCTTCGATGATCTCGTTGCACAACTCGACGCACTCGTCGCAGATGTAGACCCCTGGCCCAGCAATCAGCTGCTGTACCTGCTTTTGGCTCTTTCCGCAGAAAGAACACTTGAGCAGGTCCGCGCTTTCCCCGATACGGGCCACAGTCGCTCTCCTCATTCCAGCGTGCTACGTGTAACCGAGCCTAACCCGTGACGGTGACACTGCCAGCCATCGTCAAGAAAAGTGACTTCGGCGTGCCGTATCGTGTGCGGGACCTCATTTGGTGCAGCACCTTGCACTCGGCTATTCGTCACCTTGAGCAGGAGAGGATTGCACCATGGCACAGCGCACGGGAAGTCGCACAACGAGGTCGGCAATCGGCGCATCCATCGGGGCGGTTCTGGGCACCGTGGCGCTGGTCGCCGCATCCGTGCTTGGTCTCGCAGCCCCCGCGCTCGCTCACAACTACCTCATATCGTCCACGCCGAAGTCGGGTGAGACCCTCACGAAGCTGCCCTCGCGTTTCATCATCACGACAAACGAGGGACTGCTCGACCTCTCAGGGCACGGCGCGGGTTTCGCGTTCGAGATCAAGGATGCCGCCGGCAAGTTCTACGGGGACGGCTGCGTGACGGTGGATGGCCCCAGCATGTCGATCGCTCCGGCCATCGGAGCCGCCGGTAAGTACACGGTCATCTGGCAGATCGTCTCGGCCGATGGCCACGTCGTGTCGAACCAGTATCCGTTCACGTGGTCGCCCAGCGGGTCGTTTACGCCCGCAAAGGCCACGGATACGCCACAGAACTGCGGCGGCAAGTCCGGCGGAACCGCCGCTGCTCCGTCGAAGGGCACCACCGCGACGCCGCAGAACGCGAGTCTCGGGCTCGTGCTCGTCATCGGCGGCAGCATCCTCGGGCTCGGAGTAGTGCTGACGGTCGTCCTGCTGCTCGTCGGTCGCAGGAAGTCCCCGACCCCCAGCTAGCCCCATCCGCGTCACCCCACCCCACGCATGGCGGGAGAAACGTCATCACGCCCTTAACGCCGAAACGGGCGGAGAAGCTGGCCCCGGGCGGAGTTACAACTCCGCCCGCGAGCAACCTCTCCGCCCGCGAGCGGATTATGAAGCGGTTCTACTTGACGAGCGCGGGCACATTCTTGCGGCTGGTCAGCACCTGGTCGATCAGGCCGTACTCGAGAGCCTCGGCAGCGCTGAGGATCTTGTCGCGGTCGATGTCCTTGTTGACCTGCTCCGGCGTGCGGTTGGAGTGGCTCGACAGCGTCTCCTCGAGCCAGGTGCGCATGCGAAGAATCTCGCGTGCCTGGATCTCGATGTCCGACGCCTGGCTGGAGCCATCCGACCCGGCAGCGGGCTGGTGGATCAGGATGCGCGCGTTCGGCAGCGCAAGACGCTTGCCGGGCGCGCCGGCCGCGAGGAGCACCGCCGCAGCGGAAGCCGCCTGGCCGAGCGCGAACGTCTGCACGTGCGGGCGGATGTACTGCATCGTGTCGTAGATCGCCGTCATCGCGGTGAACGAGCCACCCGGTGAGTTGATGTACATCAGGATGTCGCGGTCCGGGTCCTGGCTCTCGAGCACGAGGAGCTGCGCCATGACGTCATCCGCCGACGCGTCGTCGATCTGCACACCGAGGAAGATGATGCGGTCTTCGAAGAGCTTCGCGTACGGGTCCTGGCGCTTGTAGCCATAGGCCGTGCGCTCTTCAAACGTGGGGAGGATGTAGCGGGACTCCGCGGTTGGGCGAGCAAGGCTCTCGCCGAGGTTGAAGTTGTCCATGTTCTAGTCCTGCTTTCCTGTCGCGTCCTTGTTGGAGACGCCGTCGTCTGTTCCGCCGCCACCGACCACATCAGAGGCGAACTCACGCAGGTGGTCGACGAATCCGTATTCAAGTGCCTGCTGCGCGGTGAACCAGTTGTCGCGGTCATTGTCGATGAGAACCTGCTCGATCGACTTGCCGGTCTGTTCTGCGGTGAGCTCGGCCATGCGCTTCTTCATATCGAGGATGACGCCGGCCTGAGTCTGGATGTCGGCCGCGGTTCCGCCGAATCCACCGGACGGCTGGTGCAGCAGCACTCGCGCGTTCGGCGTGATGTACCGCTTGCCCTTTGTTCCCGATGAGAGCAAAAACTGCCCCATGGATGCCGCGAGGCCGATGCCCACGGTGACGATGTCGTTCGGAACGAACTTCATCGTGTCGTAGATGGCCATGCCCGCGGTGATCGATCCGCCGGGCGAGTTGATGTAAAGGAAGATGTCCCGCTTGGAATCCTCTGCGGCGAGCAGCAGGATCTTCGCGCAAATCTCGTTGGCGTTGTCGTCTCGCACCTCTGCGCCGAGCCAGATGATGCGATCGCTAAGGAGTTGGTCGAAAATGCTTGAGACCAATGCCGGTTGGGCCATTGTTGCGCTCCGTTTCAGTTGTAGCTTTGAGACGAATCTATCGGAGCGCGTCACACCACATCGCTGTGTTCGCCTACGGCAGAGCGAAGGATGCAACGTGCAGGTTCGCGGAATCACGCCGCGCCTGATAACTGAGCGAGAGTCACGCATTTAGGCTGGGGTGGTGAGCGTAGCGAGAACCACTCCCAATTCGGGACTACGCCCGGAGATTCAGGGTCTTCGCGCCCTTGCCGTTCTCGCTGTCGTTCTCTATCACCTGTGGCCGAATCGGCTCGGCGGCGGATTCGTCGGCGTCGATGTGTTCTTCGCCATCTCCGGATTTCTCATCACCGCCCACCTGCTGCGCGAAGTGCGGTCCACCGGTCGCCTTTCTCTCAGCAGGTTCTGGGCTCGCCGAGTTCGACGATTGCTGCCCGCGTCACTGCTCGTGCTCGTTGCCGTCGGCGTGGCTGTGACGCTCTGGGTGCCCTCCGCGCTCTGGGCGCAGATGTTCCAGGAGATCGGCGCATCCGCTTTGTATGCCGAAAACTGGCAGCTGGCGGCGAATACCGTCGATTATCTGGCCCGCGACAATCACCCCTCGCCGGTGCAGCACTTCTGGTCGCTGTCGGCCGAGGAGCAGTTCTACATCGCCTGGCCGATCCTGATCATCGTTTCACTCTTCATTGCGCGACGGCTGCGCCGCATCAATCGCCGATTCGTCATCGGTGTCGTGTTGGCAACGATCACTTTCACGTCGCTGGCCTGGTCGATCTGGGACACTCGCTACTCGCCGGCGAGCGCCTATTTCGTGACGACCACCCGCGCGTGGGAGTTCGGGGCGGGCGGGTTGCTCGCGTACTTTGCCCCGGAAGTTCTGGGCGGTAAGGTCGCAATTCGAACGATCGTTTCCTGGCTGGGCTGGGCACTGATGGTGGTCACGATGTTCACCTACTCCGGTCTGACGCCGTTTCCGGGATTCGCGGCAGCCGCGCCTGTCGTCGGGGCGCTCGCGGTAATTTGGGCGGGAAGTGAGAACCTTACCTACACGCCCTCGTTCCTCGCAAAGATCCGTCCAGTGCAGTTCGTGGGAGACATCTCGTACTCCCTGTACCTGTGGCATTGGCCCCTCATCGTCATTGTCCCTCTCGCGCTCCGGGAGCAGCTGACCGCACCCACAAAGATCGTGATCCTCCTCGCCGCAGTATTGCTGGCCTGGGGGTCCAAGGTGTGGGTCGAGGATCCGATCCGTGCGGGCCATCTCGCCGCCGCTCGTCCGTGGCGAACGTTCGCGACCGTTGGGCTCGGGATGGCGGTCGTGGTCGCGGGCGCCGGCGTTGGACTCAACGCTCTCAACCTTGTTGCCAGCGCTGACCAGGCCGCGGTGCAGCGCCTCATTGACGCAAAGACGCCCTGTTTCGGCGCCGCGGCCATCGATCCGGCAAACCAGCCGTGTGTGAATCCGGCGCTGAAAGACACTGTGCTCCCGTCGTTGACGTCGAGTCTTCGGGACATCTCACCGACCTGGACCACCTGCCAGACAAATCAACCGGTGGCGACGGAATGTGTCCTCGGCGTCAAGGGCGGCACTCGAGTCGCGCTCGTCGGCGACTCTCACGCGCACGAGTGGTTGACCGCGATCCAAGCGATCGCTAAAACGCAAAACTGGGAAGTGCACATGATCGTGCACGGCAGTTGTCCGTTCTCGCACGTGCAATGGATGGGATCATCCGGGCAGGTCGACCCGGAATGCAACGACTGGAATGCGGCCGTCGACGAGAAACTCGCATCGGAGGCGCCTTACAGCTACCTGATCACCTCGATGCGTGCGCAGACGCGCCAGACGATTGTCGGCTCGACTCCAGTGGCGCAAGCGACCCTGACGGGTTTCCAGGCGTCCTGGCAACCGCTGATCGATCGTGGCACGACGATTGTCGGCATCCACGATCCGCCCAACTCAAGCGACCGTCCGAAGGGCTGCATCATCGCCAATCCGCATAACCTGGCCGTGTGCACGAAGGCGCAATCCGTTGCGCTCGGGAGCGAGGACTACCTCGCGGATGCGGCGCAGCAGACCGATGGCGCAGTCGAGGTGGACATGAGCGAATACTTCTGCGCGAAACAGAAGTGCCCGGATGTCATCGGAGGCGTGCTCGTGAACCGGGACGACCATCACCTCACAGAGACCTACGCAACGAGCCTCGCGCCTTACCTCGACAGGGCGATCGCGGCAGCCGTAGCGAAGGGAAAGTCCGACATCGTCAACTAACCGTGCGCGGCGGCTCGGTCAACTCACCCCGGCACCAGCACGAGAGAAGGCCCGCCACGATTGTGGCGGGCCCTTCCTGTCAGTCAGTTACTTGTGGTCGTGACCGTAGTGCTCGTTGTTGGATGTGCGGCCGTGCTTGTCGCGGGCACCGCCGTGGTCGTGGCCGTCGTGGCTGTGGTCCGGCGCCTCCGCTGCGACGAATTCGCTGTCGTCACCGCTGTTCACAATGGCGGTGAACTCCGAAACGTCGACCTTCTTGCCCTTGGTGTCAACGACGTTTGCCTTGTCGAGCACGACGGCAAGCGCCTTTGCCCTGGCAACTTCGCCGATCATCGCCGGGATCTGGCCGTTCTCGTCGAGCACCTTGATGAATTCGCCCGGCTCCATGCCGTACTGCGCGGCACCCTGGATCAGGTACTGGGTCAGTTCGTCCTGGCTGACCTTGATCTCTTCCTTCTCCGCAATAGCGTCGAGGAGGATCTGGCTGCGGAACGTCTTCTCGCTCGACTCGGCCACCTCTGCGCGGTGCACGTCGTCTTCGAGGCGATTCTCGTTCTCGAGGTGACGGTTCACCTCATCATCGATGAGTGCCTGCGGTACCGGGATGTCGACGAGCTCGACGAGCTTGTCGACGATCTGATCGCGAGCTTCTGCACCCTGGCCGAACGACTTGGACTTCTCGACCTGCGTCTTGAGGTCGGCCTTCAGCTCCTTGATGGTGTCGAACTGGCTGGCGATCTGAGCGAAGTCGTCGTCTGCCTCGGGCAGCTCGCGCTCCTTGACCGCGAGCAGGGTGACGGAGATCTGCGCGACCTCGCCTTCCTTGTCGCCACCGAGCAAAGTGGATTCGAAGTTGGTGCTTTCGCCCGCGGAGAGCGAGTCGAGCGCCTCGTCGATACCCTCGATCAGTTCGCCGGAACCGATCTCATAGCTGATGTTGTTGGCGGTGTCGACCTCTTCGCCGTCGATCGTCGCAACCAGGTCGAGCTGGGCGAAGTCGCCGGTCTTGGCGGGGCGATTGACGGTGACGAGCGTTCCGAAGCGGCTGCGCAGGGCATCCAATTCGGTGAGGAGGTCGTCTGCGGAAACGGTGACCGGCTCGACTTCGAGCTTGAGCCCGTCGTAGTCGGGCAGGTCGAAGTCTGGGCGGACATCCACCTCGACGGTGACGACGAGGTCGCCCGTGAAGTCTTTGACGTCCGGAAGCTGGGCAATGTCGGCCTCGGGGCGTCCGAGCGTGCGGATTTTCTCATCCTGAACCGCCTGGCGGTAGAACTTGTCGAGTCCGTCGCTGACCGCGTGGTTGAGAACCTCTTCACGGCCGACACGCTGGTCGATGAGCTGCGGCGGAACCTTGCCCTTGCGGAAGCCGGGAATGTTGACCGACTCTGCAATGTGGGTGTACGCGTGGTCGATGCTGGGCTTCAGTTCTTCGGGCGTCACTGCGATGTTGAGCTTGATGCGCGTCGGGCTCAGCTTCTCAATCGTGGTCTTCACGTTGGGGTTCTCCTGATGTTGTCGTGTAACTGGAATCTCGTGCTGTCGGGGCGACAGGATTCGAACCTGCGGCCTCTCGGTCCCAAACCGAGCGCTCTACCAAGCTGAGCTACGCCCCGGACTGTGCGGTCGTGCAGCCAGCTCATCGGGGACTGCATCCGTCCATCGAAAATTGACCTCGGCAAGTCTAGCCGATGCACTCCACCCGTTGTGGGGCGTGCGCTCAGGCTTCGGGCCAATTAGCCTCTGGACAACCACCAATTCGAATAGAAGGGGATTTGAAGTGGCGGATCAAACAACAACCATGCCCGTGCCCGGCTGGTACGCGGACCCTCGGGTTCCCAAACAGCTGCGCTGGTGGGACGGCGATGGCTGGACAAACAACGTGCATATTCCGGATACCGGATCGGCACAGCCTGGAACCGAGGACCTGACTCCCGGCCCTGCCGACCAAAACGGCGGCAAATGGGACTGGCCGACTCTCTGATTCATTCGGTGGCGCCCGGTTCAGGTAGTGTGTCTGGGTACCATCCGGGGATGTAGCTCAATGGTAGAGCCTCAGTCTTCCAAACTGATGACGCCAGTTCGATCCTGGTCATCCCCTCCACCGCTCCTGAGCACTGGGCCTCATTGTGAGGGCCGTAGCAAGGCCGGCACGCTCATCGAATGGACGGACCTCGGTGTGCTCGGAGGCGTTCCCCGTTCGGGTGGCCCTCCTACTCGGGGGATGACTCTGACGCGCCGATCAGCGATGCTCCACTGAGCGCATGCGTCGAACTCTCGGCCTCCGCTGCCTTTAGGGGGGCACTGTGAGACGTCGTCGTCTTGTTAATCTGTTGGCCGTTTCCGGAGTGGCTGCAGCCATCGTGCTCGGCACCGCAACCGCAGCATCCGCCGATACCAGCGGTCCGACCGCAGTTGGAGATTACTGCTACACGGCAGACAGCTCGAACGTGGATGCCGGTGCAACCGTCACCGGGTGGGCGAACTCGTGCACGAGCGGCGGCAACTCGCCGGGGACCGAGGGCGCCAGTGACCTGTCGAGCCTTCCGACGTCGGTCGACGTCGATGGCACGACCTATTCCGTTACCACAATCGGTTCGTACTCATTCTCGAACGTGAACCTCACGTCAGTCGTGCTGCCGGATTCGATCACGACTGTGAGCGACCAAGCGTTCTATTACAACCCGACCCTGACCACAGTTTCGTTCCCCGATTCGCTGAAGACGATCGGTAACTGGTCGTTCTACGCCACGGGCCTCAGCGACATCACCATCCCGGATTCGGTGATCACGATCGGTGACTATGCGTTCTACTCGGACGATTATTACAACTACTACAACGGCGGTAGACAGCTGAACTCGATCACGCTCGGTGATTCGGTACAGACCATCGGCACTGAGGCCTTCTACTTCCCGTACTGGAATTACCAGTCCTCGGCATTCACCACGCTGACGATTCCCGCCTCGGTGACGACCATCAGCTTCGCCGCCTTCTACGGACTCCCGCTGAGCGACGTCTACTTTGAAGGAGCGGCACCGGCGATCAGTGACTACGCCCTCAGCATCTACGGCGCGACGGTGCACTTCAAGCCGCAGTTCGGGGCCGACCGCGTCGATGGTGGATTCACTGTTCCGGACTGGGCCGGCTACACGACGTCGTCGCCCATCACGTTGGGCTTCGACACGCAGGGCGGCAGCACCGCTCCCGAGGACCAGAACATCGGTTCCGGCTATCAGGCGGACGCACCGGTCGACCCGACCCGCGTCGGCTACGCGTTCGACGGCTGGTACACGGCCGCGACCGACGGCGACAAGTGGGACTTCGGAACCGCATTCACGACGGATGCCACGCTCTACGCGCACTGGACCGCGAGCAACGCGGCGCTCACCTTCGAGTCGGAGGGTGGCAGCAGCATCGACGCCGCGACGGTGAGCATCGGTACTGCAGCGGATGCACCCACCGCGCCGACCCGCGCCGGCTACACCTTCGCAGGGTGGTACACCGCGGCCGACGGCGGCGATGAGTGGGACTTCACCGACAACATCACCGGCGACACCACGCTGTACGCGCACTGGTTGCAGCTTCCGATCGTGACCGGCTCCGCACTCGCCGCGGGTAAGGTCGGGGCTGTCTACACCGCGAGCATCTCCGCTGACGGGCCGACCGCGAGCGACTTCGAGGTCACCTCCGGAGCACTGCCCCAGGGTCTCTCGCTAAACGCCGTGACGGGCGCGATCTCGGGAACGCCCGAAACCTCGGGTACCTTCACCTTCACGGTCGGCGTGACGAACGAGGCGGGCACCACATCCGCGCAGTATTCGATCGCTGTCAGCCTTCCCGATGGCCGCCTGAGCGTGAGCGCCAGTCGCGTCTTCGTCACCGCGGGCCAGAAGGTCACGCTAGCGATCTCCGGACTCGCGAGTGGAGAGGCGTACGCCGTGACGTTGAACGGGGCGACACTCGCCACGGGCACCGCATTGACGATCGGAAAAACGACCCAGGTTGTCATCCTGCCCAGCACCCTTCACACCGGAGCTGCGAAACTCGTCGTGACCGGCTCGACCGAGTCGCGAACGGGAGCCGCCACCGAATCGGTCGTCGCCAAGAGCCACAAGCTGACCTTCACGGTCAAGCCGTCCAACCTCGTCGGCTCGAACCGTAACGTCACCATCACGGTTCACAGACTCGCCGCCGGTGAACCGGTCACGGTCACGTTCCGTGGACATCGCGTCTCAGGCAAGACCGCTCACGCAGATTCGCACGGCAATTACAAGGTGACGTTCTCGGCCGGATGGTCGTGGGGATACCACACGGTGAAGGCCGTCGGTTCTTCCGCACATCGTTACGGCTCAGTGCGACTGGATGTGGAATCGCGCAGCATCACGCGCTAGTCGTCCTGCAGGAGCGGACCCCGTCGAATTCGCGGGGTCCGCTTCTTCCTGCCCGGATGTCGATGCAGCGTAAGTTCCCCGTCACTGTCCCCGCGAGCCCGGCTTTTGCCGGGCATTTGGAGTGATCAATCGAGCCAGGCAGGGCGGGCTCTGGTGCCTCACCCTGCTGCTAACAAGAAATCACCACTCCAGGATTCCGCCTCCATCGGCGCCCCCGCTGCCATGCGGTGGCGTGAGGTGGTACTCGGCTACCGTCACCGATCGACCATTGTCGGTCGATTTCAGGATGCAAATCGAGGCGTACCCTTGCCGATTGCTGCTCAGAATAGGGTCGTGTGAAAGTTGGGCGGATCCGGACATGAGCTTGCGAATCGAACGCAAAGTCGAATCCTGCGCAGCGAGGGGCTTGGGCTTCGGAGAATAGCCCTGAGTACACGACTGCACGGCTTTGGCGTCTAGCTCGTGCGAGCGTTGGAGAGTCTTGAGGTACCCGAGCTCTGAAGATGGTTGAGCTGCGCAGCCCGTTGCCGTGATGACCGCGACCGACGCAATGCAAAGCGAGAGCAAGATCCTCCAACGTCGGACTGGCA
>JAUZFR010000162.1 GCA_030840335.1 Actinomycetota bacterium | reverse complement strand
GCGCCGTCCAGGCTCGAGACGAAATTGGCGCTCAGCCACGCGCCAGCCGGGTTCGCGAGCCGCTCGATGATCTGTTCGTCGGTCAGCGCCATGGCCGGGTTTGGCCAGAGCGCATCGATTGCTGGCTCGTCGGTCATTCCGCACCCATGTTGTGCTTGAGGTACGCGGGCTCGCGGAGGCCGAGGATCGCCTCGGTCATGCGAACGGCAGCAACCGTGTCGGGAATGTCGTGCATGCGCACGATCCGCGCGCCCTTCAGGATGCACACGACCATCGCCGCGAGCGACCCAGCGAGGCGCTGGCCTTGAGGGCGATCGAGGCTCTCGCCGACGAAGTCCTTGTTCGAGACCGCGACGAGTGTCGGGAGACCGATGGCGACGATTTCGTCCAGTCGCCGAGTGAGTTCAAGCGAGTGCAGCGTGTTCTTGTTGAGGTCGTGGCCGGGGTCGACGATGAGGCGTTCGAGCGGGATGCCCGCGGTCGTGGCTTCCGCAATCTTCTCGCTCAGGAAGTCGACCACGTCACTCGTCACATCGGAATAGCCAGGTCGCGGATGATGGCTTCGCGGCGGAGCGAGGCTGTGGGTCAGGACGAGGTGCGCAGTGCTGGCGGCAACGACGGCAGCCATCCGTGCATCCCACAGCCCGCTCGTGTCATTGATCACGGCTGCTCCCGCGGCGATCGACAGGCGCGCGACTTCTGCGTTAGTCGTGTCGACCGAGATGACGACGCCTGACCTGGCGACGACGGCCTCGACAAGCGGCACGATGCGATCGAGCTCCTCCTGGGTCGATACCACGGGGCCGCGGCCGAATGGCACGCCGCCGATGTCTATCCAGTCCGCGCCGTTGGATGCGGCGGCGAGCGCGGCATCCACCGCCTTGTCGAGTTCGAATGTCGCGCCCTTGTCGTAGAAAGAGTCCGGTGTTCGATTGACGATGGCCATGACAGCTACCTGGCGATCAAAATCGAACTGCCGCGCGCCGATCGTTCTCTGCATGACTAGAGAGTATCCAGCGGTACCCCGGGATCGCTGAGCGCGGCCTGGTCGACGGGCCTGGCGTCGCGGATGAGTCGCTGCACCTGCTCGTTGACGTCCCAGACGTTCACGTTCATGCCGGCGACGACTCGATCGTCCCTTGTCAGCCAGAAGACGACAAACTCGCGCGCCTCGCGGTTGCCGCGATAGACGAGTCGCGCATCCTTGGCGAGTATGCCGTAGCCGGAATACTCCATACCGAGATCGAACTGGTCGGTGTAGAAATAGGGGATCCGGTCAAACTTCGCTTGCTGCCCGAGCATGGTCTTCGCGACGAACTCGCCCGTCCAGATGGCGTTTTGCCAGTGCTCGCTGCGCACCCGCCGCTGGATGACGGGATGCAGGATATTCGCGATATCTCCGGCCGCGAAGACATCGGGATCGCTGGTCTGCAGGGTGTCGCTCACGAGCACACCGTCGTCGACCTCGAGATCGCCCGGGGTCGCGAGCTGCGTGTTCGGTGTCGCCCCTATGCCCACCACCACGAGATCCGCCGCGATGACAGCCTCGCCGCTCACCGTCACCCCGGTCACCCGGCCGTTCTCGCCCACGATGCCGACGACCTGGGACGAGGGACGGATGTCGACTCCGTTCGCCTTATGCAGGTCGGCGAACATCGTGCCCAGTTCGTCTCCGAGTGCGCCCGAAAGCGGAATGGCACCGCGCTCGAGCACGACGACGTCATTGCCGAGCATCCTGGCGCTTGCCGCGAGTTCCATGCCGATCCAGCCGGAGCCGATCAGCACCACTCTCTGACCGCCCGTCGAGAGCTTCTCCCGCAGCGCTTCGGAGTCGTCGAGCGTTCGGAGGTAATGCACGCCGGCGAGGTCGGCGCCGGGCACAGTGAGGATGCGCGGCGACGAGCCGGTGGCGAGCAGGAGCTTGTCGTAGCCGAGCTTCTGCCCGGAATCGAGCGTCAGTTCGTGGTTCCCGGTGTCGAGATCGACTGCGGTGGTGTTCGCGCGAAAGTCGATCCTGTCGTGGATGTACCGGTCGTCGGGGAAGACGAACACAGACGAGCGGTCGGCCTTGCCCTGCAGATAATCCTTTGACAACGGCGGCCGCTCGTACGGGTGATGGCTCTCGCTGCCGAGCAGGGTGATGTCGCCGTCGAAGCCTTCCGTGCGCAGCGCGGCCGCAGCGGTGGCGCCGGCCAGCGATGCACCAACAATGACGAAGTGTGGGACCTGTTCCATTGCTGTCTCCGGTCGTGTCAAGGTGTCGATCCAACGCTACGGCGAGTCTGGCAGGATCGGCAGGGTGAGTTCCGCCCAGGCCCCCGTCATCCGCATCGTCGCGGGCGTAATCTTCGACGACGCCGGCCGCATGGTGCTCGTGCGCAAACGGGGAACGGATGCGTTCATGCAGCCGGGCGGAAAGTTCGAGCCGGGCGAGACACCGCAGCAGGCGCTCGTGCGCGAGTTGAACGAAGAGCTCGGCTACGAACTGGATGCAGCGGAGCTCGAGCCGATGGGCCGCTTCTCTGCACGCGCGGCAAACGAACCCGGCCACCTGGTCGACTGCGACGTGTTCTTCATCCGAGTAGGGTCCGAAGGCGTCGTGGCCGCCGAAATCGAGGAGTTGCGCTGGGTAGATCCGCTCGATCTTCCCGACCTCGAGCTGGCGCCGCTGACCAGCGACGTCTTGATGCCGCTCATCCGCGAACGCGCCCACGGGGAGCGCCGCACCCCGTAACACTCGGGTTGGCCACGAGCCCCGCTGGTAGATTGAGCGCACCATGAAGTACGCCAATTCCGTGCTGGAACTGATCGGCAATACTCCTCTCGTCAAACTGAACACAGTGACCGCGGGGGTGAAGCCGACCATTCTCGCGAAGATCGAATATCTGAACCCCGGCGGGTCATCCAAAGACCGGATCGCCGCACGCATCATCGATGCGGCGGAGGCGGAGGGCAAGCTGAAGCCCGGTGGAACGATCGTGGAACCGACCAGCGGAAACACGGGCATCGGCCTCGCGCTCGTCGCCCAGCAGCGCGGCTACCGCTGCGTGTTCGTTCTTCCCGACAAGGTCGGCGAGGAGAAGCGCAACGTGCTCACGGCCTATGGAGCCGAAATCGTCGTCACCCCGACATCCGTTGCCCCCGACAGCCCGGAGTCGTATTACTCGGTGAGCGATCGTCTCGCGCGGGAGATTCCCGGCGCCTTCAAGCCAAATCAGTATTCGAACCCCAACGGCCCACTCAGTCACTACGAGACGACAGGCCCCGAAATCTGGCGTGATACCGACGGCAAAGTCACACATTTCGTCGCGGGTGTCGGCACTGGCGGCACGATCTCGGGTGTCGGCAAGTACCTCAAGGAAGTGTCAGGCGGAGCGGTTCAGATCATCGGCGCCGACCCCGAGGGGTCCGTGTACTCGGGCGGCACCGGTCGCCCGTATCTCGTCGAGGGAGTCGGAGAAGACTTCTGGCCTGCCGCCTACGACCCTTCCGTCGTCGACGGCATCATCGCGTCATCCGATGCGGAGTCGTTCGAGCTCACGCGTCGCCTCGCTCGCGAAGAAGGACTCCTGGTCGGCGGCTCGAGCGGGCTCGCGGGCTCGGCCGCGCTGAAGCTCGCCGCAGATCTCGGTCCGGACGACGTCATCGTCGTTCTGCTCCCCGACAGCGGGCGCGGATACCTCGGCAAGATCTTCAACGAGAAATGGATGCAGTCGTACGGCTTCACGCAGGTCTCGGACGAGAAGACCGTCGCCGACCTCGTCAAGACCAAGTCGGGCGAACTGCCGGACCTCGTGCACCTGCACCCGTCCGATACCGTGCGGGACGCCATCCAGATCATGGCCAAACATGACGTTTCGCAGCTGCCGGTACTGACCGCGGAGCCCCCGGTGGTCATCGGCGAAGTGATCGGCGCAGTCGACGAACGTTCGCTCGTCGAGCTCGTTTTCAGTGGCTCGGCGAGCATGACCGATTCCATTGCGGAATTCGTGGGCGCTCCGCTTGGTTTGATCGGCGTTCACGAATCCGTGACTCAGGCGCGCGAAGCGCTCGGGACCGCGGACGCCCTACTGGTCGTGGACGACGGCAAGCCTGTTGCCGTGCTCACCAGATACGACCTGCTCAACTTCCTGTCCGAATAGTCCGGCCACTCGGCCGCGCCACATCAAAAGAGAACACCTTTGCCAGAAACCTCGTCGCCCGCTTCCGACTCATTCGCTACGCGGGCAATCCACGTCGGACAGGAATTCGATCCGTCGACCGGTTCCGTCATACCCCCGGTCTACCTGACGTCGACGTTCGTGCAGGATGGCATCGGCAACTTCCGCGGCGGTTACGAATATGCCCGCGGCGGTAATCCGACACGTGACTCACTCCAGGAGCTGCTCGCATCGCTCGAAGGCGGTTCGCACGCGTTTAGCTTCGCGTCGGGTCTCGCGGCTGAGGACACTCTGCTTCGCGCCGTCCTGAAGCCCGGCGACCACATCGTGATGGGCAATGACGTCTATGGCGGAACCCACCGGCTCGTCGATCGCGTCTTCGTTCCCTGGGGCATCACGCTCGACACCGTTGACATGAGCGACCTCGATAAGGTGCTCGCGGCTGTGCACCACAAAGAGACCGCGATCCTCTGGATCGAGACCCCCAGCAATCCGCTGATGAAGATCAGCGACATTGAGAAGCTCGCCGAAATCGGCCACGCTGCCGGTGCTCTCGTCGTCGTCGACAACACGTTCGCGTCGCCTTACCTGCAGCAGCCGATCGCACTGGGTGCCGACGCCGTCGTGCACTCGACCACAAAATACCTGGGCGGTCACTCCGACATCCTCGGCGGTGCCGTCATCGTCAACGACGACCAGCTCGCGGCAAAGGTCGGCTTCCTGCAGTTTGGCGTCGGTGCCGTCAGCGGACCAATGGATGCCTGGCTCACCGTCCGCGGAATCAAGACACTTGCGGTGCGGATGGACCGGCACTCCGAGAACGCGCAGCTGATCGCGGAGAAGCTGATCGGACATCCGGCTCTCTCGGCCCTGTACTACCCCGGACTTCCCGACCACCCGGGCCACGATATCGCCGCTCGACAGATGAGCGCATTCGGCGGGATGCTGTCGGTTGCACTCAAGGGCGGTTCGCAGGCCGCGCGCAAGTTCGCCGAGTCGACTCGACTGTTCCAGCTCGCCGAGTCGCTTGGCGGTGTCGAATCCCTGATCGGGTATCCGTCGGAGATGACGCACGCGTCCGTGCGTGGCACCGCTCTCGAGGTGCCGGACAACATCATCCGGCTGTCGGTCGGAATCGAAGATGGCAATGACCTGCTCGAAGACGTGCTGCACGCCCTCGCGCAGATTTGAGGCGGGCGTTGACGGTGTTGTGTTGCAATTATTCGCCGTGTGCCGCCCACTCATAGGGCACTCATAGCAAACTGAGGCCTGAGGCGCGGTTTCGCCATAGGGCCGCCATAGCGGCGATGTCGATCGTTGTCGGTATGAACCCACCGACAGAAGCTCTCGCCCTCGAAGTCGTCGTTCCCGCATACAACGAGCAGGCGGTGCTCGCGACGAGCGTCCGCACCCTGCACGCCTACCTGACCGCGCAATTCGAGGTCCCGTGGGTCATCACCATTGCCGACAACGCGAGCACGGACTCGACTCTCGATGTCGCGACCGCACTCACCTACGAACTCGATCGTGTCGGCGTCATCCACCTCGAAGAGAAGGGCCGTGGGCGCGCCCTCAAGCGAGCCTGGCTGGCGTCGTCGGCGCGCGTGCTCGCCTACGTCGATGTCGACCTGTCGACCGACCTGCGCGGGCTGCCTCCGCTGGTCGCACCGCTCCTGTCGGGTCACTCCGACGTCGCAATCGGCAGTCGGCTCGCCTCGTCGTCGAGAGTCACCCGCGGAAGCAAACGGGAGTTCATCTCCCGCTCGTACAACTTTCTCCTTCGCCGCACGATGGGAACACGGTTCAGCGACGCGCAATGCGGGTTCAAGGCCGTGCGGTCGGATGTCGCAGCCCAGCTGCTTCCCCTCGTCGAAGACACCGGATGGTTTTTCGACACTGAGTTGCTGATCCTCGCCGAGCGAAGCGGGATGCGCATCCATGAAGTCCCCGTGGACTGGGTCGATGACCCGGACAGCCGCGTCGATGTCGTGTCCACTGCGCTCGCCGACCTGCGCGGGATGGCGCGAGTAACGCGCGGTCTCGTCTCCGGGCGCATCCCGGTCGACCGGGTTTACGCGGAGCTGGGGCGGCATCCGTTCGCTCCCGCAACCGCGCCGTCGTTCTTCGGCCAGGTCGTGAGATTCGGTGCGGTCGGTGCTCTGTCGACCGCCGCGTTCGCCCTGTTGTATCTGCTCTTCTCGACCTTCATGCCCGGCCAACTGGCCAACTTCGTCGCGCTGCTGATCACTGCCGTTGCGAACACGGCCGCAAACCGGCGCTTCACCTTTGGAGTTCGTGGGCGCTCCGGTGCCGCCGTGCACCAGTTCCAGGGGCTGATCGTCTTCGGCATCGCGTGGCTGGTGACGAGCGGATCGCTCGTCGAACTGCACGCCATCAATCCCCAGGCAGGCGCGACCGCCGAACTCATCGTCCTGACCATGGCCAATCTGCTGGCGACCGTGCTGCGGTTTGTTCTGCTGCGCGTCTGGGTGTTTCGTGAGCATCGTCATCCGGCGCCAGCGGCCACCGCGGATCCGGTCGTCGACCCCGCCGACGCACACTCCTCGAATCTCACTCTCGAGCCGGTAACCGCGCCATGACCACCTCGACGATCCGCATCTCGCCGCACGAATCATCCGGAGCACTGCGCGCCAGACTCCGTCGACTCGTTCTCGGCGCCGACACCTCGGCGCGGTGGGAACGACCGGCGCTGCTCGGCCTCCTGCTCGTGACGGGCATCCTCTTCCTCTGGAACCTGAGCGAAAGCGGATGGGCGAACTCGTTCTATTCCGCCGCCGTCCAGGCCGGTTCGAGCAACTGGGAGGCATTCTTCTACGGCTCGTCGGATGCCGCGAACTCGATCACGGTGGACAAGCCGCCCGCGAGCCTGTGGCTGATGGCGCTCTCCGTACGCCTCTTCGGACTGAGCTCATTCAGCATCCTGCTGCCCGAGGCACTGATGGGCGTCGCGACGGTGGCGGTCGTCTATGGGACAGTTCGTCGCTCGTTCTCCGCGCGCACCGCTCTGCTCGCCGGGGCAGCGCTCGCGCTGACTCCTGTCGCCGCGCTGATGTTCAGGTTCAACAACCCGGACGCGCTGCTCGTGCTGCTTCTCAGCCTCGCCACCTACTTCACGGTGCGTGGCATCGAGTCGGGGAAGATCCGCTGGGTCCTGTGGGCGGGCGCGATGATCGGCCTTGGCTTCCTGACCAAGCAGCTGCAGGCGTTCCTGATTCTCCCCGCGCTCGCCGGCGTTTACCTCGTTGCGGCGCCTGGCACGGTATGGCGACGCGTCTGGCATTCGCTGCTCGCGCTGCTTGCTGTGATCGTCTCGGCCGGATGGTGGGTAGCAATCGTCGAGCTCGTTCCGGCGAGCATGCGCCCGTTCATCGGCGGATCGCAGACCAATAGCTTTCTCGAACTGACCTTCGGTTACAACGGATTTGGTCGCCTGACCGGCAGCGAGACCGGGAGCGTGACCCCCGGTGGCGCGGGTGCGACGACGGGTGGCCAGTGGGGATCGACCGGAATCACGCGACTGTTCGACAACGAGATCGGCGGTCAGATCACCTGGCTCGTGCCGGCCGCACTGGTTCTGATGGTCGTCGCGTTCTTCCTGCTCCGCGGGCCGAGGGGAAATCTCAAGCGCGCGACGCTGATGCTGTTCTCCGGCTGGCTCCTGATCACCGGTCTCGCGTTCAGCTTCATGGCGGGCATTTTCCACGCGTACTACACGGTTGCGCTGGCTCCGGCCGTTGCCGCGGTCGTCGCCATCGGCGCATCCGTTCTGTGGTCCCGGCGTGAGGAAGCCTGGGCGAAACTCCTCTCGGCCATCGTCGTGCTGGGGACCGTCACCTGGGCTTTCGTGCTGCTTGGCGAAGCGGGCAGCTGGCTGCCCTGGCTGAAGTGGGTCGTGCTTGTTCTCGGCCTGGCCGGCGCAGTGCTCATCATGTTGCCCGGGCGAAGCAAGCGGATGCTCGGCGCGACAATCGCGACGGTGCTCGCGGCGAGCCTGCTGGCCCCTGCCGCCTACACGATCCAGACGGTTCTGACCGCACACAGTGGTTCGATCGTGACGGCCGGACCCGTGGTCGCTGGCGGAATGGGCGGAGGCGGTGGTGGCTTCGGCGGCGGTCGCGGCGGATTCGCTGGTCAGGGAGGTGCTCCGACCGCCGGCGGAACGGGGGCCGCGAACGCCGGCGGGATGGGCGGCTCGTTCATCAACAGCGGGACCGTCGGAACCGCGATCGCTGCCCTGCTCGAGGTGAACGCATCCGACTACACCTGGGTGGCCGCGGCCGTCGGGTCAGACAGCGCGGCGAGCTACCAGCTCGCGACGCAAAACGCCGTCATGCCCATCGGTGGGTTCAACGGGAGCGACCCCGCGCCGACGCTCGCTGAATTCAAGGCCTATGTCGCAGCGGGCGAGATCCACTACTTCGTTGGTGGCTCGGCGCGCCAGTCGAATGGCGGCTCCAGCTCGGCGAGTTCGATCGCGGCGTGGGTCGCGACGAACTTCACCGCGCAGACCGTGGACGGGACCACGCTCTACGACCTGACGAAGTAGACCCTGGCGCGAAGTGGATGCGCGGTGTCCGCTTCGGCGTGGCCGACTCACCCGGCCGCTGGCAGACTTGGCCCTCTGGTTCCCGCGCGCTCGGCTCTGTTAGGCATCGCGGTCACCGTCGACAAACGAAGGAGAAGGCATGCAACAGTCCGGGTCTCACTTTGACGGCAGCCGCGGCATCGAAACCGACTCAACTGGCGGGGGTCGTCGTTTCGTCGAGCTGAGCCATGTCATCAGTGCAGGGCTGGTCACCTATCCGGGCCTCCCCGCGCCCGTGATCACCCCGCACCTGACGCGAGAAGACTCCCGGTCCAGGTACGCGCCGGGTACCGAATTTGCGATGGACGTCATCACCATGATCGGTAACACGGGCACCTATCTCGACAGCCCGTGGCACCGCTATGAGGGCGGCACGGATCTCGCCGGGCTGTCACTCGACACACTCGTCGACCTGCCGACCGAAGTGCTGCACTTCGACGATTCCCGCGAACGCGGCATTCCCGCATCCGCGTTGTGGGATCGCGACGTGTCGGGGAAGGCGGTGCTGCTGCACACGGGCTGGGCCCGCCATTTCGGCACTCCCGCCTACGCCACCGGTGCGCCGTTTCTCAGCGCCGAGGGTGCGGAGTATCTCGTCGACCAGGGCGCAACCCTCGTGGGTATCGACTCGCTCAACATCGATGACACCGAGAGCGGCGGGGAGCGGCCCGCGCACTCCATTCTGCTCGCCGCCGGCATCCACGTGGTGGAACATCTCACGAACCTCGGAGAGCTTCCGCCATCCGGCGCTCGATTTACGGCAACTCCGCCGCTCATTCGAGGTTTCGGTACCTTCCCCGTCAGGGCATTTGTAACCATCGGCTAGTCACCTTGCGTTAACTTCTTGACGATAACGACGGCGTGCTTCATGATTCGTACATGTCTCCCCGTCCGCCAGGAACTCGAGATGGCTCTGGCCAGCCCGGATCCCAGTCGGCGCTGCGCCTGTCCAACCAGGAGCGGATCATTCGCACGCTCCTCGACCTCGGTCCCCTGACCCAGGCCGAGCTCTCGCGACAGACGGGACTCTCAACCGCGACTGTGTCCAACATCGTTCGGGCGCTCCTTGACCGCGAGCTCGTCACCACATCTCCGGTGACGAGTTCCGGGCGCCGGGCGGTCGCTGTGAGCGTCTCCGGCAACGGCGCAGTGGCCGTGGGGATCGACTTCGGTCGTCGCCACACCCGCGTCGTCGTCGCCAGTCTCGCCTACGAACTGATCGCCGAAGAAGCAATCGAAACCGACCTGGAGCAGGATGCGCGCGGGCGCCTGGATGCGGCTGCAACGCTCCTCGCGCACGCGCTCGCCAAGGCGGACCGGCCGCGCGCATCCGTTCTCGGGGTCGGTGTCGGCATTCCCGGTTCGATCGACCTGCGTACGGGAACCGCGGCCGACAGCTCCATTCTGCCGGAGTGGGACGGCGTCAGCGAGGACGCGATCGCCTCCCGACTCAAGCTGCCCATTTATCTCGATAACGACGCAAATCTCGGTGCGCTCGCCGAGGTGACCTGGGGCCCACACACCGGAACGGCCAACCTCGTCTTCGTCAAGATAGCTACCGGAATCGGCGCAGGGCTCATCCTCAACGGCACCCAGCACCGGGGGAGTATCGGCGTCACCGGTGAGCTCGGGCACACGCCGATCCACGAGCACGGGCTGCTCTGCCGGTGCGGGAATCGTGGATGCCTCGAGACCGTGGCATCGACCAGCATGATGCTCGAGCTGCTCAGGCGGTCATCGGTGCCGTCGACGACAACGGGCGACATCGTGCGAAACGGGCTCGCTGCTGATCGGGCCACGTTGCGAGTGATCGACGACGCCGGACTTGCCATTGGGCGCTCGCTCGCGACCATCGCCAACGTGGTTAACCCGGAGAAGTTCATCATCGGTGGCCCACTCGCGGGGCTCGGCGAGGTCTTCCTCGCCCCGATCCGGCAGGGCTTCGAACGCTACGCGATACCGGTAGTCGCCGACGCGACGATCCTCGCGATGTCGTCTCTCGGCGACAAGGCCGAGGCGCTCGGGGCGGCGTCCCTCGTACTTCAGCAGCCAGGAAGCCATACATTTGCAATGGGATCGTTATCCTCATTTGCGTTAACAAGTTGACGACAAGCCCTCATCGCGCTTGACTGAATGTCCAGAAGACAAAGCCCCGCAATTTGCACCGAAGTTTGCGCCGACAAGGAGGTCGCCAGTGGTCCCCGCCGAGAACGAGTCACCCACGATCCTCGAGATGAAATCCATCACGAAGGAGTTCCCGGGAGTCAAGGCTCTCGAGAATGTATCGATCCGGGTGGCAGCAGGCGAGATTCACGCTATCTGCGGTGAGAACGGGGCTGGTAAGTCCACGTTGATGAAGGTGCTCTCCGGGGTGTACCCGTATGGCACCTACACCGGCGAGATCGTCTACCTGGGCGAGACCGTTCGGTTCCGCGACATCCGGGCCAGCGAGGCCGCTGGGATCGCGATCATCCACCAGGAGCTCGCGCTCATCCCCCAACTCTCGATCACCGAGAACATCTTCCTCGGCAACGAGCCCCGCAAGCGCGGCGCCATCGACTGGGTCGAGGCTCATCGCCGCGCCATCGACCTGCTGGCCCGCGTCGGACTCACGGATGACCCGGACACTCAGATCAAGAACATCGGCGTTGGAAAGCAGCAACTCGTCGAGATTGCCAAGGCTCTCAACAAGAACGTCAAGTTGCTGATCCTGGATGAGCCGACTGCCGCCCTCAACGAGGCCGACTCCCAGCACCTGCTCGACCTCATCCTCGGCCTGCGCGGCCGCGGCATCGCGGCGATCATGATTTCGCACAAGCTCAACGAGATCGAGCAGATCGCGGACTCGATCACCATCATCCGGGACGGCCACACCGTAGAAACGCTGAACGTCAAGCGCGACGGCGTCGACGAAGACCGCATCATCCGCGGGATGGTCGGTCGCGTGCTGGAGCACCGCTTCCCGGAGCGCAACTCGCATATCGGTGAGGTGTTCTTCGAAGTCAAGAACTGGAACGTCCAGCATCCGCTCACCGCGGAGCGCATGGTCGTGAAGAACTCGTCCTTCATCGTCCGTCGTGGCGAGGTCGTCGGTTTCGCCGGGCTGATGGGCGCTGGGCGCACGGAGCTCGCCATGAGCATCTTCGGGCGCTCGTACGGCAACTTCATCTCGGGGGAGCTGTACAAGGACGGCAAGCAGATCCAGGCGAGGAATGTCGGCGAGGCCATCGACAACGGCATCGCGTACGTGAGCGAGGACCGCAAAGCGCTCGGTCTCAACCTGCTGGATGACATCAAGGATTCGGTCGTCGCGGCGAAGCTCTCCAAGATCTCCCGTGCACAGATCATCAATCACGTCGAAGAGCACAACGTCGCGGACGAGTACCGCAAGAGCCTGCGGATCAAGACTCCGACGGTAGACGAGGGCGTCAACAAACTGTCTGGTGGAAACCAGCAGAAGGTCGTGCTCGCCAAGTGGCTCTTCACGGACCCGGACCTGCTCATTCTGGATGAGCCCACCCGCGGCATCGACGTCGGTGCGAAGACCGAGATCTACGGCATCATCCGAGACATCGCCGCGCAGGGCAAGGGAGTCATCCTGATTTCCTCCGAACTGCCGGAGCTGCTGGGTGTGTCCGATCGCATCATCACGATCTTCGAGGGTGCGATTACGAACAACGTTCCGGCCAGCGAGGCCGACCCCGAGACCCTTTTGAAGAGCATGACTTCCACGAAGAAGAAAGTTAACGACAAATGAGCGAAACTCCCGACGCCCCGAAATCGGGCTTCCGTTTCCGTGACCTTGGCAAGATGTTCGGCGGCGCCCAGTCCAGTGGACGCCAGGTCGGCATCCTCGGTGCCCTCGTCGTCATCATCATCCTGTTCGAGGGCCTCACCGGAGGGCTCACCCTTGACCCGGTGAACCTGATCAACCTGGTCAACCAGAACGCCTATGTTCTGATCCTGGCCATCGGCATGGTCATGGTCATCATCGCTGGCCACATCGACCTTTCGGTCGGTTCGATCGCGGCCTTCGTCGGGATCGTCGTCGCCACGGCGATGGTCAGCTGGCACTTTCCGCCTCCGCTGGCCTTCCTGCTTGGGCTTCTGATGGGTGTCGTAATCGGCGCATGGCAGGGCTGGTGGGTCGCCTACGTCGGGGTACCCGCGTTCATCGTGACGCTCGCCGGCATGCTCATCTTCCGTGGCGCGAACCAGTTCTTCGGTAACTCGAACACTGTCACCACTCCGGATTCGTTCAACATCATCGGCGGCGGAAACATCCCCGACTTTGGCCCGCAATTCGGGTTCAGCAACGGAACACTGCTTCTCGGCGTGCTCGCGATCATCGCCATTGTCTGGCAGGAAATTCGCCAGCGTCGAACCCAGGGGCTCATGGGCGCCGAGAAAGCGCCGGTCTGGGTGAGCGTATTCAAGGTCGTCGTCCTCGCACTCGTTGCCGGCGGCGCAACGTACCTGTTCGCCACCGGTCGCATCGGTACCAGCTACCCGGTTTCGGGCATTATCCTCGGCGTGCTCGTCCTGATCTACTCGTTCGTTACTCGCAACACGACGTTCGGTCGCCACATCTACGCGGTCGGTGGCAACTGGCACGCGGCCGAGCTCTCCGGTGTCAACATCAAGCGGATCAACTTCCTCGTCATGATGAACATGTCGGTTCTCGCCTCGATCGCCGGAATGGTCGGCGTCGCACGCGCTGGTGCCTCGGGTCCAGGGGATGGCACGGGCTGGGAACTGGATGCCATCGCCGCCGTCTTCATCGGTGGTGCCGCAGTCGCCGGTGGTATCGGAACCATCGTCGGATCGATCGTCGGTGGTCTCGTCATCGCGGTGCTGAACAACGGCCTCCAGCTGCTCGGTGTCTCCAACGACCGGGTGCAGATCATCAAGGGCCTCGTCCTGCTCTTCGCCGTCGGAATCGACGTCTACAGCAAGAGGCAGGGGAGGCCATCCATCATCGGGCTTTGGAGTTCACGACAGAGGCGCAATTCCGGTGACGATGCGCCCACCTCTGGTGCCGCGCCACTCGACCGTCCATCCATCGAGCCTGACGGCAACAGCGCGGAAGCCTCTTCGCGCCCACCATCTACTACGCCGAACTGATCATTTGCGCGTAGTTGCCAGGGACGATGATTGTCCCCGGTTCCACTGCACCACCACAACAGATAAGAAAGAAGTGAAAATGCGCAAAATTGCGATCACATCTGTGGCCGTAGCCGCAGTCGCGCTCATGGCACTCTCCGGTTGCTCCACTCGTGACACGAGTGGCACGGGCACCGCAAAGGGAGGCTTCAAGGCGGGCTCCATCATTGGCGTCGCGCTGCCTGACAAGACGAGTGAGAACTGGGTTCTCGCCGGCAAGCTGTTCACCGAGGCAATCACGAAGGCCGGATTCAAGGCCGACGTTCAGTACGCCCCGTCAGCGAACACGGCGTCAGAGCAGGCCAGCCAGATCTCGACGATGAACACCAAGGGCGCGAAGGTGCTGATCATTGGTGCGTTCGATGGCAAGCAGCTCGGCTCGCAGGTCAAGGCCGCGCACGACAACGGTGCGAAGGTCATTGCCTACGACCGGATCATCCAGGACACGCCTAACGTCGACTACTACGTCGCGTATGACAACGAGAAGGTTGGCGAGCTTCAGGGCCAGGCTCTTCTCGATGGCATGAAGGCGCGCTTCCCCGATGCCAAGACGTACAACATCGAGCTGTTCTCGGGTGCATCCACCGACCCGAACGCGAAGGTGTTCTTCGATGGCGCGATGAAGATCCTGCAGCCGAAGATCGACGACAAGACCGTCAAGGTCGTCTCGGGCCAGACCGCTATCGGCCAGACCCAGACCACCGGATGGTTGGCCGCCAACGCGCAGAGCCGTATGGACACCCTGCTCGCCGGTCACTACTCGAACACGGTGCTGAACGGTGTACTTTCGCCGAACGACACCCTCGGACGCGCGATCATCAAGTCGATCCAGACCGCGGGCAAGGACAAGCCGGTTATGCCGGTCGTCACTGGCCAGGACTCTGAGGCCGCCTCGATCCCGCTGATCATGTCCGGCGTGCAGTACTCGACCATCAACAAGGACACGACGGCTCTGGTCAACCAGGCTGTCGCGATGGTCAAGGAGCTCGCCGCTGGCAAGAAGGCAACGACCAACGCCCCCGCGACCAACAATGGTTCGGTTGACGTTGCGACGTACTACCTGGCGCCTGAGCTTGTCACGAAGGACAACGCTGCGGAGTCATACAAGAACAACCCGACGCTCGAGCCGCTGACCCAGCAGTAAGAGCTAACGAACCGAGAAAGGCCGGGCCTCATTGCCCGGCCTTTCTTGCGTCCGGGACTACTACGTCTTCCGGCCTTTCTTGCGTCCGGGACTGCCACGTCTCCCGCGCGTCCCAGTGCATAATTACGTCAATGGAGCCCCAAAGGAACCGCGCACCCAACATCCGTGATGTTGCGCGACTTGCGGGCGTTTCGTACCAGACGGTTTCGCGGGTGCTCAACGACAGCCCGAGTATCCGCCCAGCGACCAGGCAGCGCGTGCTCGACGTCATCGACGAGGTCGGATATCGGCCGAACCAGGCCGCACGGGCGCTGGTCACCAGTCGGTCGCGGACGATCGGTGTGCTGTCGTCCCAGAGCGCGCACTATGGGCCGACGACCAGCCTGCACGCGATCGAAGCCGCGGCAAGGGAAGCCGGCTATCGACTCAGCGTGACCAGCATCAGCACCGGCGACTACGCATCCATTCGGTCAGGGCTGGACTATCTTCTCAGCCAGTCGATCGAGGCGCTCGTCGTGATCGCGCCGCAGGTGCGCGTCTTCGACGCAATTCAGGAACTGTCGATCAGTGTGCCGTTCATCACTCTCGAGTCGACAGGCAGAGACCCCGGCCATAGCCTCTCCGTCGATCAGACGCGAGGCGCCCGGATGGCCGTGCGCCACCTGATCGGCCTCGGCCACACCGAGATCCTGCACATCTCCGGCCCCCAGGACTGGATCGAGGCCGAGGCCCGCATGCAGGGCTACCTGCAGGAACTCGGAGAGGCCGACCTGCGCACTCGCTCCCCGATCCTCGGCGACTGGACAGCGCACTTCGGCTACTACGCGGGGCTCGAACTGCTGCGATTCCGTGACTTCACCGCGGTGTTCTGCGGCAACGACCAGATGGCGCTCGGGTTCATGCACGCGTGCCGCGAGGTTGGGTTGAGCGTGCCGGGAGACATCAGCGTCGTCGGGTTCGATGACATGCCCGAGGCTGCGCACTTCCTGCCACCGCTCACGACGATTCGACAGGACTTCGGTGAGATAGGGCGTCGCGCGGTCCAACAGCTGCTGGGCGAATTGCAGGGCGGCCAACCGATTGCGAATGAACCGATCGTGCCGGAGCTCGTCATCCGTTCGTCGACCGCGCGGGTGACGGCGCGCTAACGGCGAAGCGTGAGCTCGCCGAGTTGACAGCCGTGACTGATTCAGCTGTAACATGGGACTGTCATGTGAACGGTCACATTCTCGATCACATTGTCTCGATCACATTTGCCCCTCACTCAGACAACGAGGTCAATTCCGGTGAATTCAGCCGCCCCCCGCGATTCAGCCGAGAAGTATGTCATCGGCGTCGACTACGGAACCCTCTCTGGGCGCGCGGTCGTCGTTCGGGTTTCGGATGGCGCCGAACTCGGCACGGGCGTGCACGACTACAGCCACGCGGTGATGGATTCGACGCTCGCCGTAACCGGCGCGAAGCTTCCGCCCGAGTGGGCACTCCAGGTGCCGTCCGACTACGTCGACGTGCTGAAGATCGCGGTACCCGCCGCGGTCGCTGACGCCGGCATCGATCCGAGTCAGGTCATCGGCATCGGCACGGACTTCACCGCCTGCACCGTGCTTCCGGTGCTCGCCGACGGCACCCCTCTCAACGAACTTCCCGAATTCGCCGATCGACCCCACGCCTACGTCAAGCTGTGGAAGCATCACGCCGGCCAGGCTCAGGCAGACCGCATCAACGAGCTCGCCGCATCACGTGGCGAGAGCTGGTTGCCGCGCTACGGCGGCCTGATCTCGAGCGAGTGGGAGTTCGCCAAGGGTCTCCAACTGCTCGAAGAAGACCTGGAGATCTACGAGCGGATGGACCACTGGGTCGAGGCGGCCGACTGGATCATCTGGCAGCTTTCCGGCGTCTACCTTCGTAACGCCTGCACCGCCGGGTACAAGGGAATCCTGCAGGATGGCGAGTACCCGAGCGAAGAATTCCTCGGCGCGCTCAACCCCGGCTTCGCCCGGTTCGCCAGCGACAAGGTCGCGCACGAAATCGGTCAGCTCGGCGCCGCCGCCGGCACTTTGACCGATGAGGCCGCGGCATGGACGGGTCTGCCTGCGGGCATCGCCGTCGCAGTCGGAAACGTGGATGCGCACGTCACTGCGCCCGCTGCGCAAGCGACCCAGCCCGGACAGATGGTGGCCATCATGGGCACCTCGACCTGTCACGTCATGAACTCCGACCTGCTGTCGGAAGTGCCCGGCATGTGCGGCGTCGTCGACGGCGGAATCGTCTCAGGTCTCTACGGCTACGAAGCCGGCCAGTCCGGTGTGGGCGACATCTTCGCCTGGTATGTGAACAATCAGGTGCCGCAGCGGTACTTCGATGACGCGAAGGCGGCCGGACGCAGCATCCATGAGCATCTGACGGAGCTCGGCATGGGCCAGCCGGTCGGCGGCCACGGCCTCGTCGCCCTCGACTGGTACGGCGGCAACCGCTCTGTGCTCGTCGACGCCGAACTCAGCGGAACCGTGGTCGGCGCAACCCTTGCCACTCGTGCCGAGGAGATCTACCGCGCACTGTTCGAGTCGACGGCATACGGTACACGCAAGATCGTCGAGACCTTCAACGCGGCCGGGGTCCCGGTCACCGAGTTCATCGCGGCCGGCGGCCTCATCCGTAACCCCGTCCTGATGCAGATCTACAGCGACGTACTGCGTATGCCGATCTCAACCATCGCAAGCCTGCAGGGCCCTGCGCTGGGGTCGGCCATTCATGCCGCGGTTGCGGCGGGGGCCTACGCAGACATCCGCGAAGCGGCGGCCGCAATGGGCAAGCTCGACCCGGATGTCTACCTGCCGAACGCCGAAGCGGCCGACGCCTATGACGCGCTCTACGCCGAATATTCCGAGCTCCACGACTACTTCGGTCGCGGCGCGAACGCCGTGATGCACCGTCTCAAGGGTATAAAGCGGAAGGCCTTGGCATGATCAACCTCGCTCCCGAACTGCAGGTCGCGATCGCGCGCACACGCGACGAGATCGCCGCGCTGCACTCCGAACTCACCCGTTATGAGCTGGTCGTCTGGACGGGCGGCAACGTGTCCGGCCGCGTACCCGGGGCCGACTTGTTTGTCATCAAGCCCAGTGGCGTTTCCTACGAGGAGCTGTCTCCCGAGAACCAGATCCTGTGCGACCTCGATGGCAAAGTCATCGAGTCGACCCCCGGTTCGAACCGCAGCCCGTCGAGCGACACGGCCGCCCACGCGTATGTCTACCGCAACTTGCCGCAGGTCGGTGGAGTCGTTCACACGCATTCCACCTATGCGACAGCCTGGGCCGCTCGCGGTGAGGCGATCCCCTGCGTCATCACCGCGATGGCCGACGAGTTCGGGGGTCCGATCCCGGTCGGACCGTTCGCGATCATCGGCGATGACTCGATCGGCCGCGGCATCGTGCAGACGCTCGACGGCCACCGTTCACGCGCGGTCCTGATGCAAAATCATGGCCTCTTCACCATCGGCAAGGACGCGCGGGACGCCGTCAAAGCCGCCGTCATGGCCGAAGACGTCGCGAAGACCGTCCACATCGCGCGCCAGCTCGGCGAGCCGATCCCGATTCCACAGGAGTCGATCGACGCGCTTTTCAACCGGTACCAGAACGTCTATGGGCAGCAACCAGCAGGAGCGTTACAGTGAGCAACTCAATCGTCCCCGACCTGAAAAGCTACGAAGTCTGGTTTCTCACGGGAAGCCAGAACCTCTACGGCGAAGAGACCCTCAGGCAGGTCGCGGACCAGTCGCAGGAGATCGCGCGATCGCTCGGGGCGTCCTCGGACATCCCGGTATCCGTCGTCTGGAAGCCCGTGCTGAAGGACAGCGAGTCGATCAAGTCGATGTTCCTCGAGGCGAATGCGACCGACCGGGTAGTCGGCGTTATCGCCTGGATGCACACGTTCAGCCCCGCCAAGATGTGGATCCGCGGACTGGATGCGCTGCAGAAGCCGCTCCTGCACCTGCACACTCAGGCCAACGTGGAACTGCCGTGGAGCGAGATCGATTTCGATTTCATGAACCTCAATCAGGCGGCGCACGGCGACCGAGAGTTTGGGTACATCCAGGCGCGCATGAGCGTTGCCCACAAGACCGTCGTCGGCCACGTATCCAATCCGCGTGTCACGCAACAGATCGGCACGTGGTCGCGAGCGGCGAGCGGATGGGCCGCGGTGCGATCCCTGAAGCTCGCGCGCTTCGGCGACAACATGCGCAACGTCGCGGTGACCGAGGGTGACAAGACGGAGGCCGAGATCCGTTTCGGCCTGAGTGTCAACACCTGGGGAGTCAACGAACTCGTCGAGGCCGTCGACGCGGCATCCGAGACCCGGGTCGACGCGCTCGTCGCCGAATACGAAGAGCTC
Source organism: Actinomycetota bacterium (assembly GCA_030840335.1). Taxonomy (GTDB): domain Bacteria; phylum Actinomycetota; class Actinomycetes; order Actinomycetales; family Microbacteriaceae; genus Galbitalea. Next base: position 2,051 of record JAUZFR010000162.1, on the reverse strand, counting down.
TATGCGGTCGTGCCCGAGCTTCGGCGCGGCGGCGAGCGCCATGAATCGCTTCGGTACGGCGCGCGCATCGAACTCGGTCTGCGCTCCTTCCTCGAGGCCGGCGACTTCGGCGCATTCACGACCACGTTCGAAGACCTCGGCGGTCTGCGTCAGCTTCCGGGCCTCGCGGTGCAGCGATTGATGGCCGATGGCTACGGTTTTGGTGCGGAAGGCGACTGGAAGACCGCCGTGCTCGTGCGGGCCGCGAAGGTGATGGGCGCGGGGCTGCCCGGGGGCGCATCCCTCATGGAGGACTACACCTACGATCTCCAGCCCGGTGCCGAGCTCATCCTCGGAGCGCACATGCTCGAGGTCTGCCCGTCACTGACGACTTCGAAGCCTTCGCTCGAGGTGCATCCGCTCGGCATCGGCGGCAGGGAAGACCCGGTTCGCCTCGTCTTCGACACCGATCCGGGTAACGCTGTCGTTGTCGCGATGAGCGACATGCGCGAGCGGTTTCGTCTGGTCGCGAACGCCGTCGAGGTGGTGCCACTGCCCCAGCCGCTGCCACACCTGCCGGTTGCGCGCGCGGTCTGGAAGCCCGCGCCCGACTTCGCAACCAGTGCTGCCGCCTGGCTCACCGCGGGCGCTGCTCACCATACGGTGATGAGCACGGCACTCGGCGTCGACGCCTTCTCGGATTTCGCCGAGATCGCGAACACCGAACTTCTCGTCATCGATGAGAAGACGACACTTCGTGAGTTCGCGAAGGAAGTGCGCTGGAACCAGGCGTACTACCGACTGGCGCAGCGGATGTAGCTGGCGCCGTTCGCCCGGATCAGCTCGCCGCGTATTGCTCGCGGATGACCGGGCGGAAGTCGACCGGCGGCTGGGCGGTGACCGCCACCGGCCAGGTCGGGCGTTGGCCGGTCAGGGACCACGCGGCCTGCACGGCGGCACCGGCGGCCACATACTCAGCGGGTTCGGGAACGACGACCGGCACTTCGAAGACCTGGGCGGCGATCTTGCTCACCGCTTCGTTTTGCGCGGCGCCGCCGACCAGAAGCAGGCGGCTGGCGACGACTCCCTGGGCGCGCACGGCATCCAGTCCGTCTGCGAGACCGCACAGCATCCCTTCGATCGCCGCGCGGGCGAGGTTGGCGCGAGACGTGGATGCGAGAGTGAGACCCGACAGCGTCGCTGTCGCGGTCGGAAGGTTCGGAGTGCGCTCACCCTCGAAATACGGATGTAGCACCGCCCCGCCGCTGCCAGGCTCGGCGGTCAGGGCGAGACGGCCGAGCTCCGTGTGGTCGACGTCGAGCAGGCGGGCGATGACATCCAGTACTCTCGCGGCGTTCAGGGTCGCGACAAGGGGAAGGTAGCCGCCGGCGGCATCCGCGAATCCGGCGACTGTGCCGGCCTCGTCCCTCGAGGGTGTGTCTGTGACGGCGAAGACCGTGCCGCTGGTGCCGATCGACACGACGACGTCGCCCGTCGTCGTGCCAAGCCCGAGCGCGGCGCCCGCGTTGTCCCCGGCCCCCACGCCCACCACGAGTCCTTCCGAAAATGAAGGAGATGCGATCGCAATGGTGCGCGAATCGCTCGGTTCGAGCACCGTGGGCAGCACGAGTCCTTCAATTTCGGACGGCGCACGGCGGAGGGCCCTCGCGAGCAGGTCCCGGTCGTAGGAGTTCGTGACCGAGTTGAAGTAGGAGGTGCCGCTCGCATCGGAGCGGTCGGTCGTGAGCTCGGTCAGCACGGGGTTCGCCGGTCCGAATCCACGCAGGCGCCAGGTCAGCCAGTCATGGGGGAGGGCGATGGCCGCGACTCGAGCGGCATTGTCGGGCTCGGCATCGGCGAGCCAGCGCAGCTTCGTCAAGGTGAAGGATGCGACGGGAACCGACCCGGTGCGCGCCGCGAACTCCGCCGCGCCGAGTTCGACGATGAGATCGGCGGCGGCCTGAGCGGAGCGGTTGTCGTTCCAGAGCAGCGCCGGTCGGATGACCTCGCCGCCCGCATCCAGCACGACCAGTCCGTGCTGCTGCCCGCCGATGGAAATTGCCGCGACGTCT
>JAUZFR010000106.1 GCA_030840335.1 Actinomycetota bacterium | reverse complement strand
CACGTCGCTGATCGTTCGCCAACCGGCCTTCTTGAAGGCACCGCTGAGGGTGAACCGGCTTCCGGCGGTGACCTGGTTGTACTTCTGTTGCGAGTCGATCCACAGTCCGGTCTGGAGTGTGGAATGGGCGAGCCAGCTGACTCCGCCGAACGTCGGAGACGTCAAAAATGCGCTTCGTTCGGAGTAGCCGTCTGTCGCGAGCTCCTTGTTTCCTTTTTGGAGGACTTTGTCGACGCCCGTGGAGAAGGAGGTATTCTGCACAGCGACCTGGCCGTAGCTTTCGATGAACGCGACGATGACGTCCTTGCCCTTCAGCCCAGTGAGGAGATCGGATGCCGGCAGCTGGGCGTAGCTGTCCCTTGCGTCCGCCATGTCGAACGTCGCCTGTTCGGCCGCGGCAACGTCTACCTGGTGGGATTTCGCGACCGCCGTGCTGATCGTGTCCGCTGCCGCGATCGTTTCGCCGGGCACGATCTGCGCGCCGACGAGTCCGAGCACGATCCAGGTCGCTGTGATGGCGGAACCTCCGATCAGGCCCGCGCGGTAATGCCGACGGATCATGCTCGCGAGCTGAAGGAGCGACAAGGTGATCACGAGAGCGGTCACCGCAGCGACGAGGAGGACCGCTACGAGGATTGCGAGCGCGGCAACCGGTCCGGTGGAGTCGCTCAATACGCCATAGGCATCCACCAGCTCCGGCCAGCCCGTCACAACGTTGAACTTCTGACCGACGTTTGTCTCGAAGCCACGGTCGAGAGCGGCGCTGACGATCGATGTCACGAAGATTATCGAGATGAGTATCGCGACGATCCTTCGCACGACCGGCCACGGGAGTGCCGCCAGAATGGCGAGGGCGACTACTGATTCCAACGGAATCCGAATCAGAGCGAGCGCCGACCCGGAACTGATGAGCCCGGGTGCAAGAACAGCGACGAAGACCACTACGCCGCCGATGACCGCACGCACGTTTCTTCGAATCACGACATTCCCATTACGAGAGGCGTCGTCTGCCGGTGCTGGAATTCGGCGTCATGCCACGCGAATCGATCTGAGAGTCCGTAACGCAGCAGCACCATGTCGCCGATCTGCCGGACCTCCGCGAGCGTGGCGCGCCGGTCACTGGTCCAGGGGAACACGGCATCGCCGACGAAGCGCGGAGCCTGCGGGTCGCCGACGAAGAACGGCGCAACGGCCAGATGGAGTTCGTCGACCAGATTCGCGGCCAGAAACTGCGTGTGGACTTTTCCGCCTCCCTCGACCATGAGCTGGCGAATCCCGCGATCCGCAAGGTCCGCGACGAGGTCGGTCATCGTCAGGCGGCTGCCCAGCCCGACGACGAGCGCGGCGTGCCCAACACGTCGACGGATGCGCTCGGCATCCGGCCCGGGGCAGTAAACCAGCTTCGTTGTGTCGCCAGCGGTGAAGAACGCTGCGTTCGGATCGAGCTCGCCCGACGCCGTCACAGTGACCTTCCACGGCGAGCGCGTCAGGCCCTCGGTCTCTCGTCGAGTCTGCCGAGCAATGCTGCGGACCATCAATCGGGGGTTGTCACGACGCACGGTGCGTGCGCCGACCAGAATGGCGTCGTTTCTTGCGCGCACGTCATCGACTCGGTCGAAGTCTGCGTCGTTCGACAGGGCGAGCCGGGGTGGATCCGCCCTGTCGAGGTACCCATCGAGCGAGGTGGCGCAGCTCAGAGTGACGTAGGGGTTGTCTGTCACGATGTCTTCTCCTGATTTCTAGCGGTGCGAACGGGAACGAGAACGAGAACGGGAGCGGCGTCCTTTGCCTTGCGCCGGCGGACAGCGGAGACCGCTGTGAGGATTGCGCCTGGCGCGAAGGAGATGATGGCAAGGGCGCCGAACAGGGTTGAGGCTGCGACCCCCGCGGATGCGCCGAAACCGGCGAGTGCGAAAGCCCAGCCGGCGATGCCCTCGCGGGGCCCCCATCCGCCGACGTTCAGCGGGATCGAGGCGCCGATCAGAATGACGCAAGCGAGGGGGAGCATCCGCAGCGGCGGCACGCTCTGGCCCACGGCCGCGGTTGCGATCGACAAGGTTGCGACATGGCACGCGATGACGATGACCGACGCGATCGCGACCTGCACGGAGACTCGAACCGATCCGAGGCCCGCGCGAAGTTCTCGCACCTCGTGAAGCAGCACCCTGCGCGCACGCACACTCGCCACAGTGGTCACAAGAAGGACAACGACGATCGTGCCGAGTCCGATCGCAAGGGCCGCGAGCAGGTAGCCCTCAAACTCTGTTCCGAACCAAGCGAGAACAATTAGCGCGAGGGCGAGTTGCACGACCTGCCCCGCGATACGTTCGATCGCGACCGATCGCGCAGTTTGCTTGATGCTTTCGGCGCGTTGACCGTGGCCAACTGCGCGATGAACATCCCCGACAATTCCGCCGGGAAGTACCGTGTTCAGGAACTGGGACTGGTAGTACCTCCCGACCGCGGTCGACCACCGAAGTTCGACTCCGAGGCGAGTCGCGATCAGTCGCCAGCGCCATGCGGCGGCGGCCGTTGCGACCGCCGCGAGCAGGATGGCCGCTCCGATCGTCCGCCCGTCCAGGCTGAGCAGGCCGCGGAGAAATGGGCCGGTCCCGACCTGAGTGAACACCGCGATCAGAACGCCTGCGCCGACGACCAGACGAGTCGTCAGGCGGAGCCAGGCGGATCGCATCACCTGACGCAACCGGGTGCGGATGGATGTTGTCATTTGCGGGGCCATGCCAGCAGATCCACGTGACTGACGTGCGCCGCCAGCTCGCCGCGTTCGATTTGAGCCGTGCGAAGTTGGCGGTAACGCGTGGCCTTAGCGCGCAGTCCGGGATCCTGCTCGACTGCAGCGTCGACCCATCCGGAGAACCATTCGGTTAGCAGGCGGGGCCGGCGATGGTCAAGCCGCCATACCGTCGTGCTCGGGCGCACACGCCAACCGGCCTGTGAGAACAATCCCCGGGCGATTGGCGCGCCGTATCGACCTAGCTGTTGGCGACCGCCTGACTCGCGTAGTTGATGTGCGTTGAATGCGTGCTCGAATTCGACGTCGAGCTCGTCTCGCGGGCTCAACCGCACCTCTCCGGTCACGCTGAGCGCGAGAAGCGTCGGGGACCCGGCGCCCACGCAGGCGTCGACGACGGCGTGAGTCTCGCGTGAAGTCAGTACATCAAGTAGCGCGGATGCCGTCACGAGTGACGCTCCGGCCAAGTCAGAGGGGCGCAGGTCAGCGAGATTCCCGGGTTGCGCATCGATGGAGATAGCGGCATTGTCGCGATCAGTTGGACGCACGCCCTCGATGGCTCGTTCGAGCAGGTCTGCGTTCCAGTCGTGCAGAATCCATGTCTGCGGTCCGGGAAGAAGGGGAGCGAGCCAGCGCATCATCGAACCGGTTCCGCTGCCCAGATCGTGAATGACAATCGGCCCGACGGGGAGCATCGCAGCTGCGGTGAGTGCGAGGTCGCGAGAACGTGCCTCTGCGTCCTCCGGTTCGCGGAGCGCAAGCCATTCGCTGCTGACCTCGAGAATCTCGCTCATGCGGAAACCGCCGTTTCACTCAGTGCCACCTCGTGGAGGATTGACGCGATGACGGCGACTGTTGCACTCCACGGTCGGACAGTCTCGTCAGCCTCCACAGCCGCTCGCTTGAGCTCCGTTCGGCGCCCTGAACTCGCCCACCATTGACGCAGCACGACCTCGAGCGCCCACGGATCGTCCGGGGGGACGAGGATTCCCGCCGCAGTGCTCGACATCGCCTCAGGTATTCCGCCAACCCGGGCCGCCAGGACGGGGATGCCGCGGGCCAACGCCTCGCTGACGACCATGCTGAAGCTCTCGTTGCGTGACGGCACAACGACAAGGTCCGCTCGGCCGTAGGCGCTTTCCAACAATCTTCCGGTGAGGATGCCCGTGAACGTCGCCCTCGTGGCGAGGTTGGTGCGTTGAATGGTTTGCATTAGTTCATCGACAAACGCCGGCGCCTCGTCGAGTGATCCGACGAGCTCGCAGGTCCAGCCGTCGACATCAGTGAGGCGCGCCAACGCGCGGATGAGAAGGTCCTGGCCTTTGTGCGGGGCAACCACGCCAACGCACAGCAACCGGCCCCCGGATCGTGAAGCGACAGTGGTCGCGGCCGGATCCGTTCCTGGATAGGCGACGACCACATCGTGCGGTTCCGCGAAGCCAAGCGAGATGAGCTCGGAGCGCGTCCATCCGCTGGTCGCGATGATGCGTCTTGCCGCAAGTAACGCGTCACGTTCGCCGGGGAGGCTTGCGACCATGTG
>JAUZFR010000074.1 GCA_030840335.1 Actinomycetota bacterium | reverse complement strand
TGAAGTTGGTGATCGCCACGATGACGGCGAGCAGTGCGACGATGCCCTGCACCGCGACAAAGTCTCGGGAGCCGAGATACTGGGTCAGCTGGAAGCCGAGGCCACGCCACTCAAAGGTGGTCTCTGTAAGCACCGCACCACCGAGCAGAAGGGCGATCTGAAGGCCGATGACCGTGATCACCGGGATAAGCGCGGGCTTGAACGCGTGCTTGCGCACGAGCCGTCCCTCTCCTACCCCACGCGACCGGGCGGCATCCACGTAGTCCATCGAAAGGGTTCCGATGACGTTGGTGCGCGTCAGTCGCAGAAAGATGCCCGCGGTGAGGAAGCCCAGCGCGAGGCCGGGAAGTACCGCGTGCGAGAGAACGTCGCCGATGGCATCCGGACCCAGTCTGAACGCGTCTATGAGATAGATGCCGGTCGGATGCGACAGCGAGTCGAGGTCGAGCTCCGTACGGGTCGACGCTCGACCAGCAACCGGCAACACGTTCAGCCATACGGCGAAAACCAGCTTCAGCAGGAGTCCAACGAAGAAGACCGGAGTCGCGTACCAGAGGATCGCGAGGATGCGCAGAATCGCGTCCGGCCACCGATCGCGGAAGTAGGCGGCGACCATCCCCAGCGGGATGCCGACGATCAGGGCGACGATCAGGGCGTAGATCGCGAGTTCGAGGGTCGCTCCCCCGTATGTGGCGATGATCGTGCTGATCGGGCGGCCATCGGTGATCGACTTTCCGAAGTTGCCGGTGAAGACCTGGCCGATGTACTCGACGTACTGCACGATGATGGGTCGGTCGTAGCCGGCCTGATGGATGCGCGCCTCGAGCTGGTCGGGACGAAGCCGCCCGCCAAGCGCCGCCGTGATTGGATCGCCGATCACGCGCATGACAACGAACACCATGCTCACGAGAATGAAAATCGTGGGGAAGATCAGCAGGAACCGCACGATGATGTAGCGGACGAGCGGGTTACTCCCGCGTGGCTTTCGCGCCGCAGAGCCCGAAGGAGCCGGAGAGACTTCTGTGGACACCGTCGAACTCATGACTACCTATCAAGTGGAGAGAAACAATCGGGACGACACGCACAATGCGCGCCGCCCCGATCGAGCTACAGAAACTATAGCTTGGTGCTCATTTCGTGCTTATTACCGGTAAAGGCCACCGAAGCGGAACTTGAACGAACCGTCGAGGGTCACGCCCTTGATGTCCGAACCCGCAACCGCGACCTGCGAACCCTGCAGCAGCGGGAGCGTTGAGAGGTCCGCGGCAACTTTCGCCTGGACATCCTGGATCTCGGTCTTGCGGGCAGCTGGGTCGGTCTCAGTCGCTTCCTTGGCAATCTCGGCCTGAACTGTCGGGTTGTCGTAATGGTTCACCAGGAAGTTGTTCTTGGCGAAGAACGGCGTCAGGTAGTTGTCAGCGTCCGCGTAGTCGGGGAACCAACCGAGCTGGTAGGCCGGGTAGGTGTCCTTCACGCGGTCCTTGGAGTACGTCACGTACTCGGTGGACTTCAGGTCGACAGCGAACAGTCCGGATGACTCGAGCTGGCTCTTCACCAGCGCGTACTCATCCGCGGAGGACGGGCCGTAATGGCCATCCTGCACGTACTGCAGGCTCAGCTTGACCGGAGCCTTCACGCCAGCGGCGTCAAGAACGGCCTTCGCCTTGGCGGCATCCGGCTTACCGTCCGTGCCGTACAGGTCCTTCAGCACCTCGGTTGCTCCGTCGAGGCCCTGGGCCACGTAGGAGTACAGCGGCGTGAACGTGCCCTTGTAGACCTGGGTAGCGATCGCCTGGCGATCGATCAGGTCGGCTGCGGCCTGGCGAACGGCGAGAGCCTTCTTCGGGTCGGCATCAGCGGTCTTCGTGCCGAAGGGCTGCGTGTCGAAGTTGAAGACGATGTACCGGATTTCTCCACCGGGGCCGAGGTGAACCTTGACCTTCTTGTCGCTCTTCAGGCTGTCGATGTCGGTCGCGGAAAGCGAGCGGTATGCGACGTCGATGTTGCCCTGCTGCACGTCAAGCTTCAGGTTCGAAGCCGAGGTGTAGTACTTCAGGTCGATGTTCTTCGTCTTGGCGACGCCCTTGTTGCCCTTGTAGCCGGCGAAGGCCGTGAAGCGGACGAGGTTGTTGAACTTGTAACTTGAGATCGAGTACTGGCCAGCGAATGCCTTGCCCTTGACGATGTCAGCGTCAGGAGTGACCTTGTCGGGCGAGAACACCTGCTCGTCGACGATCGGACCGGCGGGGCTGGAGAGAACTCCAACGAACGTCTGGTCGTTTGGGGCCTTCAGCGTGAACACAACGGTTGTCGGGTCCGGAGCGGCCGTGCTGGCGATGTTGCCCAGCAGGTAAGACGGACCATTCGGGTCGGCGATCTTCGTCTGGCGGTCGAACGAGAACTTCACGTCAGATGAGGTGAGCGCGTGGCCGTTGGCGAACTTGAGGCCCGGCTTCAGCTTGACGGTGAACTCCGTCGGCGTCGTGAACGAGCCGGACACCGCGATGTCGGGCGTCGGGGTCGACTTGCCGACGGGAGAGTCGAACAGGTACGGGAATACCTGCGTCTGCACGGCGAGCGAGCCGTTGTCATACGAACCAGCGGGGTCCAGGAAGGTCACCACGTCGGTTGTGCCAACGATGATCGACTTGTTCGATGAACTGGTGCTGCCACCGCCGCCAGCGCAACCGGCCAGGACCAGCGCTAACGCTGCGCCGATGCCGATTACGCCAAGCAGACGCTTGCCGTTATTAGATGCGGATGTCATCCGACTACCTCTTATTCCTTGTGTGGAAGGGGAACGCAACACCGGTTTCGAACGCGCGAAACCGATAATTTGCTGTGCGTAAGTTCTAACACACGGCGGGTTCACGACTCAGGGCTTTGGGTCGCAACTGACGAATGTTTACTCGACAGAAATGTTTGAAACATTTCCGCGCGCGGGGTCATTCGTTGCGGAGAAGGCGCCGTTCGGTTTCGATTCCCACGAGGTCGCGTTGCAGGGTCGCGTACTTGTCGGGCTCGGCGGAGGCATCCGTACGCTGCAGGGCACCGAGCAATTCGGCCTTGCTGCGCAGGAGATCGCGGTCGATCAGCGCTCCAACGACAAGGGCGCAATAGTCGGCCATCTTGTCTGGTCGAGACGGAATCGGACCGACCGCGAGTTGCTGCACCAGCGTCGCATACGGCGCAGGAACCTCGGCCGTAACGGTCGCGAGCCAGTCCGCGGTCTCGAGGTGTTCGATGCTCGTTGCTACTGCATCGCGAATCACCGCGAGCGTCTGGTTCGCAAACCGTACCCGGGACGCCCGAATCACCAACTCGCGACCGACCTCGGTTGGGTACTGGAGCATCGCCATGAGCGCGTCCCGCTCCTGGCGGGTCGGCTGGTCGATCGGGAGGTCGGTAATCGAGAAATCCGGCTGGCGAGGCGGCTCCGCGGGGGCTGCACCTGCCTCCCTGCGCGGCGGCGCATCCTGAGTTCGTCCGCTGGAGTTTCGGGCGGCATTGACCGCGCGCTGAACCTCGCTCGGATCCATGCCCAGCCAGCCCGCGAGATTGCGGGTGTAGCCCGAACTGAGCGACTGGTCGCGGATGCCCGCGATCACAGGAGCTGCGGAGCGCAGGGCGGCGACACGCCCCTCGACAGTCTCGAGATTGTGGGCGGTCAGGGTTCGGCGGATCATGAACTCGAACATCGGCTTGCGAGTGTTGATGAGTCGCCGCACCGCGTCGTCGCCGCGATTGAGCCGCAGGTCGCAGGGGTCGAGAGCGTCCGGGGCGATGGCGACGAATGTCTGCGCGGCGAACCGCTGTTCCTCGCTGAAGGCGCGGCTGGCGGCCTTTTGGCCGGCCTCGTCCGGGTCGAAGGTGAAGATCACCTCGCCAGTACCAGTTGTGTCAGGGTTGTCGACGTCGCCGATGACGCGACGCACGATCTTGATATGGTCGACGCCGAACGCGGTTCCACAGGTGGCGACGGCGGTCGTGACGCCGGCGAGGTGGCAGGCCATCACGTCGGTGTAGCCCTCGACCACAACCACCTGGCGGCCACGCGAGATATCACGCTTGGCAAGGTCGAGCCCGTAGAGCACCTGGCTCTTGTGGTAAACCGGCGTCTCCGGAGTGTTGAGGTACTTGGGACCGTTGTCGTCGTCAAGGAGCTTTCTCGCACCGAACCCCAGCGTCTGGCCCGTGACGTCGCGGATCGGCCAGATCAGCCGGCCGCGGAAACGGTCGTAAACATCCCCACGATCGCCGCGGCCCAGCAGGCCGGCGGTCACCATTTCTTCCTCTGTGAAGCCCAGGGTCTTGAGGTGCTTTGACAACGCTCCACCGCGCGGAGCGAACCCGACTGCAAATCGTTCGGCGGCGGACTGGTCGAACCCGCGATCACCGAGGAACTTGCGCCCCGGCTCGGCCTCCTTCGTGGCGAGCTGGGCGATGAAGAAGTCCTCGGCAGCCTTGTTCGCGGCAAGAATTCGCGCACGATTGCCGTGGTCGGTGGCCTGGCCGCCGTCTTCGTAGTGCAACTCGTAGCCGATGCGCGCTGCCATGCGTTCGACCGCTTCGGAGAAGGTGACGTGGTCCATTTTCTGCAGGAACGTGAAGACGTCGCCGCCCTCACCGCAACCGAAACAGTGGTAGAAACCGACGCCGGGTCGCACATGGAAGCTCGGTGAACGCTCCTCGTGGAAAGGGCACAGCCCCTTCATCGAGCCGACGCCCGCGTTCTTCAGCGTGACGTAGTCGCCGACGATATCGGCGATGTTGATGCGTGCTCTCACCTCATCGATGTCGTTTCTACGGATGAGGCCAGCCACGGTCACGATTCTACGGTCGCAGGCTTCTCCCCGCTGCCGCTGTCAACCGCCGCACCTCACCTCTTTCGGAAATTCAGGAAATCGGCGCGGTGGTGTTTCGCGCGAGCGAAGCCGAGGCGCGGAAAGCCGCGGGATCTTGGATGTCTGGGGCGACATCCATTTGCACGTTTCCTGAATTTCCGAAAGGTCGGGCGGCCGCGAGCGGTCGGCGAACTAGCGGACGAGGCGCTTGTGCCAGGCCATCGCCGACTGGTCCGTCAGCGAGGCGACCTGGTCGACGACGGCGCGCTTGCGTTGAGCGTCCGTTTCGGCCGAGGCCCAGTCGGCGGCGAAGCCGGGGTCGAGGTCGGTGCCCTCCGTCGCGGTGAGCGCGTCCGCGAGCTGAGTCAGAATCTCGCGCTGCTTCGTGTAAACCGGCTTGCGCGAGTTCGTCGACATCACGTTTGCGGCGACGATGCCCTTGAGTACCGCGATCTCGGCCTGAATCCCGATTGGCACCACGACATCCGCGCCGAACCTGATGAGCGAGGCCTGCGGATGCGCCTCTCGCGTCGCCGACACAGCGGCACCGGCGAAGCGTCCGATCAGTTGACTTGTCAGGTTCTTGAGGCGGCCCTGCGCCGCTCGGCTGCCGTCCCACCCGTCGAGCCAGACATCCAGATTGTCGAGCCGATCGAAGGCCGCGATGAGCTGTTCGTGGTCGAGTTCTCCGCCGATCCAGGCGAACATCGAGTCGACGAGCGCGTCGTGATTCACGCGCGCTCCGAGAGAGGCGACATCGATGTAGCCGCTCACCACTGCATCCTCGAAGTCGTGCACAGAGTATGCGATGTCATCGCTGAGGTCCATGACCTGAGCCTCGATGCAGCGCTGCCGCTCGGGGGCACCGCTGCGCAGCCATTCGAACGCGACGATGTCGTCGTCGTAGAAGCCGAACTTGCTGCGTCCGCTGGGATCCGGAATGCCCTGCGCCTCGGGCCACGGATACTTACAGCTTGCATCGAGACTCGCACGGGTGAGATTGAGTCCGTAGCTGCGGCCGTCGGTACCGAACACCTTGGGTTCGATCCGAGTCAGCAGCCGCAGCGTCTGGGCGTTGCCCTCAAACCCTCCGATGTCGCTGGCCCACTCGCTGAGCGCGCGTTCGCCGTTGTGACCGAAGGGCGGATGTCCGAGGTCGTGCGCGAGGCAGGCGGTGTCCACGACGTCCGGGTCCAGGTCAAGACTCTCGGCCAGCTCACGTCCGACCTGCGCGACCTCGAGCGAGTGCGTGAGGCGATTGCGCGCGAAGTCCAGGCCCGCGGTCGGACTCAGCACCTGCGTCTTGGCAGCCAGTCTCCGCAACGCGCTGGAGTGCAGCAGGCGAGCACGGTCGCGGGCGAAGTCGCTTCGGCGGCTCGAATGCTCCTCGGGGAACCAGCGCTCCGCATCCGCGGGCGAGTATCCGCTGGCGGCCAACGTGCTGTCAGCCACCACTGTGGCTCAGTTCGGCCTCTGTGAGGTCGGCGCGGTGGGTCTCCTGCAGCTCGCGGCTGTCGAGCCACTTGTCTGGCAGCGACGGATTCTTGGGGGTGCCGGCGCGCCCCCGCTGGCCCTCGGCGTCCGCGCCGGGGTAGGGCTGCGTCCAGTCGAGGGTTGCCAGAAGGTCATCAAGCTGGACGAGATTCTGCACGGTCGCGAGGCTCGCGCGCAGCTCGCCGCCCACCGCGTAGCCCTTGAAATACCATGCGACATGCTTGCGGATGTCGCGGCAGGCGCGATCCTCGTCCCCATCGAAGAACTCGACGAGCAACTCTGCATGCCGTTTGAATGCGGCCGCGACCTCGCCGAGAGACGGCTGGATGCGCACGTAGTCGGTCCCCGAGTCGTGCGACGAAAACGCGGCGGCGAGGTCGCCGAACAACCACGGGCGACCGAGGCAGCCACGGCCCACGACGACGCCGTCGCATCCGGTCTCGTTCATCATTCGTACGGCGTCATCGGCGCTCCAGATGTCCCCGTTGCCGAGCACCGGAACCGACGAAATCGTGTTCTTGAGACGTTCAATAGCCGACCAGTCAGCCGTGCCCGAATAGAACTCCGCGGCGGTGCGAGCATGCAGCGCAATGCTGGAAACTCCGGCGCCCTCGGCGATGCGCCCGGCCTCGAGGTAGGTCAGGTGATCGGAATCGATGCCCTTGCGCATCTTGATGGTCAGCGGGATGTTCCCTGCGGCTTTCACCGCGCCTTCGACGATGCTGCGGAACAGTTCCGTCTTCCACGGGAGTGCCGCGCCGCCGCCCTTGCGAGTGACTTTGGGCACCGGGCATCCGAAGTTCAGGTCGATGTGGTCGGCGCGATCCTCGGCCACCAGCATCGTGACCGCTTCGGCAACAATCACCGGATCGACGCCGTAGAGCTGGATGCTGCGGGTCGTCTCCGACTCGTGATGTCGGATGAGGCGCATACTTTCCGGCGTACGCTCCACCAGAGCGCGACTCGTGATCATCTCGCTCACATAAAGTCCGGCGCCATACTCCCTGCACAAGCGACGGAATGCTGTGTTCGTGATCCCGGCCATCGGTGCAAGAATCACGGGAACGTCGAGGCTCAAACCGCCGATTTTTAACGGCTTGTTAACGCTAGGCGCGCCTGAGGCGCGAGCAGCGGAAGGGGCCGAGAGAATAGTCATTGTCCCAATTCTCCCAGAAAGCGAGCGAAACGATGGTCGAGGCTGCCCAGCGGGATGTTCTGAGCTTTGTCGATCTCGACGTCGAGCGTAAGTCAGCGTGGGGTCCCGGCCAACACACCAGCCGCCAGATCGCTGTCAACGGCACGCTGCTCGGCACGCTTCTGGCAACCATGACCAATCACGCGGTCGACCAGTCGACCCCTGTCGTCGACGGGAAGAGCGGCGCGGTCACGCCCGCCGCATATTTCCGAGCACTCCTCGGTGGTCCGAAAGAGGACCAGCTGCCCGAAGGCAGAATCGCGATCGGCTATTGCGACGCGTGCCTCGACGCGAGCTGCGGCGTACTACTCGCCGCGACGCTTGCGATAGAGGGAACATCTGTGCTCTGGACGAGAGTCGGATTCGAGCAGGAGGATGCCGGCCCCGCGCCGAAGCTCACCGCGTTCTGGAAGAAGAAAGCCGAACCTGAGCCCGAGGCGTTTCGCGAGCCATGGATTACAACGCCGTTCGAGCCCGAAATCACGTTCCGTTTCGACCGTGACCAGTATCTGGAAGCGGTTCAGGCCGAGCGGCGCCGGCTCGCTGCGGCGATATCGCAATGACTGACAGTGGCAGGCAGCGGGTCGAAGCGGATGCCGCGGCTCGCGGCATCCAGGTCGAGTTTGTCGATCGACCGCAAGCGCGATCTCTCGGCGAAGCCGCCGAACTACTGGGTCTCTCCCCCGCGGGGATCATCAAGACGCTGGTCGTTAAACGGCATGACGGTACGTTCCTGTTCGCGCTGGTGCCAGGCGACCGGCAGATCTCGTGGGCGAAGCTGCGCGCGGTGGTCGGGGTGAACAAGCTGAGGCTGCCCGAGGCATCCGTTGCATTTGACGCGACGGGCTACGAACGCGGCACGATCACTCCGCTGGGCAGCACTACGGCATGGCCGGTGTTCGCCGATGAACGCATGACCGGACGCGTCGCGCTTGGCGCCGGCGAAAGCGGCATGAGCGCGTTCGTTGACGCAGCTGCACTGATCGCGGCTTACGACGCGACCGTCGCAGACATTACCGACGAACTGGCGCCCTGAGCCTCTAGATGTTGTTGGAGTCGACGCGAGCGTTGATGATGGCCTGCTCGTGGTGCTCAGGGATTTCGCAGAAGTCACCGTCGCAGGCCGCAGCCGTCGCGTCACCCAGAATTTGCAGGGGCGTGCTCGCTGTATCCGTCATCGGATTGACTCTCTTTCGCTACTTACCTGTTGGAGCACGTTAGCGAACGTTGCGGTCTCCTGCGCGCCGGACACCCCGTACTTGCTGTCAAAGACGAAAAACGGGACTCCCTGGATGCCGTACTCCTGCGCCAGCGCGACATCCGCCTTCACCGCGGCGAGGTAGGTATTGTCGGTGAGCACGTGAACGACTTCGTCACGATCGAGGCCGATTTCGGCGGCCAGGTCTGCGAGATCCTCGATGCGCCCAACATGGCGGCCGTCGATGAAATACGCCTTGAGCAGGCGCTCCTTCATATCGAGCTGGCGACCCTTGCTCTTCGCGTAGTGGATCAACTCGTGGGCCTTGACGGTATTCGTCTGGTGCACGTGCTCATAGTCGTAGTCGAGACCGACGGATGCGGCGATTCCGGTCACCCGCGCCAGCATCTGCTCGACCTGCGCAAGAGGCATGCCCTTGCGCTCGCTCAGGTAGTCAGCGGGTGAGCCGTCGAAGTCGACCGGGGTGTCGGGCGACAGCTCGAACGAGTGATACTCGACATCCACCTCACCGTCGAATCCGGCTGCCGCCGCCTCGAACTTGCGCTTGCCGATGTAGCACCAGGGGCACTGCACGTCTGACCAGATGTCGACCTTGATGGAGTTGCTCACCGCAGTATTAACCCGCCGGCCCCGTCCCTATTCCCTCCATTCCCTCCTCCTCTTCGGAAATTCAGGAATCTTGCGCCGGCGCCTGCGCTGCCACCCCGAGATTCCGCGGGCGTTGCGCGGATGACTACGCCGACCTCCTGAGTTTTCGAGAGTTACGCCGCGAGCCGCCAGGGCTGCGCTGATCGCCCGGGCGACGCGATCCCAGTCGTAGAACACGGCGCGTGCGCTGGGGCGCAACGCGTGCAGGTTGTCGATGGTGATGTCGATGTCTTTCGAGCGATCCTGCTCGAAGCGTTCGCGGTGGTGCTCGTCTCCGTCAACCTCGATGGCCGCGACATCCTCGACGACCAGGTCGATCCGTTGGACTTCGCCGAGACGTACCTGCGATTCCACCCGCCAGCCCGCCAGCCTCAATCGCGTGCGCGAAAGACTCTCCGGGAGCGATTCGCAGGTTGCGTCAACCCAATCGGCAATGCCCCTGCGCTCGATTGGCAACCTCAGGATCAGCGTCTCGAAGTCGAATCGGTCGAGCACCCCGGTATGGAGGGCCCAGTCCAACACAGCGACCGCCGTTTCGAAGGGCTCATCGAGAATCGCGCGCTCCAACGCATCCAGCAGCC
Source organism: Actinomycetota bacterium (assembly GCA_030840335.1). Lineage (GTDB taxonomy): Bacteria > Actinomycetota > Actinomycetes > Actinomycetales > Microbacteriaceae > Galbitalea. The sequence continues at coordinate 24,546 of JAUZFR010000074.1, read as the reverse complement.
CGACGGATGTCGAGGTGCCGAAGTCGCGCACGCTGCGGTCATCCCAGTGCAGCACGACGCCCCTCGGATCATCGACGTTGATACGGGAGTGACGATTCCATTGGTTTCGCAGGCGCGCTGCGTTGTCGTGAACCGAGACATGTAGCGGGAAATCGCCGAGAGCCCATGCGCCCAGCTCGATGAGGGCGCTCATTCCCGTGAGGCGACCACCAACGCGCACTGCGCGCAGTGCCGGGGCTTCTTCGGGCAGTGTGGAGTACCAGCCATTCCTCGCGCGCACAACCGACCCATCGCGAACGGCGAGGGTCAGGTCACGGTCGCGCGCGCCCCGCCTCACCAATTGGCGCTTCTGCGCCATGCCGCCGAGGTCGTGGACGAAGTCTGCGATGTTGGGCATCCGTCCATGGTCGCCATCGGAACAGCCGCCCGAACGCCGTACCCCAAAGCAGTGGAGGCCACCACTTGGCCAACCCCTTGTGGACGAGTGGTCCCCACCCCGCGCTACTTCGGAAATTCAGGACATCTGCGCCGAACTAGATCGACAATGCGCGGAGTTTCGCGGCAGCGAGTAACCCATCGCGACGCATTTCCTGAATTTCCGAAATAACTGCGGGGCAGCAGCCGGCGGCGGGAGCCGGCGGGAGGCTAGGGGGCTACTCGGCCATTGCCGTTGAAGGCTGCGCTGGTGAGGGGCATGAGGTCGTCCCAGAAGGCTTCCATCTTCTCGGCGACCATCTCGATCTCGCGCTGCGGAAACGACGGGAAGTGAGTGCCCTCGCGCTTGGTGCGCAGGCTCAGGAAGTTCATCAGCGATCGGGCGTTCATGGTGACGTACATCGACGAGTAGATCGTCACAGGGAGCACCACTCGCGCGACCTCGCGCGCGACACCGGCCTCGAGCATGCGCTGGTACGACGCGTACGCGTGCTCGCACACGGCACGAACCTCTGAGGTCACGAGAGCCGTCTGCTCGGGCGTGCCGGGAAGGAAGTCGTACGCACCGGCCTTTCCGACCTGAACCAGATTTCGGTCGGGCCCCGGCACATAGAAGACAGGATTCAACTCGCGGTAGCGGCCGCTCTCTTCGTTGTACGACGCAATGCGGTGGCGCATGAACTCGCGGAACACGAAGATGGGCGCCTGCACGTAGAACGTCATCGAGTTGTGCTCGAACGGCGACCCGTGGCGATCGCGCATCAGGTAGTTGATGAGCCCCTTGCTGCGGGTCGTATCGAGGTTGTCATCCTGGGCAGATTCAAGCGTTTGTTCGCCCTGCGTCGAAACCCGTGCCGCGAACAACACATCGGAGTCAGAGGCACTCGAACGAACGAGTTCGACGGTGACATCGGAACGGAACTGGATCTCTGCGGGGGCTATCTCGTCAGGCACGGTTTTCACCCTAGCCGCGACCTCCGACCTCCGGATGCCTGCCACGCCCGACCGGGAGCTCGTAACATCCGGTCACACTTGGTTTTGGCCTTTGCGCGCCGAATATTGTGAACGAATGAACCCGGGCGGCACACTCGCGATCCTCGTCGCGCTCGTGGCGGTATCCACGGTTCTCGGCCTGGTCTGGCGCGCGCGCACCGGTCGAGTTCGCGTCGTCACCACGAAGCCCGAAGCCGTCAGCATCCCCGAAGTGCCGATCAATGGTCGAGCAACCCTTCTGCAGTTCTCCACCGAAGTTTGCGCGCCGTGCGTTCCGACCCGGCGCATCCTCGGCGAGATCGCCAAAACTACGGATGGCGTCGCTCACGTCGACCTCGACCTCACCCACCGCCCCGATCTTGCCGCGCAATTCAATGTGCTGCAGACGCCTACGACGCTGATCCTCGACGCAGCCGGAGTCATCCGCGCCCGAATCGGCGGAGCGCCTCGCATCGCCGATGTGCGGGCCGCCCTCGAACTCATCCTTGTTGCCTGAAAGGACCACGAATGGCTACCAGTCAAAAAGGCATTGACCCGCGAGGTCCCCGCTTTGGCGCGGGAATCACGGCGGTGCTGCTGCTCGCCGTGATCGCCCTCTCGCTGAGCGGCCTCTACACCGCAGCGTTCATCATCTTCGCGCTCATCACTCTCGTATTCGCGTGGGGCACGTTCGCGGGCATCCAGAAGCACCCGTATGGGCTGCTCTTCCGCAAGCTGGTGCGCCCTCGCCTGAAGCCGCCGACCGAGCTCGAAGACCCAATCCCCCCGACGTTCGCGCAGGGTGTTGGTCTCTTTGTCACAGTTGTCGGCTTGATCGTGTTCCTGTTCGGCGTGCCCCTCGCGCTTCCGATTTCGGCAGCCCTCGCGTTCATTGCCGCGTTCCTGAATTCCGTTTTCGCGTTCTGCCTCGGTTGCCAGATCTACCTGTTTCTGGTGCGCGCCGGTGTGCTCGGTCGAAACCGAAACACGACAGCAGCGGCCTGATCTTTCCCGGGCCGCGTCGCCCCCGTAGGCTGGAGATTCCCCCAACAGAAGGAATCTCATGGCCCTGACGAGCGAAGCAACCACTCTCTGGTTCGGCGATCTGCTGAGCGGATCCGGCACGACATCCCTCGACTCTTCGGATGCCGCGGAATTCCCCGTCTCGTGGCAAGCGCGATCCGTCGGTGAGGTCGGAAAGACCAACCCCGAGGAGCTGCTGGGTGCGGCGCACTCGGCCTGCTACTCGATGGCGTTCTCGGGCGCTCTCGCCAGGAACGGCACCCCGCCGGAGAGCATCCAGGTGACGGCCGCCGTGACTTTCGTGCCCGGCGAAGGTATCAAGGGAAGCCACCTTCTCGTCAGCGCAAAGGTTGCCGGAATCACCGAAGAGGAGTTCGAGCGCCTCGCCGAAGAGTCAAAGGCAAATTGCCCGGTTTCGCAGGCATTGGCCGGGATCCCCATCACCCTTGAAGCCAGCCTCGCGTAGTGGCTCGCGTCGAACGCCCGTCCGTTCCGCGGGTGCTCAAGGAGCGCCCTAAGCTGCGGGTTCTCGTCTCGGGCGCATCCGGCTTCATCGGCACGGAGCTGGTTCGCCAGCTCGAGGTCGACGGGCATACGGTGCACAAACTGGTTAGGTCCAAACCGACCGGCGACTCCGAATACCACTGGGCTCCGGCGTCACGAATGATCGACTACGGCGTTCTCGAATCGGTGGATGCGGTGATCAACCTGTCCGGTGCGTCGACGGGACGGATCCCCTGGACACCCGGCTACAAGCGGGAGATTCTCGAGTCGCGGATCAGTGCCACTCAGACCCTGACACAGGCAATGGCCATGGCCGCCGCGCCCCCGTCGGTGTTCCTGAATGCATCCGCGGTGGGTTTCTACGGCGACCGGCCCGCTGAGCGCCTCACCGAGGCCTCAAAGAAGGGCGAGGGGTTCCTGCCCGATCTGGTCGACGCGTGGGAGTCAGCGGCGCATCTCGCGCCGGAGAAGACCCGGGTCGTCACCTTCCGCACCGGCCTCGTCGTGGGCAGGGGCGGCGCGTTCACGCCGCTAATCCCGCTCACCAATCTCGGTTTCGGATCCCGTTTTGGCACCGGTGGCCAGCACTGGCCGTGGATCAGCCTGCACGATGAGGCGGCCGCCATCCGTCACCTTCTGACGAGTTCGCTCAGCGGGCCGGTCAACCTCACCGGTCCGACGCCCGCAACCTCGGATCGCGTGACCTCATATCTCGCCAGGGCGCTGCACCGTTGGTACAACCTCGTAATCCCCGATCGCGTCATCAGCGGCTTTCTCGGGGATGCGGGGCGCGAGCTGCTGCTCCTGAGTGAGAAGGTGCTGCCCGACCGCCTGGTCGCCGACGGGTTCGTGCACGAGCACCGCACCGTCGAGCAGGCAATCGACGCGATGCTCAGGAACTGACGCGCTCCAGTCGGATGGCCCGCCGCGTCGCCCAGCGCGCCCGACGTCGATCGCCACTCGCGTCGTACGCGAGCGCAAGCCGGAACCACGACTTCCAGTCGCCCGGATTCTCCTCGACTTCGGCCTGGTACTTCGGAAACTCGCGATCGGCGGCTTCGCGGTCGACGCGACCGCTCGGACGATGCGGCATGTCGTCGACCGGCAGCGCGCCGAGTTCGGTCATCCGGCGCAGAAGCCGCTGCGCACGCATTCCGAACACGAGCTCCGCGATCAGGGCCCATGCCCCAATGATCGGCAGCACGATGAGCGCGACACCCTCGATGCGTGCAACCGGCACTGGCGTCAGGATGAGCAGGATCGCGCGCTGCACGGTCACCGCCAGGTACAGCGCCAGCAACACCGCCATCACCACAACGGCCACGCGGTTTTTCACGAGGCGGAACTCGCCCCGAAATCGATCAGCTTGTCGAGACCGACGATGACGCCTTGCGCGGTTTTCGCCGCCCGAAGGGCAAGGAGAATCCCTTGCTCATATGCGGCGGGAGCGAGCGTCTCGTGACTGAGCGTGAGCACTTCCCCATTTCCGCCGAAAATGACGTCCTGCTTGGCGACGACACCCTGCATTCGGAGAGAGTGGATGGGCACGCTCGACACCTGCTGGCCCCGGGCGCGCTGGTCTGCGTGAGGCGCGATGACCGGACCGAGGTCGACCCGGGCGTTGCCGATCAGTTCGGCGGTGCGCACCGCGGTGCCCGACGGTGAATCGAGCTTGGATGCGTGGTGCGCCTCGATGATCTCGATCGAGTCATAGAAACGGGCTGCCATGGCAGCGAAGGATGTCGCGAGCACCGACCCGATCGAGAAGTTCGGAACGATGATGACCCCGACACTCAGGTTTCCGGTGATCGTACGCTCGAGGGCGGCGATACGCTCGCTGGACCAGCCCGACGTGCCAACCAGCACATTGATGCCGTTGGCGACCGCGTACTCGACGACTCCCTGGCTGACGGCCGGGAGGGTGACGTCCAGGGCGATATCGGCGCCGAGCATGTCGGACAGTTCGCCTTTCGAGTCGATCTGCGCGAACAGTTCGAGATCGTTTGCCGACTCGATGATCTGAGATGCCAGCTGGCCCATCTTGCCGGTTGCGCCGACGACGGCGACCTTTGTTGTCATCCGCCCAATCTACCAACCGGCGGGTTTTGGCATTCGTCCTAGGCTGGATGCATGGTCAGCTTTCGCGAGGTTTCCGTGGCCGGAGAGGCCGCCCAGACCCTTCTCCGTGAGTACTTTGCCGACCGGGCGGAAAACTTTCCGACGTCGATGGGCACGTATCGACCGGCGTACGCGGGGAGCGACGCGTTCCAGTCACCCGACGGTGTCTTCCTGATCGTGGAAGACGTGGATCTCGCCGGCGAACCGGCGGATGTCGGATGCGGCGGGATCCGACGGGTGCCGTCGGGCGTAAGAGGCCTCGTGCGGTTCGAAGTGAAACACGTCTGGCTGCAGCCTCACATGCGCGGCCTCGGCATCGGCCACGTACTGCTCGCTGAGCTCGAGCGTCGCGCCATGGATTTCGGCGCGCAGGAACTCGTGCTCGACACCCACGCGAGCCTCATTGCCGCGGACGGGCTCTATCGCTCGAACGGATATATCGAGATCGACGCTTACAACGACAATCGCAACGCGACCACGTGGTTTGCGAAGCCCCTTAGCTAGCGGTGACTGCGCATGCACGAACCGTCTGCGCACGTTCGCCCACCCGCAATTGGTTCGCCAGGCAGCAATTAGCGGCGCAAACCCCGTCAGTAGGGCTGGTTTACCGGCAGGCCGGTGCGCAGTTCGGCAGGAAGGTGGCCCAAGTCGTTGTGCGTGATCAGCACGGGCGGCTTCGAAGACCGCACCCGGATGATTGTGAGTCCGCAGTTCGCCTGGTTGACGCCCATCCAGCGCCACGGAGCAGCACCAAAGGTCTCACGCACGAACCAGCCGATGACGAAGTTGTGGGTGATCAGCAGGTCGTGGCGGTCGTCGAGCGCAGGCGTGAGCCACTCAGCGATCGCGTCCGTCATTTGGGCCTCGCCGGCCTCGATCTGCTCGGGAGTGATCCCACCGAAGTAGTGGTCGAATCCGTGAGGCATGTCGGCGGTCGGGCCGCTCGGGATGCAATCCATCAGCAGCGCGCTCGGCTGGGACTCGAGTGCGGGCATCCGCTCGGTCATGATGCGTGCGGTGTCTTCAGCACGGGTCAGCGGTGAATGCCACGCACCTGTGAAGGGCACGCCGCTCAGGCGTTCGGCGATCGCGTGCGCCTGTCGCTTTCCTCGCTCGGACAGCGGGCCGTCGGGGAGGCCATATTCGGCGTCCTGCTGCTCGCCGTGACGCACAAGGTAGAGGTAGTGACTCATGGATCGTTACTCGCTTCGTTTCTGGGAAAACAGTCGCTTTAAAGAACGGGTGCCGGCGACTCTGCCAGGCCAGTGAAGGCGTCATCAGCGACCGTGCCAACGGCAGCGATCGACAGCGGTCGGGCGGCAAGTTCTTCGGCGAGCTCGCGCACGCCGGATTCGGTCACGAGGGCAATGCGGCGCAGTGACTCGTCGAGGTCCACGAACTCACCGAGCGTGATCTCGCTGCGGCCGAGCCGGGACATCCGGGTGTCCGAATCCTCCAGAGCAAGGGCGGATGCACCGCTCAATTGACCGGATGCGCGCCGCATCTCCTCTGGAGTCACGCCATCCATGCCGATGCGACGGAACTCGCTCAGCATCAGTTCGGTGACCTGGGTGACTTTCGATGGCGAGCAGCCCGCATAGATTCCGAACAGGCCAGCATCCGAGTAGCTCGGCGAGAAGGAGTAGACGGAGTACGCGAGGCCGCGCCGCTCCCGGATCTCCTGGAACAGGCGGCTCGACATCCCTCCCCCGAGAATCGAGTTCAGAACCGTGAGCGTGGAGCGACGCGGGTCGGCTGCAGCGAGGCCGGGCACGCCGACGAGGACGTTCGCCTGCTCGATCGGGCGATGCACGATCGTCAGAGCGCTCCCGCGTTCGATGACTTCGCCCGTCGCATCGCGACGCGCGACCGGGGCGGCTTCGGCGTTGAGATTCCAGTTCGCGCGAACGAGCGCCGCCGTGACATCGGCGACCAGCTGGTCGTGATCCACGGCGCCGGCAACCGTCACTACGAGATCCTGGGCGCGATAGTTGGCGCGATAGTGCCTCCACACCGCATCACGGGAGACGGCGTTGATCGTCTCCGGGCTTCCGCCAATCGGCCGCCCGAGTGGATGATCGCCCAGAACCGCCTCGAAGAACCGCTCGCTGGTGACGTCGGCAGGGTCGTCATCCGCCATGGCGAGCTCTTCAAGGATGACGCCGCGTTCGGTTTCGAATTCCTCTTTGTCGAGCACGGATGACGTCAGCATGTCGGCAATGACGTCGACGGCCATCGGGAGGTCGCGATCCTGCACCTTTGCGTAGTAGCAGGTGTACTCCTTGGCGGTCATCGCGTTGTGCTCGCCGCCGACGGAGTCGAAGCTGACGGCGATATCAAGGGCCGAACGCGTGGTCGTGCCCTTGAAGAGCAAATGCTCGAGAAAGTGGGTTGAGCCGAACGTCTCCGGCACTTCGTCACGCGAGCCGACGGCGACCCAGTATCCGATGGTCGCGCTGCGCGCTCCGGGTACGGATTCGCTGAGGATGCGCACGCCGCTCGGCAGAACACTGCGCCGGATCAGTGAGTCTCCAGATGCCGTAAACGACAGTTCTGCGAGGTCGAGGGGCAGGGCGACGGCTCCGTTGATCACCGGAAGAGCCTACGTCAGAACGCCGTTAAGCGCCGCTCCCAACAAAACGAAACGATTTCACTTCGGCCCTCGTTTTGGGGTATATTTTGGAGGACAAACAGACGAGTCTGTCTGTCCTCCTATGGTACTGTTCTATTCAGGCACCCGAAGCCTGCTAACTAAATAGAAGGACATCGCCGCTTACCCAGAAGGCGATTGAACGCACACGATCTTCCCTGGTCGTAGGCAAACCGACGTGGATCCCGATGAAGCGTCGGTGCACTAACCCCGAGTCCCCCCGCTCGGGTAGCACCCCAACGGCTTGAGGACACCTAGCCGCAATGCCCGTGAGGAGCCGCGCTGTGACGGTCGTAGTAAATGACGTCAATCTTGAACCGACCGCCCAGCGTGCTCCGGGTGCGAAAATTCGCATTCTCGAGACCGCAGATGTGTTGTTTTACGGCGATGGCATCCGTTCAGTCGGCATTGACCGACTGATCAGTGAGTCGAGCGTCACCAAAGCGACCTTCTACAAGCACTACGGTTCGAAAGATCGCCTCATTCTCCAGTACATCGAGGGTCGCCATCTCGCCGAGGTCGCGAAGCTCGAGGCTCTCGCCGAGGCCAACCCCATGCCCGAGCTCGCGCTGCGGGCGATCGTGAGTGCGGTCGTCGCCGATATCGCCCGCCCGGATTTCCGCGGCGACGCGTTTCTCAACGCCGCAACAGAGTTTGCCGAGTCAAATCATCCGGTGCGGTCCGTCGTGCTTCGGCACCGTGAATGGCTGACCGGGTTTCTTGCCGAGTTGTTCCAGGACCTCGGACACAGGATGCCTGGCGACGCGGCAGACGAGTTCCTGCTCGCTCGTGATGGCGCGATGACCGGCGGCTACGCCGGTGATCCAATCGCCGCGTCCGCAGCTCTCACGCGAGCGACCGACCGGGTAATCGCCGCAGCTTCTTAGCGCTCTGTTCGGGCCCTCCGCTAGGGTGAGGCATGAACATTTCCTTCACGCTGCTAGACATCCTGTTGGTCGTCACCGGCGCGCTCGCTATCGTGGATGCGCTTGCGCGCCTCCGCGCTCGGCGAGGTGTTGGCGTGCTCGCGGTGGTCGAACTGATCGCCGGAGTGTTGCTCATCCTGTCACTGTTCATCACACTCCCCCACTTGCTCGGCAAGACGGTCATGGAGATCGTGCTCGAGGTCGTCCTCGTGCTCTTGCTGTTCGTGCGGGGATCAGGTCGCGGCACTCGGAGTCGCTCCGGCATCGGCATCACCGTGGTCGCGCTCATTTTGAACACGCTCCTGCTGCTGCTGACCCTCGGCTGGATCTCGTTCCCGGGACTGCACCTCACCTAGCCGCGGCCCGCAATTCGCCCGACTTGACGCAAGGGTTGCTAGCGAGCTGTGATGCGGTCCAGTTCGGCGGCCTGACCACGCGTGAGCTGAACGGATACGGCCGCAACCAGGTCGGGAATTTGCTCGACCTGACTCGCCGATACGACCGGCGCGGCGACAAACGGCTTCGACAGCAGCCAGGCAAGCGCAATGGATGCGGGCTTGACGCCGTGCGCGAGCGCAATCTGATCGAGCACGGCGAGCGTGCGCATGCCGCGGCGGGTGAGATAGCGTGCCGCTTCTCCCCCGCGGTTGTTGCGAGCGAGGTCCCCCCGGTTGCGGTACTTTCCCGTCAGGAAGCCGCTGGCCAGCGCGAATCGTGGCATCACGCCGAGGTTCTGACGGGCGGCGACGTTCGCCAGGCCGCCCTCGTACTCGGTGCGATGCAGGAGGTTGTAGTGATTCTGAAGCGCGACCATTGGCGCGACTCCGAGTTGGGCGCAGGCGATGCGCGCTTCGATGAGTCGGTTGCCCGTGTGGTCGGATCCGCCGAAGTACCGCACCTTGCCTGCGCGAATGAGCTCGTCAACGGCAAGAAGCGTCTCGTCGAACGACACCGATTCGTCATCGATGTGCAGGTAGAGAAGGTCGATGTGTTCCGTGCGAAGTCTCTCGAGCGATGCATCGACCGACCGGGTAATCGCCCGAGCTGTCAGGCCCGGGTTATCCGCGCTCTTGCCGACCTTCGTTGCGACCACGATGTCTGACCGGTTGCGTCGGTCGCGCATCCAGTTCCCGATCATGATCTCGCTTCGGCCCGCCGCATACGAATCCGCGGTGTCGATGAAGTTGCCGCCGTACGAGTAGTACGTGTCGAGGATGTCGGTTGTGGTCGTGGAGTCGGCTGTCCAGCCGAAGACGTTTCCGCTCATCGCGAGGGGGAAGACGCTGAGGTCAGACGAGCCGATAATTCGCGGCCGCGGCGATGAAACCGACGAGGTTGCTGCGTAGTTCAGTACCGATGTCATCATCACCTCCGAGGCGTCACCCCTGGGGTGTGCTCACGAGATGGGAGCTCACGAGTCGGGGGCTGTGCGGCTCGTTAATGTGAAGACTAAGCCCGCGTATGAGGGATTCCGCGCAAGGTGAGCAAATTGTTATCCGCGCGTCTCGCCCCAGTTCGGGGGTGGCAGAAGTACGCGTTCGAGATCTAGTGCGCCGAGGCCCTGTCGAGCAGGGCGACGTGGTGCCGGGCGAGCCGAATCTCGCGCGACTCGAGACCGTGCAGCATGTGCTGCGCATCGTTCGTTCGCAGCACCGCGGCGGCAATGCCGGGCTTGACGAGAAGCCACGCTATGGCGACCTGGGTGGAGGTCGATCCGAGCTCCTTCGCGACCGTCGCGACCGCTTCGAGGATGCGCGTGCCTCGACGACCGACGTGCCGCTGGGCGCCTTCGTACATCATCGACTTCGGTGCATCGTCACGGGAGCGAACCTCGCCCGTCAGGTAGCCGTTGGCAAGAGGCAGCTGGGCAAGGGCCCCGCGGCCGAGCCGGGTCGCGATCGGCTGCATCGCCGTCTCGTAGTTCTCGCGATCCATCAGGTTGTAGTCGACAAGCAACGCGTGGATACCCGGAGAACCAAGCTTCGCGGCGAGGTTCTCTACCTGGCCGATCTGCGCCGGCGAATACCCCGAAGCCGCGAGGAATCGCACCTTTCCCTCACGAATCAATCGGTCGACGGTCTCGAGGCTCTCCTCGACCGGGGTGCCCGCCTGGTCGCCGTCCAGCGACAGGAAGTCGACGTAGTCGGTGCGGAGGCGTTCGAGCGAAGCTTCGACCGCGCCGAGGATGCTGCGCCTGCTAAGTCCGGGCGCATCCGGGTGACGACCCACCTGCGTTGCGATGACCACGCTCGATCGGTCGCTCACGGTGCGGAGCCAGCTGCCGATCATCACTTCGCTGCGGCCGCCCGCATAGTGGTCGGCTGTGCTCACCAGATTCCCGTCTGCGGCGTAATATCCATCGAGCACCGCGGCGGTTTCGTCTGCTCCGGCGGCCCAGCCGAAGATGCTCCCGTCGAGTGCGACCGTGGCCACAAGGATGCCCGTGTCGCCGATTTCTCGCCGACCTCTCGCGGATAGCGCGCTCTCGTGCAGAGGCTCTGCGGTCATTGCCCCAACCTAGGCGAGGCGGTCGACTCATCCCAGCGGTTGTGCGGGCGTCGCCGATTTGGTACGCGATTTCTACCCCCGGATGGGTGGCGAGGCGAGCAAATGTCGCGGGATAGCATGACCTAGTGGATCACTGGGGGGCAGTCGGTAGTCTGTGGGACCAGGCGTACGACGGCCAGGCGGGGCTCGCTGCCGCGCGCGCGTCACATCTCGCCGGGCTCGCGGACGACCCCGCCGAACACGCAGTATTTCTCGGCGTGCGCGCGCTGTTCGAGATCCTGATGTGTCGATTTTCGGATGCGACCCAGACCGCCATTGAGGCGGCGGTTGTCGCGGAGTCTGCCGGGGGCAGCGCGGGCGAGGACGCCCGATTCTTTACGGGTTCGCTTCGACTGCTGGCGGCGGCGATGTTCGAACCGGGTAATCTGACCCCTCCGTCGGAACTACCCATGCCCAACCTCGCCGAACTGCAGGCGTACGCGGCGACAGTCGACCGCGATCGGCCCGAACGACTGCTTCTGGTGCAGCCTCTCATCGAAGCATCGATGTCGTCCGGATACTTCGCGGATGTCGGGAAGCTGGTAACGGCGCAGCGCCCGTTCGTCGCATCCGACTCGTCACTCTCGATCCTCATCACCACATTTATGGAACTGGTCGTCGCACGTTCTCTCGCGTTTCTGGGTGATCTTGATGGCGTGACCAGGCAGTGCGCAACTCTTCTGAAGAACCCGGACATCGTCAACCACCCGCAGGCCGGCATGCTGGTAAACGCGTTGCTTTGCTATGTCGCGGGCCAGCGGTCGGATCGCAAGGAAGTCGAACGGCTGGGTGCCGCGGTGCTGGCCGAAGCTCGACGCGGCGTCAACTATGTGTCGGTCGGGTCCTGCCTGCTGCTGAGTTGGTCGTTCACGGCGATCGGGCAAATCCAGCGCGCGGCCGCCCTGCTCGTCGGCGCGAGCGGTGGCGCACCGCTTCCGCGCATCAAGCCCTGGGACCGCGCATTCGGCTACGAACTGCTCGTCTCGGCGGCTCTTCGCCGCGGGGATCTTGTCGGGGCTCGGGCCTGGGCCGCTCGCGCCGAGCGGCCGTCCCAGCGACCCGTGTTCGCCGCAGGTCACCACAGGATCGCGCTTCAGACCCTCACGGACGTCGAGACGGTAGCGGATGAGCTCGGTGCCGCGTCTGCGCGCACGCTCGCCGCGGGCGAGTGGCGCAGTCTCGGCAGGCGTGCTCGCTCCGCCGAGGGCGGGTTCGCCAGCCTCTCCGATCGCGAGCGCGAGATCGCCATCCTGGTAGCCGAGGGCCACACCAACCGCAGCATCGGCAACACGCTGTTCCTGTCCGAGCGCACGGTGCAGACGCACCTGTCCCGCATCCTGAGCGTGCTGGGGCTGCCATCCCGCGCCGCGATACCCGCGGCCATCGGAACGGGTTCGGCGCCGGTCGATGTGCCGGCGCTGACCGGGCGACAGGAACAGATCGCGGGGCTCGTCGCCAGGGGATATCCGAATGCGAACATTGCGAGCGAACTCGGCATCAGCGTCAAGACGGTCGAAAACCACCTCGCCGGAATCTTCACCCGCTGGCAGGTCTCCAGCCGCACCGCGGTTGCGAACACACTGATCGCGCGTTCACGCGCGCAGGCCCAAAGCCCCATGCCGGCAAAGTAGCGCACGCAAAAGGGCCCGTCTCCTTGCGGAGGACGGGCCCTTTCGTCTTACTCGGGCGCCTGGCGAGAGGCCCCGAGCAGAACTATGCGGTGACTACGCGTCGGTCGAAACCTCGACGTCTTCACTGTGCACGGCGCTCGACTCGGTGTCCGCGGGGTCTGCGACCGACGCGTCCTCGAGTACGGGTGCGAGCGACAGCTTTCCGCGGTCATCGATCTTCGTGATCTCGACCTGGATCTTCTGGCCGACACCGAGCACGTCCTCGACGTTCTCGACGCGCTTGCCACCGGCGAGCTTACGAACCTCGCTGATGTGCAGCAGGCCGTCCTTGCCAGGGGTAAGCGAGACGAACGCACCAAAGGTCGCGATCTTGACGACGGTTCCGAGGAACCGCTCGCCAACCTCGGGGTTCAGCGGGTTCGCGATGGCGTTGACCGCCGCGCGAGCCGCTTCGGCCGACGGGCCGTCGACGGCACCGATGTACACGGTTCCGTCATCCTCAATCGAGATGTCGGCTCCGGTGTCATCCTGGATCTGGTTGATCGTCTTGCCCTTCGGGCCGATCAGCTCGCCGATCTTGTCGATCGGGATCTGGACCGAGATCACGCGAGGCGCGGTCGGGGCCATCTCATCCGGTGCGTCGATCGCAGCGTTGATCACGGCGAGGATCGTGGTGCGAGCCTCCTTGGCCTGCTTGAGCGCGCCATCCAGAACGGATGACGGCAGCCCGGCGAGCTTCGTGTCGAGCTGGATCGCGGTGACGAATTCTGACGTTCCGGCGACCTTGAAGTCCATGTCGCCGAGCGCGTCTTCCGCGCCGAGGATGTCGGTCAGGGCCGCGTAACGCGTCTGTCCGTCGACCTCGTCAGAGATGAGGCCCATGGCGATACCCGCGACCGGCGCGCGCAGCGGCACACCAGCGTTGAGCAGCGACAGGGTGGATGCGCAGACGGATCCCATCGACGTCGAACCGTTGGAGCCGAGAGCCTCGGACACCTGGCGGATCGCGTACGGGAACTCCTCGCGGGGCGGCAGAACCGGTACGAGGGCGCGCTCGGCGAGGAAGCCGTGCCCGATCTCGCGACGCTTCGGCGACCCAACGCGACCGGTTTCACCGGTCGAGTACGGCGGGAAGTTGTAGTGGTGCAGGTAACGCTTCTTCTTCACCGGGGCGAGAGAGTCGATCTGCTGCTCCATCTTGAGCATGTTGAGCGTGGTGACGCCAAGGATCTGGGTTTCGCCGCGCTGGAAGATCGCGGAACCGTGAACGCGCGGGATGACCTGCACTTCGGCGTCGAGAGCACGGATGTCCGTGAGCCCGCGACCGTCGATGCGGATGCCCTCGGTCAGCACGCGAGCGCGCATGACCTTCTTCGAGACGGACTTGTACGCCGCGGAAACCTCACCGTTTGCGGAAGCCGGGAGCCTGTCGGCCTCGACCTCTGCTGCGATGTGGCCCTTGACGCGGTCCTTGAGCTCGTCGTCGGCGTTCTGGCGCTCGATCTTGTCGGCGATCTGGTAGACGCCCTTGAGGTCGTCGTACGCGAGGCCGGCGACTGCGTCGTAGGTCTCCTGCGCGTACGGCGGGAACAGCGGGAAGTCCTGGATGGGCTTCGCCGACTGGTCGGCAATCTGCTGCTGCGCCTTGATGAGCTGCTTGAGGAACGGCTTCGAAGCCTCGAGACCCTGTGCGACGACGGCCTCATCGGGCTTCGTAGCGCCGGCCTTGATGAGCTCCCAGCTGCCTTCGGTAGCTTCGGCCTCGACCATCATGATCGCGACGTCTTCGTTGCCGTTCTCATCAGTCACGAGACGGCCCGCAACGGTGAGGTCGAACACGGCCTCTTCGAGCTGGCTGTACTTCGGGAACGCGATCCACTGGTCGCCGCTTCCGTGCCCTGGCATGAGCGCGAGGCGGATGCCACCAACCGGACCATAGAACGGCAGGCCGGAGATCTGGGTTGAGGCGGATGCCGCGTTGATCGCGAGAGCGTCGTAGAACTCGTCCGGAGCGATGCTCAGAACGGTGATGACGATCTGGACCTCGTTGCGCAGGCCTTCGACGAAGGTCGGGCGAAGCGGGCGGTCGATCAGACGACAAACCAGGATCGCTTCAGTGGAGGGGCGACCCTCGCGACGGAAGAACGAGCCGGGAATCTTGCCTGCGGCGTATGAGCGCTCTTCGACATCCACCGTCAGTGGAAAGAAGTCGAAGCCCTCACGCGGGTGCTTGCCGGCCGAGGTGGCCGACAGGATCATGGTGTCTTCATCGAGATACGCGGCGACGGCACCCTGTGCCTGCTGCGCGAGGCGACCGGTCTCAAAGCGGACCGTTCGCGTGCCGTATTTGCCGTTATCGAGAACGGCTTCGGCGAATTTGATTTCTGGACCCTCCAAGGGGGGTTTCTCCTTTGTTTTACGTCGTCTCCCCGTGTGGGAGGCGACTCGTCAAGGAGCAGGAGCGGGTTCGAGGCGTCATTTCACGAGAATCGTGGAATGCGCACAGCAGTTCCCAAGAGTGGGGCGCATGTCTGGCCAACAGTAGAAAGTCACTCAACTTCGTTGAGTAATTCACCACCGGTGACCAGCGTCTAGCCAGCCTGCTCCGGCGATAACTCTACCAGTAGGGCGTGTCGCGGGGCCATTGGCGACTCGCCGGAGCGGATTTGGCTCCTCGAGACCGGCTGGTCATCATGGCTGAAGCGCGGGGATTTGGCCTGGGTCGGGCAGTCCGGGTGGCGCTGGCGGGCACTTCGCCTTCAATACGGCGAGGGAGGCAGGAGTCTGACGCAGGCGGTTCGACACCTCGTCATAGGGGCTCCACGCGAACATGCCACCATCACCTTCCATGCGGAACGCGGCCCTCGTCGGGAGGTCGCCGACGACGACACCCGACGATCGCAGGCACGGCACGAGCACGTTGGCGTAGTAGTCCAGCGTGTAGTCGAGTTGCGCCGGCGTGCGAAGCCGGTCCTTGAGAACGGGCGGCGGGTACTCGATGCCACAGACCGCTCGCGCGTAGTCGTTTACTTCTTTGTTCGATGAGGCGTTGTATGGGCTGCCGCCCAGCCGCACCTCGCAGTCCTCGATTTCCGTCGTCCAGACCGATTTCGGCAGGAATTGCACGAAGTCGACCTTCTGCATGGCGCCGATGATGTGCCCGGAGTAGACCGTCGACTGTTTCTCCGCCCAGACCGACATGATGCTGTGAATCTGGGCATCGGTGAAGCCGGGCGGGGCGTCGGCGGGTGCGGCCACGCATCCGGTCAGGCCCGCGGCGAGCACGACGGCAACCACCGCCGCTTTCATTGCACCGGATCGCATCCGAATCACACCCCGGGCGGCAGGGCCGGGCACTTGGCGAGCAGTGCGACCAGGCGCGGATCGCTCGCCCTCTCGGCGACGGGCACCTGCGCCAATCCGTCACTGGTCACCAGCGAGTTGACGGGTGCGCGGGATGTTTCGAGCGCGGAGTACGGGCTCCACAGCGTGAGCCCGCTCCTGCTCGTCTGCCTGAATCGGTCGCGCGCGGGCATCCGCTTGACAGCGAAACCTTCGCTGGCCATGCAGGGCACCAGCTCGTTTTTGTAATAGGTGTAGATGTAATCGAGTTGCTGCGGTGTCTTCAGCCGTTTCTTTACCGCAACCGGTGGAAATTTGATGATGCAGGCGCCGTTGGCAAAGTCCCGCGCCCACTGGCCCGTTGTCGTCGTCGCCCCTGCGGTCGAGGTGTGATCCCGGTGATAGACGATGTCCGTGACGCCGTACTCCGCGGTACAGGCGGTCATCACGGCTACCCATTGTGAATCGGAGACGAACTTCACGAACGAGACGCCTTCGAGCGCCGCCGGCGAGTTGTAGTTGATCAGACCGGCTTCATAGCGCGGCCACTCTCGCATCATGGACGTGATCTGCTGCTGAGAAGCCGGGCGCGGGATCCTGGCGGCCTGCGGCGCGCATCCGGTCAGCACAAAAAGGAGGGTGGATGCCGCGATCGATCCCATCAGGACCCCTCGCGTGCACCTCACCCTCCTATTGTGCGCTCACAGGAGCTACCCGCCCTAGGCGGCGGGGCCACCAACCAAGGTGACAGTTGCGGTCTTGGATACACCGGTTGGGGTGGTCCACGTGACGCTGATCTTGTCGCCGACAGAATGTGCGGCGATGAGGGAGCTGAGGCGAGAGGCCGCAGTAACCGTCGTGCTGTTGATCCTGGTGATCACGCTTCCGGCGGTGATCCCGGCTTCCGCGGCAGGGGTTCCACTGAAGACTGAGCCGACAGGCACGCCCGCGACAGTCGTGGTGGTGGTAGCGATCCCGACTCCGAGGAATGCCGGGTAACCGATCACGATGTCGCTCGTGTCTTTGCCCGCCTCGATGTCGTTCACCACCTTTACTACCGACGCGATGTTGATGGCGTACCCGGTGACGGTCGCCGAACCGGTCGATGCCGCGGTTACGATGCCGATGACGTCGCCGCTCTTGTCGAGCAACGGACCTCCGGAGTCACCGGAGACGACGTCGGAGTTGAGCTCGATGAGCCCGCTCAACTGCTCACCCTTGGTCGAGAAATCGCTCGAAATCGTGAGCGACTGGTCGACTGCGCCGACGGTTCCGCTTGCGGTGACCAGGTCGCCCGTGCCCTCCGCATTCCCGACCGAGTGGATGGCGTCTCCGACCGCGACCTTCTCGTCAGGGTTTAGCGTGACCGGCGTGAGGCCCGAAGCGCCGACGAGCTTCAGCACCGCGACATCCGCAGTGGCGTCCGTTCCGACCACAACGGCCGTGTAGGTCTTGTTGGTCGACTCGACGGTGACGGAGATGCTGGTCGAGCCCTCGACCACGTGGTTGTTGGTCAGAATGAGGCCGTCAGACGACAGGATCATCCCGGTACCAGCCGCCTGCTCTGACGAGTCATAGTCGAGGGTCGTCTTGATGGTGACCACTCCCACCTTCTGGGCCGCGGTCGAAGCGGTTGCTGCGGAGACGTTCGAGGTGCTTGCCCCCGGGAGCTGGCCCTGGCTTTGCGTGCCGCCTGGAACCAGACCGCCGTCATTCGAGCGCGGTCCAAACTGGCCGAACGCGTTTCGGTGCGGAGTGGTCGTCGTCGCGGACGTGGCGCTCGTGGACGGTCGTGTGAGCAGCGCAACTGTTGCTGTACCCACACCCCCGATGCCGACCACCGCAGCAGTCGCAATCGCGATGGCGATCAGCGGCTTGCGGCGTCTGCTCGGTGTCGGCTGAGGCGCTGGTTCCGCCGGTGTCATTGCCACCGTCGGCGCGTCATGGCGGGCGTCGTCGAGTGGCGGCGTAGCCGTGTTCTGTTCGCCTTGCGGCTGATCGCTTTCGATTGGCTGTTCGTTCTCGTTCATCGCCCGCTCCTCGCGCTCGTTGTTTACTCGAGTCAGATAACGCCGCGAAGCTGTACGAATTCTATGATCGACCAAAGACTACGCCGAGGGTTTGCAGAGCCACCCAAAGGAGTTCTCCCTACTGGGCGCCGAAGCCTCCCACTGGGCTGAACCCCGCAGGCAGTGCAAACGGATCAGTGACCTGACTCGACCGATCGGATTCGCGCATCAGGGCGGCCAACTCGCCCGCCGCGCGCCCAATCCGCTCGGGCAGCGTGCCGGATGCCGCCGCCGATCCCCAGTCGCTCGACGCCGCATACACGGCAGTCGGCGCAACGACGGCGTGCAGGTAGCTGAACACCGGGCGAATGGCGTAGTCCAGCGCGAGCGAGTGCCGCTCCGTGCCACCCGTCGCTCCGATAAGAACCGGGAGGTCGGTGAGCGCGGTCGGTTCGATCACGTCGAGGAACGACTTGAACAATCCGCTGTAGCTGGTCGTGAAGATCGGGGTGACAGCGATCAGGCCGTCGGCCGCGGTCACGGCGCCCAGCGCGGCATCCAGTTTCGGACTTGGGAAACCGGTCAGCAGGTTGTTGGTGATGTCGTGCGCGAGGTCGCGCAGCTCGATCACCTCGACCTTCACTTCAATGCCCTGCTCTGTCAGCCTGTCGACCGTCGCCTCCGTGAGTCGATCAGCCAGCAGCCGCGTTGAAGACGGCTGACTGAGGCCGGCGGAGACGACGGCGAGTGTGCGTGTGGTCATGATTAGACTCCTTCGACGAGCTCAGGGACCGACGTGGGCTCAAGCGCTGTCGTCGAAGCGGCGAGCACGAGCGACTCGTGAGTGGGGCCATCCGGAACGTGTGCGGGGCGGTCCTTCGCAAACTCCTTGCGGAGCACGGGCACGACCTCTTCCCCGAGGATGTCGAGCTGCTCGAGAACGGTCTTCAGCGGCAGGCCGGCGTGATCCATGAGGAACAACTGGCGCTGGTAGTCACCGAAGTGCTCGCGCATTCCGGCGTAGCGGTCGATGACCTCCTGCGGGCTGCCGACAGTGAGTGGGGTCTGCTCCGTGAACTCTTCGAGCGACGGGCCGTGTCCGTACACCGGCGCGTTGTCGAAGTACGGGCGGAACTGGGTCACCGCATCCTGCGACTTCTTTGCCATGAACGCCTGGCCGCCGAGCCCAACGATCGCCTGATCGGCAGAGCCGTGGCCGTAGTGCTCGAAGCGCTGGCGGTAGTAGTTGATGAGCTGCATGTAGTGCTCCTTCGGCCAGAAGATGTTGTTGGCGAAGAAACCATCACCGTAGAACGCAGCCTGCTCGGCGATCTCGGGAGAGCGGATGCTGCCGTGCCAGACGAACGGCGCGACGCCATCCAAAGGTCGCGGCGTAGAAGTGAAACCCTGCAGAGGGGTGCGGAACTGGCCCTGCCAGTCGACGACGTCCTCGCGCCACAGGCGGTGAAGCAGGGCGTAGTTTTCGATGGCCAGCGGGATGCCCTGACGAATGTCCTTGCCGAACCACGGGTACACGGGGCCGGTGTTGCCACGGCCGAGCATGACGTCGACGCGACCGTCGGCCAGGTGCTGCAGCATGGCGAAGTCTTCCGCGATCTTGACCGGGTCATTCGTGGTGATCAGCGTGGTGCTGGTCGACAGGATGAGCTTCTCGGTCTGCGCGGCGATATACGCGAGTGTCGTCGTTGGGCTGGACGAGACGAACGGCTCGTTGTGGTGCTCGCCGAGGGCGAAGACGTCGAGTCCTACCTCTTCGGCCTTCTTACCGATGGCGACGAGAGCCTTGATGCGCTCGTGCTCTGTCGGCGTGGTGCCATTGGTCGGGTCCGTCGTGACGTCGCTGACGGTGAAAATTCCGAACTGCATTTCCTACTCTTTTCTATGCGTTTGCATGGATAACACTAACTGGTACCTCCGTATTCCCGCTATTCCGACTATCGGTGCGCGGGCGTAACGTCGAAGAATGACCGACTACATTTCGAAGTCCACGATCGACATTTCGGCCCCGCGCGAATCCGTCTGGCACGCCCTGACCGACCTCGAATCTCTCAGCAAAGTCATGTTCGGTTCGACGATCGAAACCACGTGGGAGGTGGGCACGCCGATCCTTTACAAGGGCGAGTGGGAGGGCAAGTCATTTGAAGACAAGGGCATCATCGTCGAGTTCAGGGAGCCGACGCTACTGCGCACGACACACTTCAGCCCGATGAGTGGCCAGCCCGACGTGCCGGAAAACTATCACCCGCTCGACTTCCAGCTGGATGACATCGAGACCGGCACTCGAGTCACGCTCACCCAGGCGAACAACCCCAGCGAGGAAGCCGCAAAACACTCAGACGAAAACTGGTCGATGGCGCTCAACACGCTCAAGGAAGTCGCCGAAGCCAGTTAGCTGGCGGAGTGGAGCCAGGCCGCTACTGCGGTGCCAGCGCATTCCAGCCGAGGATGCCGCCGACGACAATGATGATCGCAATGACGAGCGCGATCGCAACCGTCACAAGGAAGCGTCGCCCGGACATCCGCGGCGCCTTGTCGCCGGCTGCGGGCTCGGGCTGCGGCGCGTGCAACTCCGCAGCGATCGCGTCCCAGACTCGGGCACTCGGTCTAACGAGGATGCTGACGCTGATCGCTCGGCGCCCCTCCTTCACTGCTGCGGTAAGTTCGCGCAGATATGTCGCGCATTGCTCACACGAAGCCAGGTGAGCGCGATCCAGCTTCGAGAAGGTCGGTTCGCCCAGCGCCTTGACCGCGAGTTCGTCGCGATCTGCGTGCGGAGGACTCACCCAGGTGGCATCGTCTTCCGCATTGCCGCCACGAAGACGATCCAGGCCGGTTTGGAGATGGTGCTTGACCGTCCCTCGCGGCAGCCGCAGTCGAGCCGCAATCTGCTGGTGCGACAGGCCGTCGGCGAGCGCGAGACGGATGGCTCGCTGCGCCTCCGGCTCGAGACTCGCGATCTGGTCGGCAACGATCAGGTGGTCCCCGAGGAACGCATCGCCCGGTGGCACCTCGACCGGCATCCCCTGGTGCGCCTCTCTTACGCTGCGAAAGTGCTCAACGCGAGCGCGCGCGATGTCGATCAACCAGCTCGGCAGAGCGCTTGGGTCATCGACCGCATCGGCGTCGCGCCATCCCTCGAGGAAGACGTCGCACGTGACATCCTCGGCATCGGCGACCCGGCCGAGCGAGCGAAGCGCGAAAGTGTAGACGAGCGGTGACCACCGTGTGTAGGCAGACTCGAACGTCGCTTCGTGCGCGGTGGCGAAGTCGCGCACGGGCGTCACTGCGTCGTCGGCGGTTTCGGTCACAGGCGGCATCTCTCGATTGGGCGTTGCTGTCATGTTAGGCGCAGCAGCGCCAAAACAACGCTCGACGTGCTGCGCTAGCGGGTCTCACCCATCAACAGTTTGACGCGAAATTTGCCCTTGACCTTGATGATTTCGGTGGGGATGCGGTTCGACTTGCCTGCCGCCTCCAGCCGCACGACGGCCTCCAGCACGGGAGCCTCCAGGCCGCGAGGAGCGTACCCGACGATTCCGGTCATCCGTCGCCCCGTGAAGAAGCGCACGGGGAGCGGCGCATCCGTGCGTTCCTCCTCGATCGTGCGCGGCGCGACGAACGCCTGCTGGGTCATCGACTCGCTCGCAAGTTCGGCGAGTTCGTCCTGTGCGGCGTCGCTGCCCGACAGGATGATCGTGACCCGCTTGTTGTTCGGGACAAGGTTGTAGCGATAGTCACCCAGTTCACCGGTGCCGGCGTCGGGGTCGCTCTTGGCAAAAGGGATTCTCACGGAAGAAATTGTACCGTTTGCATTCGCCGCAACCGATGACACGGGGTACCCACGGCGCTAGCGTGGAGTGATTAACCGATGAAGGAGTTCATCATGACCACGCCCACTGTCTCCCCGGTTTCATCGCTCCGAATTCTCGCCCTCCATCGCGGCCAGCTTGTCGCTGTGGCGATCATCGGTGCCGTCCTCGGCATTATCGGGCTGTTGTTGCCCGGGGTCAGTTACCTCACGATTGCGATCATCTTCGGGATCTACCTGGTCGCATCCGGAATCTTCCGAATAAACTCGGCGCTGCTCGCCCCGGACCTGGGAACGGGAACCCGTTGGCTGATTGGCTTGCTGGGTGTCCTGGTTGTCGTGGCCGGTGTGATCTGCCTTGCGAACCCGTTCCAGTCGCTGGTCGTTCTGGCCTATGTGATTGGACTCGGCTGGATCGCAGAAGGCATCACCGACATCATGAGCGGCATTCAGGGTGGCGTTCGTCCGCGCTGGTACTACTGGGTGAGCGGCGTGGTCTCGATCATCGCCGGAATCATCAGTTTCGTGCTGCCCGCGGTCGCGATTGCGACGTTCGTTCTCATCGGCTCGATTCTGCTGCTCTTCGTGAGCATCAGCACGTTGCTGACACTGCCGCGCAAGGAGAAGGTCGCGCGGTAGTCGGGAGGCCCAGCTAGTCGGGCGGGAACGGCACCAGTGTCGCCTGCCCCGCGACCCCTTCGCTCGGCTCGCCGGTCAGCGCGATCACGACGACGTGATTCCCTTGCTCGGCGAGTGGGAGCAGGTTACCGAAGTCGCCGGCGTACCTGTCGTGCGCATCCTCAACTTCGACGCGCTTGCCGAACAGCGCATCGGCTTCGTCGAAGAACAGCACCGCACCCCCGCGCTCGGCCCTGTCGAAGAGCGTGCGCAGGTTCTCTTCCGTCTCCCCGATGTACTTGCTGACGATGCGGTCAAGCGCAACCATCACCAGAGGTCGGCCAAGCTTGTCGGCGATGGACTTCGCTGCGTCGCGCTTGGCTTCCGCGTCGGGACCGGTGAACACGAGCACCCTGCCCGCGGCCGTCTCATCGACGACCGACGTGAGCCAGTTCATCCGGCTGGGTCCGTTATCAAGGGCAAACTGAACTCGAACGCCGAACGACAGCCGCAACGGAACGCCAGCCGCCTGCCACACGGCGGATCGGTCGGCGATGGTGAAGCCGTTCGTCCAGATCGTGACGTCGTTCGCCACGCCGACGCCAAGGCGGATGTGCAGCCGTTCGGTTTGTTCGATAATCGCCTGCGCGACTCCGAAGGCGACGGCGCTTTCAGCGCTCTCGTCAGCATCGCCACCGGGGTGGATGCTGACCAGGTAGTGGGCATCCGCGCCGACTACCGTGCGGTTCCATTCGGATTGCGCCCCGTCCCGAAGAGTAGTGAGCTCGTCACCGAACAGAAAGATGTTGACGATCGTTCCGACGGATTTCGACGAAACGGATGCCGGGTGCCCCACGCTGATCGTCACAGTGGGCAGCGCGTCGGCAAGCAGCGTGCGCAGCCCGAGCGTCGTTTCGCGAAGCGCGACGCCATAGTCGCTGAGCGAGATCGTGTCAGCCATGGCTGGACGCTACTCCTCTGGGCGCCGCCGGTCGAGGGGCTCTCTCCAGACCCGACTTGACTCAAATGGCTGCCATCCGGGCCGAGTGGCAGCCATTTGCGTCAACTCGGCAACTGCACCGACGAAGCCAAAGCCCTAATCAGGCGGTGCCACGGTGGGCATGCGCCCTGCGCGAGGCGATGTGTCGCTTGCGGTCCTGAGCGAGCTCCGTCTCGCGAGCGCGCCGAAGTGGGTTCGCGTACCGCACGAGCATCCGCGCCGCGAAGGCGAGCAGAGCGAGCGGTATCGAGAACAGCAAAATCAGCTCGAGCGCGCCACCCATGGTGTCGATGTCAGTGGCGGCGAACGCAGCGCCCTCGGATTCCGCGGTGCCCGACTGCCAGGCGAAGTAACTGACGGCGGCAAGAACTACGGTGATGCCGCCCGCAATGAGCAGTACTTTCGGCCCTCGGCCGCGTGCCAGATAAACGATGCCGTCGAGCACGATCGATGCGGCGATCGGCAGCAGGATGCCCGCCAGTACGAAGCCGAGCAGCAAACCGCCGGGTGCGGTGAGTAAGTCCATGAGCGTCCCCTTCCCAGGCGACGGTGGCTTGAAAACAAAGTACCCCTCACGGACTTTGCGCGAATCCCCCAGTCTGCGTAATCCCCTACTTGGCGTAGAACAATTGGTTGACCCCCCACTTCGGGGGGCATAGGTTCGAAGGTGGCCTCCGCGCATCCGCCGCTCGGCCGGTTCTCAAAGGGGAGACATCGTGTATCGACGCCGTTTCGTTGTGTCAGCGACCATCGCAGCCATCTCTCTGGCCGCCCTTTCGCTCGGATCGGCCACGGCATCCGCTGCTCCCCCGACCGAGGCGTCGGGCGCACCGGGCGCGGTCAGTCATCAGGCCCAGTCCCGCAAGGACTGCGTCGGCACCGCTCGCAACACCACGAGCCGCATCTGGTTCACGATCGCGAACGGCATCCTCTCAGATGTCT
>JAUZFR010000055.1 GCA_030840335.1 Actinomycetota bacterium | reverse complement strand
CGTTCGCTACCAGACACAGTTGCTCGATTCGTTCAACGCGACGATCATCAAGAACGGGGCAACCGATATGAAGGGTGCACTCGCGGCCTGGGGCCAGCAAGCAACCGCAGCAGCCAAGGCCGCCGGGTACACGGTGACGAAGTAATCATGACAACGTCCAATTCAGGGGTGCGGCGCAGGCTTCGCCGCACCTCTGGTTGGGGGTTCGTAGCCCCCTACCTAGTGCTCCTCGTCGCCTTTGGCGTCGCGCCGGCCCTGTACGGCCTCTACCAGGCCTTCATCGTGACTTCGGTGGTGGGACCATCGACGTTCTCGCTCACCCAGAATTTTAGCGACGTGCTGACCGACTACCGGCTGCCCGGGGCCTCGCTCAACGTGTTGCTCTATCTGCTCGCCTGGCTGCCAGCTCTTCTCGTCATCGTTTTCGGACTCGCGCTCGCGATCGATGCGAAACGCACGAAGTTCGCCGCGCTGACCCGTTTCGTCACGTATGTGCCGGGAGCGGTGACGGGGGCCGCCGCCGCGCTTCTCTGGCTCTTCATGTTTTCGCCGCAGGTGAGCCCGATCGGGGGATTTCTGCGCCTGTTCACAGACAAGAGCGGTTCGTTCCTGTCGGATCAGACATTTCCCATCGTGCTCTCGGTCATGGGGATCGCTGCGGGTGCGGGCGGATGGATCGTCGTCCTCTACGGAGCGCTCACTGCGATCCCGAAGGACGTCCTGGAGTCCGCGACGCTGGATGGGGCCAACGCCTGGCACCTCGTGTGGCACATCAAGCTGCCGCTGATCCGCAGTTACGTGGCGTTCATCCTGATCGTCTCTATCGCGCAGGGCTTCCAGGTCTTCGTCGAGCCGACCGTCATTTCCGCCGGCGCACCCGGCCAGGTGAGTCGCACGTGGTCGATCAACCAACTGGTCTACAGCTACGCAACCGACAACTCGAACTACGGTCGCGCGGCCGCACTGGCGATTCTTCTCCTGATTGTGTGCGTCGCCCTCGCCGTGTTCATCATCCGTAAGACCAAGTTCTATTCGATTGGAGATCGCTGATGCTTTCCCTGAGAGCTGGCCGACTCGGCCGGAACATCCTGTTCATTGCAGCCATCCTGTTCTTCGGTGTGCCCATCATCTGGCTATTGCTCGCGCCCACGAAGAGCCTGAACCAGTTGGACTTCAACTTCCCGCTTTCCTTCGGGAGTTTCGGGCAGATCGGCATTGCCGCCAACAACCTCTTCGGCTATGGCGGTGGGTTGATCTGGACATGGATGCTGAACTCCGTCTGGTACACGGTGCTGAGTGTCGTGCTTGCGCTCGTCACCTCGGTGCCAGCGGGATACGCCCTGGCGAAGCTGCCGTTTCGAGGTTCGAACACGATCCTGTTTGTGACTCTGGTCACGATGATCGTGCCCGCCGCCGCACTGATTCTGCCGCTCTACCTCGAGATGTCCGCAGTCGGGCTCACCAATACGCCGTGGTCAGTGATTCTTCCGCTGACCTTCTATCCGTTCGGCGTGTACATGATCTATCTGTTCACGATCAACTCCATCCCCAGTTCGATCATTGAGGCCGCGCGTCTCGACGGGGCCTCCGAGTTCGGGATCATGATGCGAATCTTTCTTCCGCTCGCGAGGCCGGCGGTCGTCATGATCGCCTTCTTCGCGATTGTCGGATCCTGGAACTCGTTCTTCCTGCCGTTCATCATGTTGACGTCACAGAACCTGGCGACGCTCCAGACCGGATTGCAGATTCTGGTGAGCAGTACGGGCGCGATCGGCGGCGGCAACCTCTCGAACATTCCGATTCGAGCACCCGAGGTCGCCCTCGCGGCAATCATCTCGATCCTGCCGATCCTGTTGGTATTCATCTTCGCGCAGCGATACCTCGCTGCAGGACAATCTGCTGGCGCAGAAAAGGGCTAAACAATGACAGACCGTTTTGACAGAGCAACACCTGAATCGCAAGGCCTGGAATCGAGCGCGGTCCTCGCGCTGGTCCACGCGCTGAGCGAACCGAAATATGGAATGCACAGCCTGATGGTGGTGCGCCACGGCAAAGTCGTGGCGGAGGGGTGGTGGGGCCCATACTCGGCCGATCGCCCGCACATCATGTTCTCGATTTCCAAGAGTTTCACCGCGACGGCGATCGGCATCGCCGAATCCGAGGGCCTCCTGTCGATTGACGACACCATCCTCAGCTTCTTTCCTTCGTACGCAACGCCGGCTACGGTGGCAAATGCGGGCGACCTCAGGGTGAGGCATCTTCTCGCGATGGCGACGGGTCACGCGGTCGACACGATGGAGGTCATGCGACCACTCCAGGGCGAGGACTGGGTGAAGGTCTTTCTCGAGTGCCCGATCGTCTTCCCGCCGGGTACGCACTTTCTCTATAACTCCGGGGCAAGCTTCGTGCTCGCCGCGCTGCTGACCTCTCGAACCGGCCAGAGCGTGCTGGACTACCTGACACCGCGATTGTTCGAACCGCTTGGTATCACCACGCCGCCGTGGGAAGTCAATCCGCGCGGCATCAACCTCGGTGCATCCGGGCTGCGGCTGCACACGGAAGACGTGGCAAAACTGGGCGAGCTGTATCTCAGGCACGGGCAGTGGAACGGTCAGCAACTACTGACCCCTGAGTGGGTCGATCAAGCTTCGGCGATTCAGGTGTCTAACGGTGACGAGCCCAACAGCGACTGGAGCGAGGGGTACGGATTCCAGTGGTGGCGCACTCGCAACAACGGGTTTCGAGCGGACGGGGCGCACGGTCAGTTCAGCCTGGTCTGGCCGGATCTGGACCTGGTTGTCGCCATTACGGCGGGGACCGGCGTGAATCGCGAGGTGCCCGCCACGGTCTGGGAACACCTGTCGGCCGGCGCTCACGACGAGCCGATCGAAGAGAACGCGGCGACCGTGTCTGATCTTCGCGCCGCGCTGGCGAACCTGGATCTCGATTCTCCTGCCTTCCTGGAAACCGATCCCGATATCGCAGCGCAGTGGAACGGTCGGCAGATCGACGTGTCGTTCAACACCTTCGGTGTCTCTTCGGTCGGATTCTCGTTCTCCGACTCAACGGTTTCGTTGCGGCTTTCGACGTCGCAGGGCGAAACCGAGACCCTAACCGGAGATCGTTCGGCATGGGCGGAGGGATACACGTCACTGTGGCCGTACGAGGAAATGCGGGGCGCGGTCACGGCGACACGAGCAGGCTGGACAGACGAGTCCACGCTTGAGGTGCACGAGCAGTGCATCGAGACGCCCTATCGACGAATCTGGAAGTTCAGTTTCGGCAATGACGCGAGTGTGCGAGTTACCGTCGGGCTGGATCTCGGATTCTGGCAGCAGCGAACTGAGGAGCTCGAGGGTCGCGTCGCCTGAGCGAGCCATGCCTCCCGACTAGCTCCGAACGGCGAGCTGGGCGAGTACCGTCGCGTGGAGAATTCCGTTGGTGGCGAGAGCGCTGCCTGCCCACGGCCCGGCTTCACCGTCGGTAGAAGTAAACGTTCCGCCTGCCTCCTCGACGATCGGGATGAGGGCCGCGAGGTCCCAGGGCTTAAGGTCGAATTCGGCCACGATGTCGATCGCACCCTCGGCGAGAAGCATGTATGACCACATGTCGCCGATCGCTCGGGAGCGACCGACGCTGCGGGACAGGGCGATCACGTCGTCGATCCGGCCCTCACCGTCCCATCCCTTCAGGCTGTTGTAGCTGAGGGAGGCATCGCTGAGTTCGGCGATACCGCTGACCGCGAGCCTGCGAGCCTCGCCGCCGTGGGTCTCGGCCCACGCTCCGTGGCCCGAAGCCGCCCACCAGCGTTTGCCGAGAGCGGGAGAGCTCACGACTCCCACGAGAGGTGTGCCGTCGATCGCGAGGGAGATCAGCGTGCCCCAGATCGGCACCCCGCGCATGAAGTTGGCCGTGCCGTCGATCGGATCGATGATCCACTGTCGGCCCGTTCCGCGGTCGCCACCGTACTCCTCACCGAGGATCGTGTCGCCGGGGCGAGCGGCCTCGATTCGCTCACGGATGAGGCGCTCGACCGCCTGGTCGGCATCCGTCACCGGGGTGCGATCGGGC
The DNA here is from genome assembly GCA_030840335.1 of Actinomycetota bacterium. GTDB lineage: Bacteria > Actinomycetota > Actinomycetes > Actinomycetales > Microbacteriaceae > Galbitalea. Next base: position 26,183 of record JAUZFR010000055.1, on the reverse strand, counting down.
TTCGTCGTTACCACCAGGTCGAGCGCCGTATAGCGATCGATGGAGATGAGGTCGGCGTCTCCCGCGATTGCGAGGGCGAGGGAAAGATCGTCGGCAAGCGAGTATTCGGTCACACCGTAAAGCGTACCGATGCTTGCTATGCCAGCGTGGTCAGCAGGCGCTGCAGGGAATCGAGACGCAGCCTTCCGATCGCACCGAGCTCGCCCCGCTCGCCGGCTTCGATGATCGCGCAGTCCGGTGCGTCCGGCAGGTGCGTGCAGCCGCGTGGGCAATCCTCTGCGATCGCCGCGAGATCGCCGAACGACTTCAGGATGTTGTCGGGGTTGACGTGACCGAGGCCAAAAGAGCGAACTCCGGGCGTATCGACGATCCACCCGGAGCCAATCCGGTAGGAGATCGTCGACGACGAGGTGTGCCGCCCGCGTCCGGTCACCGTGTTCACTACGCCAACCGCGCGATTGGCATCCGGTACGAGCGCATTGACCAGCGTCGACTTGCCAACCCCTGAGTGGCCGACGGCGACCGTTGTGTGCCCCTGCAGCATTTCGGTGAGTTCTTCGATCGGGAACTCGTCCGATCGGCTGCGGATCACCCGAAGCTCCAGCCCCGCGAAGTTGGCGAGGAACTCATCGGGGTCGGCGAGATCGGTCTTCGTGAGCACGAGGACGGGCGTGATCCCGGCGTCGAACGCGGCCACCAGGTATCGATCGACGAGGCGCGGGCGCGGCTCCGGGTTTGCGGCGGCGACCACGATGAGCATCTGGTCGGCATTCGCGACAATGATTCGCTCAACGGCATCGGTGTCGTCCGCGCTGCGTCGCAGCAGCGTGGTGCGCTCTCGCACGCTCACGATTCGCGACAGACTGCCCTCATCGCCGGTGGTGTCACCGACCACGTCGACGAAGTCGTTCGTGACGATCGAGTTGCGCCCGAGTTCCCGAGCCTTTGTGGCGACAATCGTGTGTTCGTTCTCCGTACCCTCGCCGACGAGAACGCTGAAGCGACCCCGGTCGACTGCATAGACTCGGCCGATCACCGAGTCCTTGTGTTCCGGACGGGTCTTGGTGCGTGGCTTGTTGGCCTTTGGATTGGGCCGAACCCGGGCGGACGACTCGTCGTACTCGTCGTACTCTTCGGCCTCGTCTTCGGTCAGCCAGCTCATGTCTTACAGCGCGCCCAGCGCCGCAGGTCCGTCGACGCCGCGAAATGGCTGCCCCGCCCACAGCTCGGCGAACTGGGGAAGTGTCTTGGCGGTTGTGTCGATGTCGTCGATCTCCACGCCGGGCACCATAAGGCCGATGATCGCGCCAGCGGTCGCCATCCGGTGGTCTTCGTAGCTGTGCCACAGTCCGCCATGAAGGGGGGCCGGATGGATGATGAGACCGTCGCTGGTCTCGGTCACGTCTCCGCCGAGGTTGTTGATTTCGGTGGCGAGCGCCGCGAGACGGTCGGTCTCGTGACCACGAAGATGCGCGATGCCCGTGAGTACGGTTTCGGTTGAGGCAAGCGCGGCGACTGCTGCAATCGTGGGCGCGAGTTCGCTCGCGTCGTCGAGATAGATGCCCTTGATGGTGCCCGTGCCTGTGACCGTGACGCTGCCGTCTGCGCGGGTCACCTGGCCGCCCATTTCCTCGAGGATGTCTGCCATTTTCGCTCCGACCTGGGTCGTTTCGCGAGGCCAGCCTTCGATGGTGACCGAGCCTCCCGCCACGAGAGCCGCGGCGAGGAATGGGCCGGCGTTGGAGAGATCGGGCTCGATGTCGACGTCGAGTGCCCGGATCTCACTCGGTGGAACGACCCATACGCCGGGCTCGGGCGTCTCGACCCGGACTCCGCGACCGGCCAGCGTTGCGATCGTCATTTCGATGTGCGGCATGCTCGGAACTCGCTCACCGACGTGGCGGAGAGTGAGCCCCTTTGTGAAGCGCGGCGCGACCAGAAGGAGGCCGGAGACGAACTGGCTCGACGCGGAGGCGTCGATCGACAACTCGCCGCCCTCGACCGAACCCATCCCGTAGAGGCTGAAGGGGAGCATTCCGCGACCGTCATCGTTGACGTCGACCCCGAGTGACCGCAGCGCCGCAATGACGGTCTTCATCGGGCGCTTGCGGGCACCCTCGTCACCGTCGAACGCGACAGGACCGAGCGCGAGCGAGGCGACCGGCGGCAGAAATCGCATTACGGTGCCGGCAAGACCACAATCGATCGAGACTCCGCCCTCGAGCTCCCCGGGCGTGACGAGCAGGTCGGGCCCGTAGGTTCCCGCTCCGGGCACCTCGTCGATGGTCGTCCCCAGCGCCTTCAGCGCCTGGACCATGAGCGCGGTATCGCGTGAGTGCAGTGGGGCGCGCAGCAGCGACGGACCGTTGGCGAGTGCAGCGAGAACCAGCTCGCGATTCGTCAGGCTTTTCGACCCTGGGAGCTGCAGCTTTGCGGAGAACGGGCCGGATGCGACGGGTGCGGCCCAGGGGCCCGCCACGGCACTCGGAATGGGCCGGTCGTCCCCGTAGGGGCTGAACTGGGGCTGCGCAATCTTTGAAATCGCCATCGGTTACCAGCGTAACGGGCCCAGCCGATGTGGTCCTCTTATGGAACCCGCGCGACCAATTCGGAATAGCAGCGACATCCGGTGGGTTATTTCACTGTCGGCAGTCGCGCCGAACGCGAAAATGAGCAACGAAGGGGTGCACACGTGGCAGTACTTGCGTTGGCGCCCGTCGACACTCGTCTCAGCGGCCTGGAGCCCAGCGACCTAGAATTGGCGCTGATGACTGACACGACAGAGCCGACAGACCCGAAAGCCCTCTTCGAGGAGCAGGCGCTGCCGTTCATGGACCAGCTTTATGCAGCCGCAATGCGGCTGACCCGCAATCCGGCCGACGCGGCGGACCTCGTGCAGGAAACGTTCGTGAAGGCTTTCCAGGCGTTCGGGCAGTTCCAGCAGGGCACGAACCTGAAGGCCTGGCTGTATCGCATCCAGACGAACACGTTTATCAACAACTACCGCAAGAATCAGCGAAATCCCTACCAGGGGACCATCGATGACCTTGAGGACTGGCAGCTCGGTGGCGCGGAATCCGTGACGCAGTCGACGTCGACTCGTTCAGCGGAAGCCGAAGCGATCGATCACCTGCCGGACAGCGCGGTGAAGGACGCACTTCAGGCGATCCCGGAAGACTTCCGGATGGCCGTGTACTTCGCCGACGTTGAGGGCTTCTCCTACCAGGAGATTGCCGACATCATGAAAACACCCGTAGGAACCGTCATGAGCCGACTTCACCGTGGCCGTCGGATGCTCCGGGATCTCCTCGCAGATTACGCGCGCGAGCGCGGGATCCAAACGCCGGAGAAGAACTTATCTGAAGCACAGCGTCTTTCAAGGAGCGCAAAATGACCGATTGCGGATGCGACAAGGCCAAGGCCGAACTCGAAGAGTATCTTCACCGTGAGGTGAGCGATGCTGACTTCGCAGACATTACCGAGCACCTCGCCACCTGTGAAGACTGCTCGGCCGAGCACCTCATCGGCCTCACTTTGAGCGAGAAGGTGCGCAAGGCGTGCCAGGAGAAGGCGCCGGATGACCTGCGCGCGGCAGTTCTCGGCCGGCTCCAGGAGCTCAAGCTCTAGACACTCGGGCCGTCATCGCCGCCATCTGGCGATCGCCGAAGGGTGGGGTTACCGCACCCCCAACGCGCTGTTCGGGCAGCACGGTTCGGTTTGGGATTGCGGCAACGCTTGCACTGAGTTTCGTGGCACAGCACTCAACTCGGTTCAGGTAGCACTTCTGTTCAGGCGGTAGTTCTGTTCGGATAGCACTTATTGTTTTGGGCTAATACGAACGTCGGTTCGCCGTTTTCGCGGCGTCCTTCGGACACTCAAACTCTCGCAGCGGGTGGGGGACGGGTCTAGTCCCCCTTGAGGGGGACAGCATCCGAGGGGGACAGCTCCCGACCCGTCAGAGACCGCTACGGAAGTGTCAGTGCCCGCGAAATGAGATCGGCCTGCTCCTGCGCGCTGCGCTTCGATGAACCCGTTGCCGGCGACGCGGATGATGGCCGCGATGCGACGCCGATCGTGCGCCCGCGCAGGCGGCGTGCCAGCTCGAGGCTGATGAACGGCCAGGCACCCTGATTCTCGGGCTCATCCTGGGCCCAGACGAGGTCAGCGTGCGGGTAGTTCTCGAGAATGGCGTTCAACTCGTTGGCGGGAAGCGGGTAGAACTGTTCGAGACGAACGAGAGCCACATCCCGCTGACCACGCTTTTCGACCTCGGCGAGCAGGTCGTAGTAGATCTTGCCCGCGGTGAGGACGACGCGACGGACCGTCGAGCGATCCAGACCGCGCGTGTCATCGATGACCGGCTCGAACTTGCCCGTCGTGAAGTCGGATACCTCGCTGGTCGCTCCGCGCAACCGAAGCATTGCCTTCGGCGTGAAGACGATCAGCGGGCGACGCGGACGCGCGTAGGCCTGGCGGCGCAGCAGGTGGAAGTAGGACGCAGGCGTCGACGGACGCGCGACGGTCATGTTGTTCTCGGCGCAGAGCTGGAGGTAGCGCTCGATGCGGGCCGACGAGTGGTCGGGTCCCTGTCCCTCGTAGCCGTGTGGCAGGAGGAGCACGACACCGGAACGCTGGCCCCACTTCTGCTCGGCGGACGAGATGAATTCGTCGAGGATCGTCTGGGCGCCGTTGGCGAAGTCGCCGAACTGTGCTTCCCAGAGCACGAGAGCGTCTGCGCGCTCGACCGAGTATCCGTATTCGAAGCCCATCGCCGCGTACTCGCTGAGCAGGGAATCGTAGATCCAGAAACGAGCCTGGCTGTCACTGAGGTTCGCAAGGGGCAGCCATTCCTGGCCATTGAGGCGATCGTGCAGAACGGCGTGGCGCTGCACAAACGTGCCGCGCCGGGTGTCTTGCCCCGCCATGCGAACCGGCGTGCCTTCGAGAAGCAGGGAGCCGAGGGCGAGAAGCTCGCCGAAACCCCAGTCGATCTGGCCGTTGCGGCTCATGTCGAAGCGCTTCTTGAGGAGCGCCTGCAGCTTCGGGTGCACCGTGAAGCCCGCGGGTGGATTGTCGTGGGCGTCGCCGATGAGCTGGATGACCGTCGGGTCGACCGCAGTCGTCGCCGGCTCGCCGACGGCGTCGTCCTGCTGTGAACCTGGACGCTCGAGGTCGGCAACTGCGCCGCCATCCTGCGTGATGATCGGCATCGAGCCGGTCTGCGCGGCGTGAGTCTCGGCGAACGCGCGCTCGAGGCGGTCCTGGAAGTCGAGGTGTGCCGCGTCGTACTCTTCCTCGGTAATGTCACCGCGACCGACGAGCGCCTCGGTGTACAAAGTTCGAACCGAGCGCTTGGCCTCGATGAGGTTGTACATGAGCGGCTGGGTCATCGAGGGGTCGTCGCCCTCGTTGTGACCACGTCGGCGGTAGCACACCAGGTCGATGACCACGTCGCGGTGGAACTCCTGACGGTACTGGAACGCCAGATGCGCAACGCGCATCACTGCCTCGGGGTCATCCCCGTTGACATGGAAGATCGGTGACTGGATCGTCTTCGCGACATCCGTGGAGTAGACCGACGTGCGGCCCTCACCGGGAGGGGTCGTAAAGCCGACCTGGTTGTTGATATTGACGTGGATTGTGCCGCCGGTGCGGTACGCGCGCAGCTGCGACATCTGCAGGATCTCGACGACGATGCCCTGGCCGGCCATCGCCGCGTCACCGTGCACCATGATCGGCAGCACGGAGAACGATCCGATGGGATGGCGGTCCTGCTTGGCACGGACGATGCCCTCGAGCACGCCGTCGACCGCTTCGAGGTGCGATGGATTGGCGGCGAGGTAAACCGGAATCTGCTTGCCATCCGCGCTCGTGAACGTGCCCTCGGTGCCGAGGTGGTACTTCACATCACCGGAGCCCTGCACGGTTCGCGGGTCTTGCGTACCCTCGAATTCACGGAAGATCTGGCCGTAAGTCTTGCCGGCGATGTTGGTGAGCACGCTGAGGCGGCCGCGGTGGGCCATGCCGATCGCGACCTCTTCGAGATCCGCGTGTGCGGCATCCTGAATCACGGTGTCGAGCAGGGAGATCGTCGACTCGCCGCCCTCGAGGCTGAACCGCTTCTGGCCGACGTACTTGGTCTGAAGGAAGGTTTCGAATGCCTCTGCCTCGTTGAGCTTGGCAAGGATGCGCATCTGCTCGTCGTGGCTGGGCTTCGCGTAGGGCTTTTCGACGTGATCCTGGATCCAGCGACGCTGCACCGGATCCTGGATGTGCATGTACTCGATGCCGGTCGTGCGGCAGTATGCGTCGCGCAGCATGCCGAGGATGTCCCGAAGCAGCGCCGCTTTCTTGTTGCCGAAGCCGCCGGTGACGAACTCGCGGTCGAGATCCCAGAAGGTCAGGCCGTGGCTCGCGATGTCGAGGTCAGGATGCGTGCGCTGGCGATACTCGAGCGGGTCGATGTCAGCCATCAGGTGGCCACGAACGCGGAACGAGTTGATCAGTTCCTGTACGCGTGCGGTCTTGCCGACGGCGTCCGCGAGGTCGACGCTGATGTCGGGGGCCCAGTGGATCGGGTCGTACGGGATGCGAAGGGCGGCGAAGATGCCTTCATAGAATCCGCGCTCGCCGATGAGTAGTTCGTGCACCTTCTTGAGGAACTCGCCGGAACCCGCGCCCTGGATGACACGGTGGTCGTAGGTGCTCGTCAAGGTGATGGTCTTGCCGATACCGAGTTCGGCGAGGGTCTTGGGGCTCGCGCCCTGGAACGCGGCCGGATACTCGAGTGCGCCGGCGCCGATGATGCTGCCTGCGCCCTTCATGAGTCGGGGGACAGAGTGCTCGGTGCCGATGCCGCCCGGATTCGTCAGCGAAATCGTGTTGCCCTGGTAGTCGGCCATCGTCAGCTTGTTCGCGCGAGCGCGGGAGATGACATCCTCATAGGCCAGCAGGAACTCACCGAACTCCATGGTGTCGGCGCGCTTGATTCCGGGAACGACGAGGCTGCGCGTGCCATCCGGCTTTGGCAGGTCGATTGCGATTCCGAGGTTGATGTGCGCAGGGGTGACAACGGAGGGCTTGCCGTCCGCGTCGTCGTAGTAGACGTTCTGGCTGGGGAATTCCTTGATCGTCTCGACGATCGCCCAGGCGATGAGGTGTGTGAACGAGACCTTGCCACCGCGCGCACGCTTCAGGTGGTTGTTGATGACGATGCGGTTATCAATCATCAGCTTCGCGGGTATCGTGCGCACGCTGGTCGCTGTCGGAACGCTGAGGCTCGCATCCATGTTGGCCGCGATTGTCTTTGCAACACCCTTGAGCGCGGACACGATGTTCTCCGCCTCGGCGGGGGATTCGCCGCCCGGCGCCGGTATAACCGGGATCGCGGATGTCGACGGAGCCTCAGCGGGGATTGGTGCGGGCTTCGCCTGCACCGAGGTCGTGCGGGCGACAGGCTGTGCGCCGGTCTGGGTCGAGGGAGTCGACGGCGTGCTGATGGGCGATACCTCGGGTTGCGGAGCGTTCTCAGCCACGATGTCGGGGGTGATCTCGGCTGGCATCTGGGCCTCGCCGCCGATCTGGGATTCTGGTGCGGCGGCAGTCGAGTCTTCGATCGGCGCGGCCGTGGTGGGAGCGGGGTCGACAGCCGTCGGCTTGTAACTCTCCAGGATCGGCCACCAGGACTGGTCTACCGAGTTCTTATCGACGATGTACCGCTCGTACATTTCGTCTACGAGCCATTCGTTGGCTCCAAACTCACCCGAGGCGCCATCCTCGATTCCGGTCACTTGGCTTGACACAGCCGACCGCCCACTCTCATCCGCTAGATTGCATGTTTTCTCGGCGACGGCCGGGGACTGGCCGCCAACTCTTAAGCCTAACCGCTCGTACGCGAGCGCGCTGTCGCCCGTGCGAGGGTCTAGCGTTAATTTTCATGGAGTTTTATGAGACCGCGCCGGTTCACGACCTCACCTATTCCGACGTGTTTCTCGTACCCAACCGCTCTGCGGTAACGAGTCGGCTCGACGTCTCCCTCTCGCCGGGCGACGGCACCGGCGCGACTATTCCACTGGTCTCGGCCAACATGAACTCGGTGACCGGGCCGAGGCTCGCCGCGACCCTCGCGCGCAGGGGCGGCCTCGGCGTGCTGCCCCAGGACATGCACCTCGAGGACCTTGCCGCGGCCATCCGCTGGGTGAAGGAACAGCCCGTCGAGTGGGACACCCCTCTCACGCTCTCACCCGGCGACAGCGTCGCCTCGGCACTCCAGAGAATTCCGGCAGTCGACGGCCACGGTATTGTGCTGCACGACGAGAACGACGCCTACGTCGGCACGATTCAGGCCGCGCGGCTCGCCACCGCCCTTCCGGATGCCCGCCTCGGCGATCTGCTGCACGGGGAACTCGCGTCGATCGATGCCGCGGATGTGGACAGCCCGCGCGCCGCGTTCGACCTGATGGTTGCGGCATCGCTCGAATTCGCGCCCGTACTGTCCAAGGGTGTGGTGGTTGGCACGCTCAGCCGCCGGAGCGCGCTTCGCTCTACGCTCTATCAGCCCGCCCTCGACGCAAACGGACGTTTGCGGGTCGCGGCTGCAATCGGCATCAACGGCGATGTCGCGGGCAAAGCGAGGGCACTGGCAGCGGCCGGAGCCGACGTTCTCGTCATCGACACCGCGCATGGACACCAGGAGGGCATGCTCCGAGCCATCCGCACCGTCGCCGCGTTGAATCTCGGCCTGCCGATCGTCGCGGGCAACGTCGTCACCGAGGTCGCCGTGCGCGATCTCGTGGATGCGGGCGCCAACATCATCAAGGTCGGTGTCGGACCGGGCGCCATGTGCACCACCCGCATGATGACGGCGGTCGGTCGCCCGCAATTCTCGGCGGTTCTCGAGACATCCGCCGCTGCCCGCGAGCTCGGCGCATCCGTCTGGGCGGATGGGGGCGTGCGGTACCCGCGAGACGTGGCGCTCGCGCTGGCCGCCGGGGCGGCATCCGTCATGGTGGGTTCGTGGTTTGCGGGAACGATCGAAGCACCTGGCACCCTTAATACGGATGCGAACGGTCGGCTCTTCAAGGAGAGCTGGGGCATGGCCTCGACCAAGGCGGTCAAGGAGCGGTTCGACGGGCTTGACCCCTACGAGCTTGCCCGCAAGACGCTGTTCGCGGAGGGTATCTCGAGTTCGAAGATCTACCTCGATCCGCTTCGCCCGTCGCTCGAGGACCTGCTCGACATGATTACTTCGGGCCTGCGCAGTTCGTTCACGTACGCGGGAGCATCCACGGTTGACGAGTTCCACCAGCGTGCGCTGGTCGGCATCCAGAGCGCAGCCGGATATGAAGAGGGCAAGGCGCTTCCGGTTTCGTGGTGATCACCGCAATTCTTTGAGGTCGCGACAGAGGTCGACCCGCTATCCGGGAAGCAACGACCATATGATGGGTCAGATAATGGACGACCCTCCCAGTCGCTGCGCAGGTGGCCGCCATGTATGAGTGGATCATGCTGGGCGTCGGCGTGCTGCTGACTGTCGGCACCGGGCTCTTCGTCGCGTCGGAGTTCGCACTCGTCAATCTCGATCGATCCGATCTCGAGGTTCGCGAGCAACGCGGCGAACGTCATCTGGGCACCACGATTCGCGCGCTCAGGATCACGTCGACCCATCTGTCGAGCGCGCAGCTGGGTATCACCCTGACCACTCTGCTCACCGGTTACACGCTCGAGCCTGCGCTGAGCTCGTTTATCCACGTGCCGCTTGTCGCGCTCGGAATGAGCGAGGGTGCAGTTGCGCCAACCTCCGCGATCATTGCGGTCGCCATTGCGACGCTCATCTCGATGATCGTTGGGGAACTGGTTCCCAAGAACATCGCTCTCGCGCTGCCGCGGGAGACCGGCAAGATTGTGATTCCGTTCCAGGTCGGCTTCACCACCGTGTTCAAACCCGTGGTGACCCTCCTCAACAGCACCGCAAACGGCATCCTGAGATTGTTTGGAGTCGAGCCGAAGGAGGAACTGAGCTTCGCTCGGACCGCTGAGGAGCTCACGTCCCTGCTCCGCCGCTCGGCGCGCGAAGGCAGCCTGGACAATGACACGGCCACTTTGCTGGCACGCACTCTCGCATTCTCCGACCTGACCGCACAGGATGTCATGACGCCCCGCCCACGCGTCGCGAGCATTGACCGCACCGAATCGGCGCATGCCATCATCCAACTGGCGATCCGCACCGGCTTCTCGCGGTTCCCGGTCATCGACGAAGGCATCGACGACGTGGTCGGAATCGTGCACATCAAGCAGGCTGTTGCGGTTCCGCGCGAAAAGCGGGTCGACGTTCCCGTGACCGCATTGCAGAGCGAGGCACTTCGGGTGCCGGAGACGATGCGCCTCGACACGCTGCTCGCCGAGCTCAGGGGGCGCGGGTACCAGATGGCGGTCGTCGTCGATGAGTACGGGGGAACCGCCGGCGTCGCGACTCTCGAGGACCTGGTCGAGGAGCTCGTTGGCGAGGTGTCCGACGAACACGATCGGAACAAGCCGGATGTTGTGCGCAGCCGTGACTGGTTCACGTTCCCCGGCATTCTACGACCGGATGAACTGCTTGAGCGTACGGATGTCAACGTGCCCGAAGACGGGCCATACGAGACGGTCGCGGGCTGGCTGATGAGCGAACTCGGCCGCCTGCCGACCGTGGGCGACACCGTCACGGTGAATGGCGGCGAATTCCGAATCGAGCGACTCGACGGGCGCCGTATCGACCGGGTGCGTTACACGCCACGACTCGACATCCCGAGGGACGGTGACAACGCGTGAGCGACGGCTGGGGCATTGCGTGGCTGGGCATCCTGCTGCTGATCAACGCGTTCTTCGTCGCTGCGGAGTTCTCGATCATTTCCGCTCGACGGTCGCAGATCGAGCCGCGTGCCGAACGGGGTTCTCGATCGGCGAAGACTGCACTGTGGGCGATGGAACACGCGACGCTGATGCTCGCGACGACACAGCTTGGCATTACGGTGTGCTCGCTGCTCATCCTCAACGTGTCCGAGCCTGCTCTCCACGACCTCATCTCGCATCCGCTCGACCTGCTCGGCTGGACAGAAGCGGTCGTCGGCACGGTCTCGTTCCTGCTCTCCCTGACCATCGTTTCGTTCCTGCACGTGATCGTTGGCGAGATGGTTCCCAAGAACCTGTCGTTCTCGATGCCGGAGGCCGCGGTACTGCTGCTCGCACCTCCGCTCGTGTTTTTCGCGACAATCTTCCGCCCGGTCATCGTTGCACTGAACGCGACGTCCAACGGGATCGTGCGGCTCGTGGGCATCCAGCCAAAGACTGAGGCAACCAGCACGTTCACGGTCGACGAGGTGGCGAACATTGTTGCCCAGTCGACAAGGGAAGGGCTGCTCACCGACTCGACGGGCACGCTCACCGCGGCGTTCGAGTTCACCGAGAAGCAGGCGCAGGATGTCGCCGTCGGCATGGCCAAACTGGTGACACTCCCCGAGGATGCGACGCCGGCCGACGTCGAAAAGGCGGTCGCGCAACGTGGTTTCTCGCGGTATGTGCTCGTGAACGAGGCCGGAGAACCGACGGGCTACCTGCACCTCAAGGACGTCATCGACCTGGACGCCGACGAATTCACCGAGCCAGTGCCGCCGAAGCGCATCCGCCAGCTCATTTCAATCTATCGCGCGACCGATCTCGAGGATGCGCTCGCCACTATGCGGCGCTCGGGTGTGCACGTCGCCCGCGTCTTCGATGAGACCGGCGCGACGCGGGGTGTGCTCTTCCTCGAGGACATCATCGAAGAACTCGTCGGTGAAGTGCAGGATGCGACGCGGCGGAAGTGATTTCTAGGCGGCCAGAAGCACTTCGGTTGATCGGCTTGGGGTTGAGCGGGTCGCGGTTGAGCGGCTCGCGCTCGATTCGCGTTGTTCGCGTGCGCTCTGCAGCTCGATGATCGACGTGGCTGCCGCATCGCGAGCAAGAACCGTGCTGACTTCGCGGAGGAAGACATCCATGGGTACGTCGAGTGCCGCGCAGAGTGTCGCGAGAATCTCGGACGACACCTCCTTGCGGCCGCGCTCGATCTCTGAGATGTATGGGAGCGAGACGCGGGCTTCGCCGGAGAGTTGCTGCAGGGTCTTCGCGCGTTCGCGCCGCACGCGTCGAACGACGTGGCCGATGGCGTAGCGCAACAGCATGGTTCCTCCCGGATTTCTGTCTGTTCGCCACATTACGACTCGGCGGACTCCGTGGCGCCCGGCTCGGTCGGGTTCTGCCAAGAGCAGAATTTGAGAACTTATCCACAGATTGCTTCAAACATTCGAACACACGTTCGATTTCGGGCAAAATTGAGACATGAGAAACCTCGCCACCGCCCTAGTGGAGTCAGCCGCGGCTGTCGCGACGCTCGGTGGCTCCCAGGTCGACATCGATGCCCTCGATGATGCTTCCGTGATCGCGGGTTTCAAGCTGATCACCGAGCACGAAAGACATGTTCAAGCCCTGAAACTCGCTTATGCCACCACTCTCACTCGCCGCTCTTCATACGAGCTCGGTTATGCGGGTTTGGCGCGTCGCAGTGGGTCCGCTACGCCACAGTTACTGATCCAAACTCTCACCGGCAGCAGCACCGCCGAAGCGACGAAGCTCGCCAACCTCGGCGCGATGGTTATCGAGGTTGAGAATGCGGCGGCCGGCGCGGCTCACGCTGATACGCCCGCCGGCGAGGCGGGCTCATCAGTAGACAGTGCCGTAGACAGTGCCGTAGACGGTGCCGTAGACGGTGCTGTGGACAGTGCTGTGGACAGTGCCGACCCAACCGAATCGCCGGCCTGGCAGGCTCCGCTCGTGGCTGCGGTTGCGGCCGGTCACCTCTCTCTCGACTCCGCGGATGCGATCCGACGTGGGTTGGGTGTCGTCGACTCTGCGGTCACGACCTCACAGCTCCGCGAAGCCGCCGTGGAGCTCGCGCAACGGGCGGTCTCAGCGGCGGGCAGCATCCCGCCCGAGCGGCTGTGGCGCGCCGCGCGCGATCTCAGAAACGAACTTGATGCAGCCGCCATCGCTCGGGGCGAAAAGCAGCGTGCCGATCAGAGGTATGTACGCCGATTTCACCGTGATGGCATGTTTGGTGGGTCCTGGCTGCTCCCCGAGGAAGAAGGCGGTCGCGAACTCGATCAGGCCCTTTCGCTGATACTTGCACCCCGCACCGGAGGACCACGCTTTCCCGAAACGACTGCGGGCTCGACCGCCGCTGAGAGCGACGACCAGACAAAGCGGGCGGAGGAGTTGCTCAGAGACACTCGCACCAACGAGCAGGTGCTCGCTGACGGGTTCGTGCAGGTGCTTCGTAACGGGCTTGCAGCAGACTCGACCGTGCTGCCGGGAAAGGGCCGCGCGGCCGTTCGGGTGATCGTGACCGAGCAGACGCTCGAGGCGAAGGCAGGTCAGGCGATCGTCGAGGGGTCCGGCACACCCATCGCCTTCAGCAAAGTGGAGCAAGCCCTCTGCGACACCGGACTAGTCGGGGTGATGTTCGACCACGATGGTCAATCCGTGAACATCGGGCGCGAATTGCGCCTCTTCAGCGCGCGACAAAGAATTGGGCTGGCGGTCCGCGATGGCGGGTGCCGTGCACCGGGCTGCGACAAACCGCCATCGTGGTGCGAGGCTCACCACATCAACTATTGGGCCCGCGATCGTGGTCGCACCGATATTGCAGACGGAATTCTGTTGTGCCGATATCACCACATGTTGTTCCACAACAACGGGTGGGAGATCGTGCGCGATGGTGGCAACTATTGGTTGAAACCACCCCAGGCGATCGACCCGACACAGGCGCCTGTTGAAATGCCCACGAAGAATCCGATCATCGCTGCGCTCAAACGCGCGGGTCCCGAGAGCGATGGCAACAGGGCAGAGTCAGTCGCGAGCGGCACGAGCCATGCAGCTTAGGCAGAATGGCACTGGCCGCCGTGGGGCAACCCGCGCACGACTAGACCTTCGCTCGCAGGTATTGCGATGGCCAGTAGTCGATGTCCGCTTCGAGCTCACGAGCAGCGCGAAGCGGCCAGTGCGGATCACGCAGAAGTTCGCGAGCGAGCAACACCGCATCCGCCTGCCCCGAAGCAACGATTTCTTCCGCTTGCTGTGGCTCGGTGATCATCCCAACCGCCGCAGTCGCGACATCGGCCTGGGTGCGCACATATTCCGAGAACGGAACCTGATAGCCGGGACCGAGCGGCATCGTGACGCCATTAATGTTGCCACCCGAAGAAATATCGAACAGGTCGGCACCAGCCTCACGAGCCCAACCCGCAACGACCGCAGTCTGTTCCTGATCCCAGCCGCCCGCTGCGTAGTCCGTGGCCGAGAATCGCACCAGAATCGGAAAATCGTCACCCACAGTCGCCCTGAGTTCCCGAACGATACGCAGCAACAGTCGCGCGCGATTCTCGAGAGGTCCGCCATATTCGTCGGTGCGGTTGTTGCTGAGCGGCGACAGAAACTGGTGCAAAAGATAGCCGTGTGCAGCATGCAACTCGATCAGATCGAAACCGGCCGTGATCGCCCGCTTCGCCGAAGCGACAAAAGCCGCAACAACGCCATCAATACCGGCGGCATCCAGACCAACTGGCGGCGAGTATCCATCAAACGGGATATCCGATGCGGACTCGGTCTGCCAGCCACCCTCGGCAACCGGCACGGTGCCGTGCCGGTCATAACCCCACGCGGGCCAGGTCGACGCCTTGCGACCGGCATGCGCCAACTGGATGCCGGCAGCAGCACCCTGCGAGTGGATGAACGTCACAATGTGCGACCAGGCATCCAGCTGCTCGTTGTTCCAGAGGCCGGTGTCACGAGGAGTGATTCGTCCGTCGGCAGTCACGGCGGTTGCTTCGGCGATGACGAGACCCGACCCACCCGCGGCAAGGGAACCGAGATGCATGAGATGCCAGTCACGCGGCACCCCATCCTCGGCAAACACCGAGTACTGGCACATCGGCGCCACCCACACGCGATTGCGAATCGAGAGACCGCGAATGGAAATGGGCTGAAAGAGTGCAGACAAAGCGATCCGTTCGTAGAGATGAGCACTTGTGACGCGGAGAAAACTACTTCCGGCTCAGCTGCCGGAGGCGAGCGACTCCAGAAAGCCGCGCAAACCCGCGACGCCAACAAAGTGGTGAGTGGTAATGCCGAGCGCGGCAGCTGCGTCAGTGTTGACGCTCTTGTTGTCCACAAACACCATTTCGGCCGGAGTAATTCCAAGTTCCGACGCAACCCGCAGATAGATCGCCGGATCCGGCTTCAGCAGACCCAGCTCTGCACTCACGAAGACACGCTCGAACAGAGCCCCAATAGGCGAGAAAGTCAGCGGACTGACAAAGTCGAAACCGGCGTTCGACAGCAGCGCAATTCGCGTTCCCCCCTGCACGAGCTCGTCGAGAAGATCGACAGTCGCTGGCTCGACACTCGTCCAGCCGCGAAAATCTGCTGTCCAGAGGCGCTGGATGTCGGTCAGGCTCCACTCTGCGCCGACGTCGACCGCAACCCGGCGCCAATATTCAGTGACGCTCAGAAGACCGTGATCCAGCCGATCTCGATGCGCTTCGTAGCTCGCCCACAGAACTTCGGAGGCAACACCGGCAATCGCCAGCAGCTCGTCGCGATCCTGCTGCGCCGGGGCTGTCGAAATAACCTCCCCATAATCGAACACGACAACTCGACCGGGGATTGTAAGACTCACGAGTCCCAAACTACCGCGAGCCAAACTAACGTAAGAACTGTGACAAATTTCACGCCATGGACGGCGACCGACACAGCCATCAGTATTGCTGTGCCGAGTGAGAGCGACGACAAGTACAGTCGCGGGGTTCTCGGAATCATCACGGGCAGCACCCAGTACCCGGGCGCGGCGGTACTCGGCGTCGAAGCGGCGCTACACACCGGTGTCGGAATGATTCGGTATCTGGGGCCGGAACGCGCCGCAACACTCGTGTTGAGTCGCCGCCCCGAATCGGTGACCGCCAATGGCCGAGTCCAGGCCTGGCTCATCGGGTCGGGAATGGCTGCACTCTCAGGTGATCCGGTCGGACCTGATCCGGTCGGCCGCGGGAGTCTCGGCTCACAAAATGAATCGCGCGAAGCGATCGCAGACGCGATCGCGCAAGAAGTCCCCGTGGTTCTCGACGGCGGCGCATTGGATCTTCACGCGTCGACACACGGGCCGACAGTCATCACACCCCACTTCCGCGAACTCGCGAGAGTGCTCGACCTGAATCCGGCCGACATCGCGATCGACCCGGCATCGGCCGCAGCGCAGGCTGCGGACAAGCTCGGCGTGACAGTCCTGCTGAAGGGCCACACCACATACATCGCGGCACCCGACGGAACCCGCCTCAGCACCCGCGCTGCACCGACCTGGCTTGCAACGGCGGGCGCAGGGGACGCGCTCGGCGGCATCCTCGGTGCACTCGTCGCCACTCATGCCGACGAAGTTGTGAACGACTCGAGCCTGCTCGCGCGCCTCGCCGCATCAGCGTCGGTAATTCATGGATTGGCCGCCGAACGCGCCTCCGCCGGAGGCCCATTTACAATTCTCGATCTCACCACGCAGCTGCCCGCGACCATTTCCACACTGCTCGCCGGGATACGCTAGGCCGCATGACCGGAGCCTCGCCAGCGCGCCAAGCGTTGCGAGACATCTTCGGTGGGCTCCCGGAAAGCCGCACACTGCTCTGGTGCGTCTTCATCCTGACCCACCTCTGGCTCGGCATTCTCAACCTGAATGCACCCGGGCTTCCGCTCGGCGACGTCACGCTCGTCTACAAGTACTGGGCGGAACAGGCCACTCTGGCCCACTACTACGTCGGCATCGACAGTGTGTGGGTCTATCCGATCGTCGCGCTGATCCCCATGGTCGCCGCAGCAAGTTTCGGGTTCGAGAACTTCGCAGGCACATGGCTGAGCCTTGTCTTCGTACTCGACACAGTCGCGTTCGCCGCAATGATCGGATGGCGACGCCCCATTCGCTCGACCGCAATCGGCTGGTGGTGGATCGCCTTCCTCCTGCTGCTTGGACCAATCGCGATGGGCCGCATCGACTCGATAACAATTCCCTTCGCGATCGTCGCGGTACTGTTCCTCGCGAGCCGCCCCCGGGTCGCCGCCGTGCTCCTGACGATCGCCACCTGGATCAAGGTCTGGCCAGCGGCGATCCTCGCCGCCATCCTCATTGCGAGTCGTGCTCGGCGAAAGGTCCTCGTCACCACGATCGTGACGAGCGTGACGATCATTGCAATCGCACTGGTTCTGGGCAGTGGCATGAACATCTTCAGCTTTGTCACCCAACAAACAGGGCGGGGCCTGCAAGTCGAAGCACCGGTCAGCACGATCTGGATGTGGTTTTCGCGACTTCATGTGCCCGGCGCCTTCGTCTACTACGACCCCGATATCCTGACCTACCAGGTGGGCGGACCGGGAGCGGATGTCGCTGCCATGGTGATGACACCGATCCTCGGCCTTGCGGTGATTGCAATCGCCATCGTCGGTTTCCTCGCCGTTCGGCGGAAGGCACCAGTCACCGAACTCCTTCCACCGCTCATGCTCGCCTTCATCACGGCGTTCATTGCGTTCAACAAGGTTGGTTCGCCGCAGTACATGACCTGGCTCGCAGTCCCCGTCATACTCGGCCTGGCCACCAGTGCGAGCGGTCACGGACGATCGTTCCGCACGCCGGCGATTCTGGTGCTGGTCATCGCTTCCCTCACCCAGCTGTTCTACCCGTACCTCTACATCAACCTGCTTCAGCTCGACCCGTTCCTGCTGTCAGTTCTGACTGCCCGGAATCTGCTGCTATTCGTGCTGCTCGTGTGGGCGATTGGAAGGCTGCGTGAAGTTTCGAGCCGAACCGCCGATCACGAACTGCTCGGCGACACAGAACACTGGCTTCCGACCGTGTGGCCATTTCATCCGGCTGACAACGAACTCGAGCCCGAGCCCCTGCGCAAAACCGGCACGCCCGACGAGGAGAACCAGCACTGACGAGGAGAACCAGCACGTCCGACGAGTAGGTTGGATTAGATGGAGAAGATCATGCGGGGTTCAGAATGCTAGTCGCGTTTTCGGTCGCACCGTCGGGTGGCGGTGACGATGGGTCAGTCCACGACGCGGTCGCTGCAGCAGTCAGGATTGTGCGGGAGTCCGGCCTTCCGAACCACACGGACTCAATGTTCACGACCATCGAAGGCGAATGGGACGAAGTCTTCGACGTCATCAAACGCGCAACCGACGCGGTTGGCGCGTTTGGCCCGCGAGTCTCCCTCGTCCTGAAGGCCGACATTCGCCCCGGCTACACCGGCGAACTGTCCGGCAAAGTTGAGCGCCTTGAAAAAGCGATCAGAGGCGACCGCTAAACTGGAGTCCTGCTCGATGGCGAGCTGATCACACCTCGAGAAAAGAATGGTTCGCCACCGATGACTTCAACCTTGTCCGCCACGACGGCTCCGCCGCACGGCTTCAGCCGTGCCCGCGTGCGACTGGCATTGCTTGCGCTGGCTCTCGGCGGATTCGCAATCGGATGCACAGAATTCGTCGCAATGGGCCTCCTGCCGAACATCGCGAGCGAGCTGTTTCCGGCCCTCTACGCGCACGCGCCGGAGAACGCCAACGCCCAGGCCGGGCTCCTGATTTCGGCGTACGCCGCCGGAGTCGTGGTCGGGGCACCAACCATCGCGGCGTTATCCGCGCGCTTCGCTCGCAAGAAACTCCTTCTCTCACTGCTTGTCGCGTTCACCCTGACGACCGTGGCATCCGCAATTTTGCCGAGCTTCGGACTTGTTCTCGCCGCACGGTTCCTCGCGGGCCTTCCACATGGCGCCTATTTCGGCGTCGCAGCGCTCGTCGCCGCATCTCTGATGGGACCGGGCAGCCGCGGCAAAGGGATCGCCTTCGTTCTCGGAGGACTCACCATCGCAAACGTGCTCGGAGTTCCCGCGATCACGCTCCTCGGGCAGGGGCTCGGATGGCGCCTCGCCTATCTTGCCGTCGCCTTCCTGTTCGCGCTGACCTTCGTCGCGGTGTGGTACGCCGTCCCGATGCAGTCGGGTGACCCGGCGGCTACCCTCCGTCGCGAACTCGGCGTCTTCCGTCGTCCACAGGTGTGGCTCGCACTGGCAATCGGGTCAATTGGGTTCGGCGGGTTCTTCGCCATCTACACCTACGTGGCACCAATCGTGACGACGGTCACCGGACTCGATGCCAGTTTCGTTCCCATTGCACTGGTTGTTGCAGGTCTCGGCATGACCCTCGGCAATTTCGTGGGCGGCCACGTCGCCGACATCAGCGTGATGCGGGCACTCTTCATCTCTTTCGGGGCTTTCGGGGTGGCTCTCACGGGTCTCGCGCTTACCGCGCAGAACCCCGTCGGACTGTTGTTCTTCCTGTTCCTCGTCGGAGCCGCCGCATCAGCGCTGTCGCCGGCGATTCAGACCCGACTGATGGATGTCGCGGGAGACAGCCAGACGCTTGCGGCAGCAGTCAACCACGCGTCGCTCAACATCGGCAACAGCCTTGGCGCAGCGCTCGGCGGCGTCGTAGTCGCCGCCGGTCTCGGCTATCTGTCCCCGGTATGGCTTGGTCTCGGGCTCGCAGCCCTCGGTGTCATCATCGCCATCATCAGCGTGGTGACTCACCGACGCTCGGACTCAAAGCTGGCCGGGCGCCTCAGTCTGCAGCAGAATGCCGTCCTGGATGGCACGCTTTCGTAGTGCGACCTTCGTTCCGACGTCGATGCCGGCAACGCGGTACTTCTCACGGATTCGCTTGAGGTAGCTCTTCGCCGTCTCCTCGGAAATGCCCAGCTGGTACGCCACGGCCTTTACCGGCTCTCCACCCCCGTAGAGTGCCATGACGCGACGCTCCTGTGCGCTCAGCTTCGGAGCACCACCGACCTCGCCGGAGTTGAGCGCAAGGTCGAGTTCGGCTGAGACAAAGGATTCACCAACTGCGGCGGCGCGGATGGCCTCAACGATCATCCCCGCGTCCTCGCTCTTGACCAGGTAGCCAAGCGCACCGGCCGCGAGTGCCTCACGCACCACATTCGGCTCCGAGTATGTGCTCATCAGAACGGTTCGGACACCGGTCGTCTTCAGGGTCGAGATCTTGAGAGAGACCGGAATGTTGTCCTTGAGGTCGAGGTCGAGCAGAACGACTCCGACCGGGAACTCCGGATGTGTCAGCAGCTCTGGCCACGACGCGACAGCGGCGACCATGTCGATGTCGGGAGCCGCGTTACGGATCCACTCGGTCAGCGCGCCAAGAAGCATCCTGTGGTCGTCGACAATTGCCAGCCGGATTCTGTCTTCTGATGGGGACAAGATGGAACCTCTTTACCTAGTTGTGGAGCGTGTGGAGCCGGAAAAACAGGTTGCTAGAGAAAATCTATCGATCATTGGTCGGCCGGGTTGTCTACGATGCATTCGATCTCGACTCTCAGGCTCGCATTTTGAGTGGAGTCGTTGTAGCCGCCGACCCGCGAAATCGACGCCCAGATGGCCGGGTCGACACGGTTTCGGGGCACGCCGGTCGACGTGACCACGATCGGGATCGCAATCTGGTTGCCCGGAAGGCGAAGCTCCGAAGCCACCATCGGGCCAAGCGTCAGCTGAACGGTTCGCGTCGCCGCCGACTTCGTCCGGTCGCTCATCAGCAGCCACACAGCGGACAGGAGGCCATCGCGCTGCACCGGATCGAGCAACCCCGCGAGGCTTCCCCGGTCGGTGAGGGTGACGGCCTTGCCGAGCATCTCAGACTCAGAAACAGCGTGGTACAGCCAGGTTTCCCGCCGACCCTCGATGAGGTGGAGGCGCAGTTCAGTCGCGAGGGATGCCGCAACCGAAGCTGTCTTCGGATCGAGCGGGAGCGCCGTACGACCGGTCGCAACCGACTCGAGCAGGTCCTCGGCCGCGAGGTCGAGGCGTGCGAGCTCTTCCGAAGCGAGCATGCCGACCGCGAAACGGGGAGCCGACACGGTGCTCTGCACGAGAACACGGTCGAGTTCGAGCTGCACCATACGTCTGAAGCCGCGAACCACGAAAACGCCGAGAACACCCGGCAGAACGGCGAGCGAAATCGTTTCGAGCTGCGCTGGTGTAGTCGTTGCAGTCAGCGGTGTGTTGAGCAGAACTACGGCGACGAAGGCGACACCAAGGACGGCTGCGGCGCCAAGCACCTCGCGGCCGCCTCGCAGTGTCACGACGACCATGAGTCCGAATCCGGCAGCAACCGACGCCGTCGCGTACTCACCGATGTTGTGCAGCGGCCAGATCGCAACGAAGTCGAGCGCTACAGCGCCGGCAAGAGCGACGAGGTAGAGCGCGAACAGCCAGTGGGGGAGTCGATCGCCCAGCACTGACATGGTCACAAGTGCCGCGATAAGCGCGGCGATGTACAGGATCCACGCGATGATGACCGGCAGCGCATCGGGGTAGTGCGAAAGGTGCGCGGCGAATCGACTGAGTCCGTAGATGCCCTCGATGCCGCTCAACACACCTGCGCCGATTCCGAGGTAGCTCGTCCCGAGGGTTGCGCCGCGGGCACTCGCCTGGCGCAGTGCCTTTGCAACGCCGGGAGGACCGCCCTTGCCGCGGCGCCCGAGAATGACGCCAAGAGTGTTCTCTTCCGGCCGGAGGAAACTCGTCATCGCGGCACCTCCAGTACAACTGTGGTGCCGGAGCCGGGACTTGAGAAGAGCCTTGCGTTGCCGCCGACTTCGCGCAGGCGGCCGATGACCGATTCCTTGAACCCGAGTTTGTCTTCGTCGATCCCCTCGAGATCGAACCCGACCCCCGAGTCGGTAACCATCGCGCGAACCGTCGTCGCATCATCCGTTATCGTGACGTGCGCCTGGGTCACACCGGAGTGGCGCCGCACGTTCTCGAGACATTCCGCCAATGACAGCAGGAAGGCGTCGAGAACGTCACTGGGCAGCAACACCTGACCGGTTCCGTGCCAGCTGACTTCGAGCCCCATGCGGCCGAATCTCTGCTTGACCGACTCGAGCGTTGTACCGAGGGCGGACTCCTCGACCTTTTCGAGGTTGTAGGCGCCGGATGACTGCGGAGTTGGCGTGGCCCCGAGGCGAAGCTGGCGCAGCAGACGCGCATCCTCAGCAGATTGCTGGCGAAGAGCCTCGGGCGCGACACCTACTCCCGAGTGGGCGAGAAGCGTGAGCGTCGCAAGCACGGTGTCGTGCAGCAGGCGCGCGCCCTGTCGGCGTTGCGCCTCGGTCTCGCTGGCCTGACGTTCCGCCCGATGGGCCTTGCCGATGCTGTAGATGCGTCGGGCTGCGCGTGGCACACTCGCCGTCAGCCAGTACCCGAGTACCGCGGTGAGGACCCAGCCCAGGATGACCGAGAGTGTGGCTCCGGAGAGCGCCCCCGTTCCCGTGCTCGCGCTCTGCACGATCACACTGCTGGCGACCGCACCGAGGACGAGAAGAAGGATGCGGGGAAGGCTCGCCACCAGAACCAGCGCGAAAGCGGCGACCCCGGCGGCTCCGAGCGGAGCAAGCGCATCCGCCAGTCCTGCTGATGGGGTCTCGCCGAATGGTGCCCGGGCGACCAGAAGTGAGCCGATCCCAGCGAGGATGCCCAGCGACGCCCAGATGACAGCAAGGCTGCGGGCGACCATGATGTGGCTGAAGACCAGGAACGCGAGAAGGGGCAGCATCTCGAGGTAGGTCGCGAGGGGCACGACGCCCGGAATGCTGAGGCTCACGAGCGCCACAATCGTGCCGGCCAGCCCCAGGAATCGAGCCGTGCGTTGCAGGAGGCGATCCCGCTCCTTGGCGATGAGTTCCATATCGTTTCAAATGTTGTCAGATTGGCACCATAAATGGGGGTGCCACACCGTTCCGACCATGCCCGAAAATGCCGGTACAGTCAGTTTTGTAACAGAGGGGCGTGCCGGTTTTGCCAGCGCTGCCACACTAATGATGCCGTGAGAGTGCCCTGGCATTCCTACGGATCGGCGTTTCACCCGAAGATCGACGCCGGGCTCACACCGTTTTAACGCGGCGAGGGCTAAAACCGGGGGGTTTGCACGGGGTCGCAGCATCGCCTGCGGCCCCTGCTCCCTCGCCGGCCTCACTGCTCTGGCGTCAGCCATCCTTCGCGCACTCCGTGCCGTCGCAACAGGATTCGTGTGCCGACGTCCACCCCGATCTCGCGATACTTGCGCCTGCCCCGTTTGATGTACGACTTCACGGTCTCCTCGGTCGTATTCATCTCCGACGCGACCTCTCTGATGGAACGACCGGATGCGTAGAGAATCAGCGCGCGCTGCTCCTGGCGGCCGAGCCCGGGGTCCGGGGATGCGGTGTAGCCCGCGATTGCCGCGGCCAGCGGAGCGGGAAGGTGTTCGGTGCTTTGCGCGGCCGAGCGAATCGCTGACAGGAGTTCGCTCGCTGACTCGGTCTTGGGCACGAATCCGAGCGCGCCCGCCCGCATTGCGGCCGTAACCGATGCGGAATCCGCGTGTCGGCTCATCACGACTGTTGCCGTGCCGATGGTGCCGAGCGCGCGCAGCTTGGTGCCAACCGGAATGCCATCTTCGAGGTGGAGGTCGAGAACGACGACATCGACCGGGAATTCCGGATGCGCGATCAGACCGGCCCAGCTGGTCTCTGTCGCGACGATGGAGAGGCCGTTCTCGGGGTCGTGCAGGCGCGCGGCGAGGCCCTCGAGCACCAACCGATGGTCATCGACGATTGCAACGCGGATGGGCGCGACGATGCCCTCGTGTGTCGGATCCATGTTGCCCCCTCGTCGGGCCAGCATATCGAAACTGACACAGACTCGTTTGTACACCCCAAACGGGGCTCAATCGGCGAGCAGCCGCTTGACGTGGGCGCCGACCGACTCGGCTTCGATGAGAAAACCATCGTGACCAAATGGTGAGGTGATGACGACAGCCTCGCCGTCGTCGATCGTGGTGGGAAGGAGACTCGCGATGAGCACCTGGTGTCCGACCGGGAACAGGCGATCGGTGTCGATCCCCAGCACGAGGGCGCGCGCACTGACCTGGGCGAGTGCGGCGGAGACGCCACCACGATCCCGCCCGATGTCGTGCGAATTCATGGCGTTGACGAGCGTGATGTAGCTGTTTGCATCAAACCGACGGGTGAACTTGTTGCCGTGAAAATCGAGATAGCTCTCGACCGCGTATCGACCGCCGCTGCCGAGCGGGCTGATTCCGCTCTGCCAGCTGCGCTCGAATCGATCATTGAGCTCGGTTGGGGACCGGTAGTTCAGCAGGGCCATCCGCCGCGCAAGGGCCAGTCCGCGATACGGCCCTTCGCCATCCGCTGCGTTGTAGTAGTCCCCATCGGCGAAACGCGGGTCGAGGTGGATCGCATCGACCTGCACGGAGTTCAGGGCAATCTGGTCGGCGCTGCTCAACTCGGGCGCCGCGAGTACGGCGACGCGCGCAACGCGATCCGGATAGCCGACCGCCCACTCGAGTGCCTGCATGCCGCCCATCGAGCCGCCCATTACGGCAGCCCAGCGCTCGACGCCGAGCGCATCCGAGAACGCGACCTGCACGGCGACCTGGTCGCGAATCGTGACAAACGGAAACCGCGAGCCCCACTCGGTGCCGTCCGGCGAGGTCGACGAGGGGCCCGTCGTGCCCTGACAGCCGCCGAGCATGTTGGGTGCAACGACGAACCAGTTGTCGGTATCGATCGCTTTCCCGCTGCCGACGATGTCGCCCCACCAGCCGGCGGTTGGATGCCCGGGGCCCGGATCACCGACTACATGGCTGTCACCGGTCAGTGCGTGCAGTACGAGGATCGCATTACTTCGGTCGGCGTTCAGTGTGCCGAAGGTTTCGTACGCGACGCGCACTACGGGCAATTCGCCTCCGCGTTCGAGAACCATCGCCCCGATCGACAGGAACTGCCGGTTACCGGGCGCATCCCCTTCGCGCCACGCTCCCGTGGCATGCGGCTTACCGAGGAGCGCTCGCGCGTTCGCCTCGGTGATGAATGCCGAAGGAACCGTGTCCTCGGGAGTTTGCCAATCCATGTCAGCGTCAAGTATCGCTAAAACGCGAACGCGCCGCTGGTGTGTTACACCAGCGGCGCGTTCGAGTACTGAAACGTGACTAGGCGGACGCGTTCGCTGCCGACACGGCACGAGCGGCCGCGAGGCCACCCTCGAGGTCGGCGATGATGTCATCGATGTTCTCGATGCCAACGGACAGGCGCACCAGGCCCGGCGTAACACCGGTGGTGAGCTGCTGCTCTGGGGTGAGCTGCGAGTGGGTCGTGGATGCGGGGTGGATGATCAGGCTGCGCACGTCACCGATGTTGGCGACGTGACTGAACAGCGAGACGTTGTCCACGAGCGCGCGACCCGCGTCGACGCCGCCCTTGAGCTCGAAGGACAGGACACCACCGACACCCTTGGGGGCGTACTTGTTCGCGGCCGCGTACCACGGGCTCGAGGGGAGACCCGAGTAGTTCACGGATGCGACGTCGTCGTGGCTCTCCAGCCACTCGGCGACCGCCTGTGCGTTGGCGACGTGACGCTCGACCCGGAGGCTGAGCGTTTCGATGCCCTGAATGAGCTGCCAGGCACTCGCCGGAGCAATTGCCGCACCGAGGTCGCGCAGCAACTGCACGCGAGCCTTGATGATGTAAGCAATCCCGTCGCCGAGAGCCGCCGTGTAGTTCACGCCGTGGTACGACTCGTCAGGAGTGGTGAGACCCGGGAATTTCGCCCCGTTCTTGCTCCACTCGAACTTGCCACCATCGACGATGACGCCACCGATGACCGCGCCGTGACCACCGAGGTACTTGGTGGCCGAGTGCAGCACGATGTCAGCTCCGTGCTCGAACGGACGAATGAGGTACGGCGTCGCGATCGTATTGTCGACGATCAGCGGGATGCCACTCTCGTGGGCAACACCGGACACCAACGCGATGTCGAGGATGTTGATCTTCGGGTTGCCGATCGTCTCCGCAAAGAACAGCTTCGTGTTGGGGCGCACTGCGGCGGCCCACTCCTCGGCGTCATCCTGGTCCTCGACGAAGGTGACCTCAATACCGAGCTTCGCCAGCGTGAACTTGAACAGGTTGTACGTTCCGCCGTAGATCGACGAAGACGAGACGATGTGGT
>JAUZFR010000038.1 GCA_030840335.1 Actinomycetota bacterium | reverse complement strand
TCCAGGGACACCCGGTGGGTTACGAGATCTTGAACGCCAAGCGGGTCCGTCGCGTCTTCCGCGAGCGACCAGAGATCGGAGATCCACCGGTGCACATTGCACTGCCCCATCCGCAGTGTGATCCCCTTGTCGAACATCGTGAGCATCGGCATAGGATCGGCGACGCCCCCATAGACGCCACTGAGAGAGACGGTGCCGCCACGCTGAACTGACTCGATGGAGGCCATCAGGGCAGCCAAACGATCTACTCCGAGAGTCCTCGCGAGGCGCTTTGATGCGACGCTCGGCAAAAGCCCGACAGCGGTTTGTGCGAAGGCCGCGACGGGATTGCCATGCGCCTCCATACCAACCGCATCGAGTACGGAATGCGGGCCGCGGCCGTCGGTGCGATCCTGGATGTCAACAAGCAAGTTCGCTGTGACATCCATTGTCTCGATGCCGTGCCGTTCGGCCATTTCCCGTCGCTCAGGCACGAGATCGACCCCAATGACGCGGTAGCCGAGATGCCGACCGATGCGGGACGCGAACTGACCCACTGGTCCCAATCCCACTACCAGAAGCGTCCCGCCTTCGGGCACGTTCGCGTATTGCACACCCTGCCACGCGGTCGGAAGGATATCGCTCAGAAATAGATACCGCTCATCGGGGAAATCGGAGTTTATTTTCATTGCGTTGAAGTCTGCTAAGGGGACGCGTAATAGTTCCGCCTGGCCGCCCGGGACACGCCCGTACAACTCGGTATAGCCATAGAGGCTTGCGCCCGCCCGCTGGTCGCGATTCTGGGTTGTCTCACACTGGGTGGTCAACCCCCGCCGGCACATGTAGCAATGGCCGCAGGCGATGACGAACGGAACGACGATCCGGTCCCCAGGCCTCAGGTTCTCGACTGCCGAGCCGGTCTCCAGAACAATTCCCATCGGCTCGTGCCCCATGATGTCGTTCTTATGCATGAACGGACCCAGCACGTCGAGCAGGTGGAGGTCGGATCCGCAGATTGCGGTGGAAGTCACGGATATCAGCGCGTCCGTAGGTTCGATAATCATGGCGTCGGGAACGACTTCGACAGAAACCGAGCCGGGACCCTGCCACGTTAGTGCTCTCATCATTCCGGTGTACGCGGATGACGCCAAAGCGAATAGTGGTTGACGACGACCCCCACACGCTCTACGGTCGACGCCCACTCTCTTCTTCGTCGCCCAACGATCGGCTGCGAAGGAATCCCGGACTTCCAACAGGCGGCTATTCCCCATCAAGCGCCTCGGCAAGGGCCATTTCGCTCGCCCTGATCTGCGATGGCCCGCACAGCACGAAGGATCCTCAGCGTTGCAACGCGAGGTGACGACCCGGTGCTCTACTTCACCACGAGCGCGCCTAAAGCGGTGCGTGACGCCGTGCAACAAGAATTCGGTTCCCGCATAGTAGTCGGATTCGAGCTCATAACCGCCGTCTGATACATACTCGGTCGCTGCGCGCCTGAGCCGCCGGACCGCATGTGGGTCAAGCAACGCTCGGCCACGAGGAGCGGGTATCTTCTTGGGTGTGAGAACTGCGGTGATCGCTGTTTCTTCCAAACGACAAACGGATTTCTGACGATGACTTTCATGTTGCGATCGAAGCTTCAAGTGATTGTCGCTGGTCTGTCCGCCATTGCGATCGTGGGGTCCTTGGCGGGCTGTGCAAATCAGTCCGACACCATCGCTGCTCTCGCGTCAAAGGGTTTCGCGGTTAGGGCAAAGGAAATTTGTACCCAAACGGGCAGCACCCCGCTGCCGTTGAAGGGAAAGTTTCGAGTTGTCGCAGCGGCTGACTCCACGGTGCGGGACACTGAGCCGCTCGTTTCTGACTTCGCGCGAGACTCGTTCAACGAAGACTTTCAGGTGGATGGATCAGACAATTACGTCGCGTTGTGTTTTGCGATTACCCCGCAGGGCAAGGTGCTGCTCGCTCAGGCACCC
Source organism: Actinomycetota bacterium (assembly GCA_030840335.1). Lineage (GTDB taxonomy): Bacteria > Actinomycetota > Actinomycetes > Actinomycetales > Microbacteriaceae > Galbitalea. The sequence continues at coordinate 6,923 of JAUZFR010000038.1, read as the reverse complement.
GGCGCCCGGGGCAGCGTCATCATAGGTAGATGGTGATGCTGCGATAGCCGCACAAGAAGAGTCACTCGATCATTTGCCTCCTGAACGTGCACCGCCTTGTTGCCTGTGTGCCGGATCACGGTGAGCATTTGCCACAGCGCACCCGAGACCGATGACTCAACCTCGTCGATCCGGCCGACGATTCCCAACTTCAGGTCGCTAAATCGGACGACGAGAACGCTCCGACGGTTGAGACGCAGGCGCAAGACCGACCGCGTCGTAGAACTCAGCGATGGCATTGCGGTTGTACGCCTCGAAATCGAGCGCGCGTGCTGGCACGCGACCGGTAATAAATTCGGCCATGCCGTTCGCGAGTTCCACGGATGTCGACGGCACGATGAGCCCGACGCCGTCTGGTAGAGCGTCTCCGGCTGAACCGAATGCGACTGTCACTACCGGCAGACCGAGAACAAGAGCCTCAAGGATGACCATGGGCTGGCCCTCATAGTCGCTCGACATCACAAAACAGTCTGCGGCGGCCATGATCGCGTAAGGATTCAACTGCTGTCCAGTGAAGATAATCGAGTTGGTGAGGCCAAGCGTGTCGACAAGTTTCCGGAGTTGCTCATTGAGCGGTCCGTCGCCGACGATGACGAGCCGGGACTCTGCGCGAACCTTTTGCAGGAGCGCAAAGGCCTCGATCAGGCGGCGGTGATTCTTCTCTGGAGATATGCGCCCGACCGTGACGAACGTCGTTCCAGAGAATCGTGGGTCAGTGAGCCGGAGGCACCATTCCGCGACCGCACCGGTCTCGGCTTCCGTCGCCTGCTCGACAATGTTGGCTTCCGCGCCGGCCAGTACGCGATCGCCGTTCATCAGGTTTCGCGCGGAGACGAACAAGCCAGACGGGGCGAACTCGGCAAGAGATGTCGAATTTATCGTCCGAAGCGATTCCGAAACCGACACGAGGTGATCGTATTCGCGGTACAGGCTGAAGACGCCCAGGAGATTCCGCAGGTGCCGACGCCTGCCTCGGATGACGCGGTGCGCATCAGCCGCCATGTCGTTGTGCAGCCACACCGAGCGGTGCGCGTCAGGAGAGTGCAGCATTAGCGTCGCCCAAAACGGCGCATACCCGCTGAAGTCGATGACGTGATCAAATCTGCTGCTTCCAAAACAGCGTTGCCACTCGTCATCCCAGAGACGGCGCTGGATCGCATCAGTTCCGTGAATGCCCAGTGCAGCCCGCCGCGCCGAACTCCGTCTGATCCAGTGCGACAGTTTTGACCCATTCATCCCGCCGACGCGGGCGATTTGCCGCACGCGCGGATTGAGTTGTCGCTGGCGGTCAAGTACGGCCCGCCTCCGGCTGTTCGGGAAAACCACCGAGACGTCGAAGCGATCGTGGTCGATTGAGTCAAGCAGGCTGATGAGGGAACTCGTGATGCCGTTGGGACGCATTCCACCGGCGTGAATGAGGATGCTGGTGCGCTCGTCCGTCGCGGCCCGCAGGATGCGATATCCGCCTTCATTCCGGCGAAAGACAATGTCGATAATTCTCGCAGTGGCGTTGCCGTCCTCGTGCAGACAGAACCGAGCGCGCATGATGGCGTGCTTACGCGCAGTGTCGATGCTGACCCCGAGCTGGTCAAGGCGTATGAGTTCGCCGGCCAGTTCGCCCACGGACCGAACAACGGGACCTGGCCACTCTTCGGGTTCGATGTAGAGGCCGCGGTAGCCGGCATAGTCGTCGATGTCAGGTGTGAAAAAGAGAATGGGTCGCTCGAGCGGAAGGAAATCGAAGAAGACGCTCGAATAGTCGGTGATAAGGATGTCGCTTACGCCGAGCACGACGTTTGTGGGAATTTCGTTTGGCACCAGGAGCCCGCGCAATTCCGGGCGGTGAGTGGCGAACTTGTGGACGACCTGGTGGGTCTTGAGAAGAACGACGTAACGCTCAGTGTCGATCTGCGATGCGAGCTCGGCCACGCGCGCGATCAGTTCCGCCGCGTCATCTTCGGGCCGATTGAAGTTGGTGCCCTTCCAGGTTGGCGCATACAGGATCACCTTGCGCCCGCGAAGGTCGATGCCGGCGGCGGCGAGTCTCACGCGCGCGGCAGCGGCCGCTTCGCCGCTCAGGAACTGGCGGTCGATCCGCGGATAGCCCTCCTCGATGATTTGGCCCCGGTAGAGGTGTTTCAGCCTGTACGCCCTCTCGTACATCTGATCGACCATGAATGGACTGGCGGCGAGCAGGTAGTCCGCGTTCAGGAAGTTGCGAATGACGTTGCCGACTTGCGACGCTGGTTCGCCAATGTCATAGCCCATCCGTTTGAGTGGGGTGCCGTGCCAGGTGTTCAGGTAAACCTGTCGCTCACGTTTGCTGAATTCGGGTGGGAAGGTCGCATTGTTGACCAGGTAGCCACTGATCGCGAGTGAGCGGTAGTAGGCGACTGAGCCGTGGCGCACAAAACGAACGCGAGGATGATGCGCGAACTCCCGAATTACGCTGCGATTCTCCCTGCGGCTGCGAAGCGTCCATACATGCTTTATGTGCGCGAACTCGGGGTCGTCCAGCAACGCTCGGAAGATCGCTTCAGGGTTGCAAAGCATGCCGTTTCCGGAAAACGACTCATAAAAGACGACGTCCGGTCGCACTGGCCGCCGCCTCCAGAAGGCGTACGTCTCGTACTTGATCGCACGCAGGAGGCGGGCCGCGAAAGCGCGAGGGCGAGGAACTGGCATGTGCCGACGGTAATCGTGGCCGACTCATCGCGGGGGTTGGCGGTTGCTTCCTGTAAGGAGCTTCAGCGCCCTCGGTTGGAAAAGGCATCACAATCACAGGGATCGGACGCGGGCCGGGTCTTATTCTGTGAAGCTTCAGGGACATCCGCGTCCTGAGCCACCTACAGTCGCTCGGCTCGGAGGCGATGCTGAAACTGGCGGCCACGAATCGTCTCTGGTGTGATCCGCACATAGACGTAGGGCACGGTGGGGATCCAAGGTGGGAATGCCACCAGGTCTGCCGCCGCAATTACTTCAGCATCCTGCAAAGTGTCCGCGGTGCCTTTGACAACGACGCTCCACGTGCCGACCGGGCCTTCTGAGTCGACCTCGAAAGCGACGAATCGATTCGCGACAAGATCATGGAGCTTTGTTCCAGCTGCGGTGCGGAAGAGGATTGTTCTACCGCCGGTCGCGTAATTGACGGGAAAGATTTCCGGCCGATCCTCCACGCTGAGCCCCAGGCGCCCAAACGAACTGCTGTCCAGAAGTGCCCAACTTGCCGCGTCCGTGATTTCCGTCACGGGTCCCTGCGGCGACCACTCGTCTTCGCTCACCTCGTGCGCCATGAATGGACACTCCCTTCCTGCATTGAAGTTGAGCCTGCCATCGCGGATCGGCAGCGGGTAGGGACTTTCGACCCCATGCTCCGCGGCGATGCCGCCGTTTCGCCCGCGATGCAAGCACAAAAGCCCCTCGTCTTCGCGCTCGACCACTGCTGAACTCTTCTGTGTTCGCCGCAGGGTTCCAGTGTTAGCCTGCAGTCAGTTGCCCTGATCCTCGGTGGCGAATAAGCCCGCGCCCAGCTGGAGATTCCATGCCAACATCAGCCATCACCACACCACGCGAGACCACGGCGCCTGCTTCAGCCACACCGACCGACCGCACTCCCGCGCTGACTGTCGGGGTGCTGGCGGAGACCGCGGCGGGCGAACGTCGGGTCGCGCTCGATCCGTCGGCGGTTGAACGGCTCACCAAGGCTGGTCGGGTCGTGCTGGTGGAGCCGGGCGCAGGCATGAGCGCGACTTTCGAGGACGCCGCGTACACCGATGCGGGAGCGACAGTGGCGACGCGCAAAGAGATCATCGCCAAGTGCACGGTGATTCCGGTCGTCCGGTTTCCCGACGACGAACTGGCCAAGGCGCTTCGATCGGGACAAGTGCTTGTCGGGCTGCTCGACCCGTTCAACAACCTCGAGGCTGTCGCGGATCTCGCAGGCAGGGGCGTGACCGCGGTCGCGCTCGAGTTGCTGCCGCGCACGCTCAGCCGGGCGCAATCCATGGATGCGCTCAGTTCCCAGTCCAGCGCGGCCGGATACAGGGCTGGCATAGTCGCAGCAGCGGCGTACGGTCGCTACCTGCCGATGATGATCACCGCATCCGGCACCGCGACTCCCGCGAAGGCCATCGTGATCGGTACCGGAGTCGCCGGGCTTCAGGCGATCGCGACCCTGAAACGGCTCGGCGCGGTGGTGACAGGGTATGACGTTCGCGCGGCATCCAGGGGTGAGGTTGAGTCGCTCGGCGCAAAGTTCCTGACATCGTCCGTTGCGCAGGGTGCTGGTGACGGTGGATATGCGCGAGCGATGACCGAGGCGGAACAGCAGACCCAGCAGGCTGAACTCGCCAAGGCGCTCGCGGACTTCGACATCATCGTCACGACGGCAAAGGTTCCCGGGCGCACTCCACCGGAGCTCGTATCGGCGGCCACGCTAAAAAGCCTGCGCGCTGGCACGGTGTGCGTCGACCTCGGCTCGAGCGACAAAGGCGGAAACGTTGCCGGCTCCATCGACGGTGAGACGACTGTCACCGCGGGCGGGGTCACGATTGTGGGAGCGGGCGAACTCGCATCCGACCTGCCCGCATCGGCTTCCCAAATGTATGGAAGAAACATTCTCGCTGTCATCGATGCCCTCGTCCCGGCGAACCTCGTCGTGGTTGACCAGGCCGATGAGGTTCACCAGAACATCGTGGTGAGTTACGACGGCGCCGTCACGAATGCTGCGGTCCGCAAGGCGTTGAAACTCGACGCCCTCCCCGCCCATTCGGAACCAGCGAAAGCGAACGCATCATGATCGAGACACTATTCGGCAACCTGGCGATCTTCGTACTCAGCCTCCTGGTGGGAGTCGAAGTGATCAGCAAAATTCCATCCACCCTGCATACACCGATGATGTCGGGGTCGAACGCGATCCACGGCGTGGTCATCGCCGGCGCCATCACGATCGCTTCCGTGGCGAACAGTCCTGCCGGCTACGTGCTCACCTTCATCGCCGGTGTGCTCGCGGCCGCGAACGTATTTGGCGGTTATGTCGTCACGGATCGGATGTTGCAGATGTTCACTCGACCAACGTCGGCCAAGCCCGAGACGAGCAAGAAGGACGTGTCGTGAGCACCTTCGATTTTCTTGTCGGCATTGTCTATCTCGCCTCGGCGACCCTCTTCGTCGTCGGGCTCCACATGATGCGAGCGCCATCCACGGCCCGACGGGGCAACCTGATTTCGGCGGGCGGCATGGTCATCGCCGTGCTCACCACCATCGTGTTCGCGACCGTGAATGCGGGCGGCAACTGGATCGGATGGGCAGCACTGATCGTCGGTGTTGCAGTCGGCGCGGTCTACGGAGTCGTACAGGCGCGTACCGTCCAGATGACGTCGATTCCCCAACTGGTCAGCATCTTCAACGCGGTCGGAGGCGGAGCCGCCGCCGCCGTGGCGTTCGCAGAGTTTGTCGCCCATACCGATCACACACAGCTCGACCTCACGGTCTCAATTCCGATCGTGCTCGATGTCCTGATCGGATCGATCACCTTCGCGGGATCCCTGATCGCCGCAGGCAAGCTCCAGGGCATCATCTCGGGTAAGCCGCTCACCTTCCCCGGTGCCCGAGTGCTCAACGTGCTCGTCGCCCTGATCGCGCTCGGCGCAGCAGTGCTGGCCCTATTCGGCGCACCGAACCTCCCTCTGCTGCTGGTCGTGCTTGTTGCTTCGCTGATCTTCGGAGTGCTCATGGTGCTCCCGATCGGGGGCGCCGACGCGCCCGTCGTTGTCTCCCTCCTCAACGCGTTCACCGGCCTCGCTGTCGCGATGGCCGGCTTCGCGATCAACAGCCAGGCACTCATCATCGCCGGCGCGCTGGTCGGCGCGGCCGGCACGATCCTGACCCTGCAGATGGCGAAGGCCATGAACCGCTCTGTCGGGGCGATCATCCTCGGCGGTTTTGGGACCGCCGACGTGAAAACATCTGCGGGCTCAGGCTCGGACGACCTCACGAACGTGCGCCAACTCACCGCCGATGACGTCGCGATCCAGCTCGCTTATGCCCAGCATGTGCTCATCGCGCCCGGCTTCGGCCTCGCCGCCGCGCAAGCCCAGCACGAGGTCGCGGAGCTCGCCAAGCTGCTCACCGATCACGGCGTCGACGTCAAATACGCAATCCACCCCGTCGCCGGTCGAATGCCCGGGCACATGAACGTGCTCCTCGCCGAAGCTAACGTGCCTTACGACCAGATGCTCCAGCTCGATGAAGCCAACGCCGCTTTCGGCAACTGCGACGTCGCGCTCGTTGTCGGCGCCAACGACGTCTGCAATCCGGATGCCAGAAAGCCCGGCAACGCCGTCTCCGGGATGCCCATTCTCGATGTCGACCACGCGAAGTCCGTCGTGGTCATCAAACGGTCCATGAGTCCCGGCTATGCCGGAATCAGCAACCCGCTGTTCACGGACCCGAAGACCGGCATGTTCTTTGCCGACGCAAAACAGGGACTTGCCGACATCACCACCGCGGTCAAGGAATACGTGACCGCCTGACGCTAACGAAAAGGAGAGAACGATCATGAAAGCGCTGGTATATAAGGGGCCGGGGCATAAGAGCTGGGAGGATGTGCCGAATCCGGTCATCAAACACCCCACCGATGTGATCGTCAAGATGGTCGCGACGACGATCTGCGGCACGGATCTTCACATTCTCAAGGGCGACGTCCCCGAGGTGCAGGTCGGGCGCATCCTCGGGCACGAGGGTATCGGGGTCATCACGGAGATCGGCTCCGGGGTCACTCAACTCGCCGTTGGCGATCGCGTCATCCTTGCCTGCGTGAGCTCGTGCGGAAAGTGTTCAAACTGCCGCAAGGGCCTGTACAGCCACTGCCTCGACCCGGAAGG
>JAUZFR010000165.1 GCA_030840335.1 Actinomycetota bacterium | reverse complement strand
GCGTTGTTCGCCAAGCTGGGTTTCAACGGTGGGCTGGTCTTCAAGATCATCGTCGCAATCGTCATCATGGGCTTGCAGGTTTGGCTTGCTGCCGTCGGATTCCGTGCGATCGCCCGCTTCGAGCGCTGGACCGTTCCGATCACACTTGTCGTTCTCGCGGCAATGACGATTGTCGCCTGGACCAGCTCTGGCGTTCACTGGGGCTACAGCGGCGCCGGATTGCACGGCACCGCGCTCTGGAGTTCCGTCACGACGCTGATGACCGCCATCGGGATCGGCTGGGGAATCACCTGGTTCGCCTACGCTTCCGACTATTCGCGCTTCGTTTCTCGGTCGGTGTCACCGGTCAAGCTCTACTTCGGCAGCGTCCTCGGCCAGTTCATCCCGACCGTCTGGCTTGGCATCTTCGGAGCCACCCTTGCGACCATCTCGCAGAAGGTCGACCCTGGCCAGTTGGTCGTCGAGGCGTTCGGCTGGCTGGCGATCCCCGTGATCTTCCTGGTCATCCATGGTCCGATCGCGACCAACGTTCTCAACATCTATTCGTGCAGTCTCTCGGCGCTGACCCTCGACTGGAACATCGACAGGCGAAAGCTGAGTTATGGAGTCGGCATTCTCGCGCTCGCGTTCAACATTTACCTGATCGTGAACGGCGACTTCGCTTCCTCGCTCGACGCATGGCTGAGTGGACTGGTCACGTGGGTTGCGCCGTGGGCGACGATCATGCTCATTCACTTCTTCTGGGAGAAGAAGAGCAACATCGATGTCGACTCGCTGTTCGCACCGCCCAAGACGGGCACACTTCCGGATATTTCGTGGCCAGCGATCATTGCATTCGTCCTCGGCATCGTCGCGACCTGGAGCTTCGAGTACGCCGTTCCGAGTTTCCTGCAGGGTCCCGGCGCGATCGCACTGGGCGGCATCGACCTGTCCTGGCTGTCCGGTTCGATCGTCGCGGGTCTCGTCTATTGGATCGCGATCAGTATCCAGCGTCGGCCAGCACCGGTCGCGTTGGCCACGAAGTGACGGCAGTCGGCCGGGATGCAACCCGGCCAGCCGACCCGATCATCTGGCCCCCGGGCAAAAAGTCCGCAGCGACGCTCGGGTTCGACATGGATGACGAGTCCGTCGTTCTGACGGCGAACCCGGAGAACCGCACCCGACTCTCGGTGATGTCCCACCAGGCGTACGGTGCGGTGACCGGGATGCCCCGAATCCTGTCGATGCTTGAGCGTCACGATCTGCGTGCAACCTTCTTTTGCCCGGGGTACACGGCCGAGCGATACCCGGAGCTCCTGCGACGCGTGGTCGACGAAGGACACGAAGTCGCCCACCACGGCTACCTGCATGAGGCAGTTCAGGGCATGTCGGAGAAGCAGGAGGCCGATGTGCTCGATCGCGGTCTCGACGCGCTCGAGCGAGTCGCCGGCATCCGCCCTGTCGGATACCGCGCGCCCATGTGGGAGACCACTTATGCGACCGCGCGACTACTCCTTGATCGCGGCTTCCTTTATGACTCGAGCCTCATGGATTCGGATGTACCGTACGAGCTGGCCGAGCGCCCGGGGGAAGACGCCCGAAGCATCGTCGAGATTCCAGTCTCGTGGTCACTCGACGACTGGGAACAGTACGCGTATCTGCCCGAGGTGTTCGGTTCGGGACTCATCGAGGATCCCGCAAAGAGCCTGTCGATGTGGACGAGTGAGCTGACGGAGTCACGAGCGGCGGGCACCTGCTTCGCGCTCACCGCGCATCCGTTTCTGAGCGGACGACTCGGACGCGTGCGTGCCCTCGAGGACCTCATTGAGATCATGACGGGGTGGGACGACGTCTGGGTGACTACTGCGGCCGAGATTGCGGCACACACGCGATCGCTGAGTCTCGTCCCCCGCGTTTTTCCCCAACCAGAAATCTAGGACGACATGCGCGAAGACGACATCGTCGGACCGGCCGACGGCACGAAGATTCCCCGCTATGCGGGCTCCTCGACCTTCGCGCGCCTGCCTCGCATCGACGAGGTATCTCGCTATGACGTTGCCGTGCTCGGGGCTCCGTTCGATGGTGGTGTCTCTTATCGGCCGGGCGCAAGGTTTGGCCCGTCCTCGATCCGCCAGGCATCTCGCAACCTCCGGCCCGCGTTCAATCCCGAGCTGAATATTGCGCCATTTCGGGTGCTGCAGGCGGTCGACGCCGGGGATGTACCGTGTAACCCGTTTGACATCGACGAGGCTCTGCGACAAATTGACGTCGAGGCCAGCGCTCTGATCGGTGCCGGCCAGCGACTAATCACGCTCGGCGGCGACCACACCATCGCGCTCGGAACGCTTCGCGCGGTGGCGCGCAAACACGGGCCGGTTGCGCTCATCCATTTCGACGCGCATCTCGACACCTGGAACAGCTACTTCGGCGCCGACCGAACCCATGGAACCGTCTTTCGTCGGGCCTTCGAGGAGGGGCTGCTGCTTCCCGACTCATCCATCCACGTCGGCATCCGCGGCCCCCTTTACGACTCCCAGGACCTGGTGGATGACGCGGGCTTCGGCTTCTCGATCATTCGCGCCACCGACTTCGACCGACTGGGCGTCGACGAAATCATTCGACGGGCGCGAGAACGAATCGGGGATGCGAAGGTCTACCTTTCGGTCGACATCGACGTGCTGGATCCCGCGTTTGCCCCCGGTACGGGCACCCCTGAGATGGGCGGCTTCACTTCGCGCGAACTGTTGGCTCTCCTGCGCGGCCTGCCCGGTGGGCAGCTCGTGGCTGCCGACGTGGTCGAGGTAAGCCCGGCATATGACCACGCAGAGATCACGGCCCTTGCCGCCGCGACCGTCGCCTACGAAATGATGTCGCTCATGGCTGTTGCCGCGAAGGACGCCGGATGATCGACCTTCTGGTTCGCGGAGCTCGGCTGGTCGGGAATGCCGATCTCGTCGACATCCAGATCGATGGCGGTCGCTTTCTCGCCATCACGCCGTCGGCGAACGCGGTCGCCCCGACAGCGCGACAGACCATCGACGCCGCCGGTGCGCTGATAAGCCCTCCGTTCGTTGAACCGCACGTTCATCTCGATGCGACGCTCACGGCGGGCGAACCGCGCTGGAACGAGAGCGGCACCCTTTGGGAGGGCATCGCGTGCTGGTCGGAACGAAAGCCCTCACTCACTCGCGACGATGTGGTCTCCCGCGCCGAAGAAGTTCTGCGCTGGTACGCCGCAAACGGAACGCTGCATGTTCGCAGCCATGTCGACATTACCGATCCGGGCCTGATCGCCCTCGACGCACTTCTCGAAGTGCGGGAGCGAGTGAAGGATGTCATCGGCCTGCAGCTCGTCGCCTTCCCCCAGGAGGGCATCTGCTCGTTCCCCGGCGGCGAGGAGTTACTCGAGGAGGCCGCCCGCCGCGGAGTCGACGTGATCGGCGCCATCCCGCACTTCGAAGACACGCGTGAGGACGGCGTGCGGTCGGTCGAGATCGCGATTGACATCGCGCAGCGTTACGGGCTTCGCATCGACGCGCACTGTGACGAGATCGACGATGAGCAATCGCGCTTTATCGAAGTGCTGGCCACCCAGGCACATCGAACCGGACTCCGTGACCGGGTGACCGCGAGCCATACGACTGCCATGGGCTCGTACAACCAGGCCTACAGTTACAAGCTGCAGCGCATTGTGGCGCGGTCCGGAATCAACCTGGTTTGCAATCCGATCGTCAATCTGCATCTGCAGGGACGGTTCGACACCTACCCGAAGCGTCGCGGACTCACGCAGGTCAAAGAGATGTTGGACGCGGGGGTCAACGTCGCGTTCGGTCACGATGACATCATGGATCCCTGGTATCCCATGGGCACCGCGAACCCCGTGCTTGTCGCCTACGTTGGGGCGCACGCGACGCAACTTACGTCGCCCAGCGAGGTCGCGGAGTGCTTTCGCATGGTGACCGATCGAGCAGCGGACGTGCTCGGGCTCGCCGAAGAGTACGGGGTCGAAGTGGGGAGACCCGCAAGTTTTGTCATTCTTCCGGCGGTCGACGGGTTCGACGTGATCCGCCGACAGGTGCGGCCGACTCATGTCATAGCGCGGGGGCGGTTGATAGCGACCTCGCCCGTCGCGACGACCACCCTCCGCTGGCCCGGTCGCGATGCGGAAGATATCGACTTCGTCCGGCAGAGCGACCGGAGCACCCGCTAAGCGATCGGCACAAGCCCCCAGGCTCACGGACGCTTCCTCGTGTGGTCGCGATAGTCTGCCTAGATGGAAGGTTCCGACCCGCTCGCGGTCGCTCCCGAGCGCCAGGTGCGCAATCCTGCGGCGCTGTGCTTCGAACTCAACCCGGTGGCGGACGCCGTCCTCGGACGCGTCAAGTGACGAGGCCCAGCCTGTACGACCGAGTTGCCGAGGAGACCGCGAGCATCGTCATCCGGCGGTATTCGACGTCGTTCGGCCTCGCTTCCCGGCTGCTCGACGCATCCGTTCGGCAGCACGTCGAGAACATCTACGCGTTGGTGCGACTTGCTGACGAGATTGTGGATGGCGCCGCGGCCGCCGCCGGACTCGCAACTGTTGACGCCGCGCGTCAGCTCAACGAGCTCGAGCGCGAGACCGAATACGCGATCGAAAATGGATACAGTGCGAACCTCATCGTCCATGCCTTCGCCCTCACCGCGCGAGAGACCGGATTCGGTGCGGAGCTCACCTCGCCGTTCTTCGACTCGATGCGCACGGACCTCAGTGCGACCGAGCACACGCCGGCCAGCTTCGAGCGCTACATCCATGGCTCGGCCGAGGTCGTCGGTCTGATGTGCCTGCGCGCATTCCTGCAAGGGGGCGAGTACACGGCCGAGCAGCTCGGTCGGTTCGAGAGCGGCGCGCGGGCGCTCGGGGCGGGGTTTCAAAAGGTCAACTTTCTTCGTGACCTGGCCGCCGACTTCGAAAACCTCGGCCGCAGCTACTTTCCGGGCGTGCGGGTCGACTCGTTCACCGAAGCCGACAAGACGCGGCTGCTTGACGACATCGACAGCGACCTTCGGATTTCCGCCGCAGTGATTCCGGAACTCCCGTCCGGCAGTCGTCGCGCCGTCGCCCTCGCGCAGGGGCTCTTCGCCGAGCTGGCGGCGCGGCTGCGGGCCACGCCCGCTGACCGGCTGGTGACCGCTCGCATCCGCGTTCCGAATCCCGTGAAGCTTCGCATCGCCGCCGGTGCCGCTTTCGGACGAAAGCCGAGGGCATGACTTCGGTCGTTGTGATCGGCGGGGGCATCAGCGGTCTCGCGTCGGCGGCGCTTCTCGCTCGTGACGGCCACTCGGTGACGGTGCTCGAGGGTCGTGCGGCGCTCGGCGGGCGGGCCGGTAGCTGGGAGAGCAAGGGCTTTCGCTTCGACACCGGACCCTCCTGGTACCTGATGCCCGAGGTCTTCGATCACTTCTATCGGTTGCTGGGCACGAGCGCCGCTGAGCAGCTCAACCTGGTAACCCTCGATCCTGGTTACAGGGTGTTCTTCGAGGGACTGTCCGAGCCAATCGACGTTGCGGCGTCGGCACAGGAGAACATCGAACTATTCGAGCGGGTGCAGAAGGGCGCGGGTCGCAAGCTCGCTCGCTACCTCGCATCCGCGAGCGACACCTACGCGATGGCGAAGAAGTACTTCCTCTATACGAGCTTCGCCGACCTGCGGCCCCTTCTCAATCACGAGGTGCTTTCGCGGCTCGGCCACCTGATTCGACTCCTGCTCCGGCCACTGTCTTCGCGCGCCGCACGCACTGTGCGGGATGACCGGCTGCGCAAGATTCTCGGGTATCCGGCGGTGTTTCTGGGGTCCTCGCCGTACATGACCCCGAGCATGTACCACCTCATGAGTCATCTCGATCTCTCCGACGGCGTGCTGTATCCGATCGGCGGATTCACGCACGTCATCGGGACCATTGCCGAACTCGCGCGGGCGGAAGGTGCCGTTATCCTGACCGAGTCGCGGGTGACGCGCATCCTCGTCGAGAATGGCGCCGCTGTCGGCGTCGAATACACGGATGCGCACAACGAGGCTCACACGCTCGCGGCCGACACGGTCGTATCGGCGGCAGACCTGCATCACTCGGAGACGACCCTGCTCGCGCCCGAACACCAGACCTACGGGGAGCGGTACTGGAGCAATGCGACGCCGGGGCCCAGCGCATTGCTCCTCTATCTCGGCGTAAAGGGCGATCTCCCGCAACTCGAACACCACACCCTGCTCTTCACGAAGAACTGGCGTGCCGGCTTCGACGACATCTTCGGCAGTTCCCCACGTATTCCAAAACCGGCATCTCTGTACGTCTGCAAGCCGAGCGGCGTGGATCCGGATGTCGCTCCGGACGGCTCCGAGAACGTGTTCGTTCTCGTCCCGATCCCCGCCGACGCCAGCTTCGGGCGGGGAGGCATCGACGGCAATGGCGATGTCGCGATCGAAGCGCTGGCAGACGAGGTGATCGAGCAAATCGCGTCCTGGGCTGGAATCCCGGACCTCGCCTCCCGCATCACAGTGCGACGCACGGTCGGCCCCGGCGATTTCGCGGAGGATTTCAATGCCTGGCGGGGCACGGCACTCGGACCGGCGCACATCCTCAGACAGAGTGCATTCTTCCGCGCGGGCAACAAAAGCAAGCGCGTGCGCGGGCTGTACTACGTCGGCGGTTCGACGATCCCGGGGATCGGGCTGCCAATGTGCCTGATCAGCGCCGAAGTACTACTGAAACGCATGCGCGGCGACACCTCGACGAGTCCGCTGCCGGAGCCGCTCCAGCCGACGGACCACCGATGAGCTTTCTCTACCTCGCCGCCCTTCTCGTCGCGCTGACCGGGATGGTGCTGATCGACTACCGCTTCCGACTCTTCTTCTGGCGCAGTGGGCGCAAGGCCGCGATCGTGCTGGTTGTCGGTCTCGTATTCTTTCTCGCCTGGGATTTCGCGGGGATCGGTCTCGGCATCTTCTTCCGCGGTGAGACCGCATTCATGACCGGCGTGCAACTCGCCCCCGAGCTGCCGCTGGAGGAGCCGTTCTTCCTCGTACTGCTCTGCTACCTGACGATGAACCTCTACGAAGCAGCCGTTCGGATGCGGCGGATCTCGCGCCTCGAGAAGCGGGCCGCGCGGTGACGTACTGGGCGCTGAATGCGATCTTTCTCGGGGTAGTAGCGGTTGTGGCGATCGTCGCGATCGTCCTTCGGCGGCCGCCTCGCTGGGCATCCATTCTCCTGGCCGGTCTGATTCTGTTGGTGATGACGGCGATCTTCGACAACGTGATGGTCGGAGTCGGGCTGGTCGGGTATGACCGCCGGCTCATCAGCGGTGTCTTCATCGGAGTCGCGCCGCTCGAGGATTTCGCCTACGCCATTGCTGCGGTCGTGCTGCTCCCGAGCGTGTGGATGCTGTTGGGTAACCGGCGTGACGACGCTTAGGGCGCTGGTTGTTTCGTCCAGACCGCTGAGCTGGGTGAATACGGCATTCCCGTTCGCCGCCGCCTACCTCGTGACCGGGCGCCACGTCGATGTCACCTTTGTTGTCGGAACCATCTACTTTCTGATTCCTTACAACCTCGCGATGTACGGCATCAATGACGTGTTCGACTATGAGTCCGACCTGAGGAACCCGCGCAAGGGCAGTGTCGAAGGCGCGCTGCTCGACCGCAGCATGCATCGCACCACCCTGTGGGCCGCCGCGATCACGAATGTGCCGTTTCTCGCATATCTCGTCATCGTCGGATCGCCGCTCTCCTCGCTCGTGCTCGCGGTCAGCCTGTTCGCCGTCATTGCATATTCGGCGCCGGGATTGCGGTTCAAGGAGCGTCCGTTCCTCGACTCCGTCACATCCAGCACGCA
>JAUZFR010000152.1 GCA_030840335.1 Actinomycetota bacterium | reverse complement strand
TGCCTGCGCCGTTGGCTCCCAGCAGGGCGTGGACCTCGCCTGGATGGAATTCGAGATCCACGCCCTTCAGCACCTCGACCGAACCGTAGGACTTGCGCAGGTCGATGATCTGGATGGTGTCGCTCATGACCGTCGCTCGGTCACTTCTTGTAGACATCGATCAGGCCCTGGAGCGCAGCCGGGTCCGCCAGCGAGGCAAGTTCATTCGGCGTGACCATGTTCGACAGGCCGTCCTGCTTGACGGCGTGGATCGCCGCGTCGACGATCGAGTACCCGAGAAGGTCGAGCTTGATGGCGGCAGTCGTCTTGTAGTAGGAGCCCTTCTGGATCTCCGCCAGCGCCTGCTGGCTACCGTCCATGCCACCGATGTAGACCTTGCTCGGATCTATCCCGGCGTTCGCGAATGCCTTTGCCGCTCCGATGCCGGCATCGTCGGTGCTGCCCGCGATGAATACACGCAGGTCCGGGTGCTCCTGGAGCGCCGTCTCGGTGAGGTTCAGGCCGCACTCCTGGGTCCAGCAGTCGGCGTCGAGCACGACCGGGATCCCGGCTGAAGTCAGCGACTTCTTCGGGAAGTCCCACTGACCAGAGAGGGTTGGCTGCGCCGAGACGCCAACGACGGCGCCGCTGATTCCACCCTTCGGGTAGTTCTTCTTAAGCCATGCGCTGAGGTCGTCCGCCATGAGGTGCCCCGCGTTGTCGGTACTCCAGCCGACCGACCCATCCTGTCCCTTCATGTGGTTCGTGTAGGTGAGCCACTTGATGTTCTTGGCCTGAGCATCCTGCTGAAGACGGGTGAGCGCGTCGGGGTCAACCGGACGGACGACGATGGCGTCAACGCCCTGGAGTATCCAGCTCTCGATCGCAGCACGCTGCGTCTCGAGATTGAGGTCGGTGGTGGCGTCGATCAGGACCTTGACGCAGCCGAGATCTGCACCCCGCTTCTTCGCGTACTCCTCGACGACCTGGACGGCGAGAGCTTCGCTTGAAGGATGGCTGAAGCCCACCGTGTACTTCTTCCCCGCACACAGCTCCTTGGCTGACTCGCTCCCCGGGACGGGTGGGGTCCCGCCGACAGACGTCGACGTGCCGGTGTTCCCCGAACCGGACGGCGTTGTACCCTCGGCCGACGTCGAACACGCGGCGAGCATCGTTGCGCCAGCGACCAGAGCCGCCAGCGTCAACGTGCGCGCCAATCCACGAGTCTTGAACATGGTTGATCTCCTCTGAGTAGGCGTTTCATCTGCGACGAAGCCTGTTCGCCGTCGTTTGCTTGAGACGGAACGCTATCCGCGGGATGACGCGCCCCGACATTCGTCAGATCACGTATTTCTCACCCGTGCGGCGCCCGGGGCATCAACATCCGTCAAATCGCGTATGTCGAACCAGCCGGGGTTCTTCTAGCTTGAGCATCAACCGCTCGCCAGGGCGGGGATGAACTGCAAGGAAGGGATCGCATGTTCGATCGCATGACCGATATCCATCTGCTGTCTGCGACAGCGCTCGCCGAGAAGATCAGAAATCGCGAGATCTCAGTCACCGAGGTCGCCGAGGCGACGCTCGCGCGGATCGACGAGATCAACCCGAAGCTGAACGCGATTGTCTACCTCGACCGTGAGCAAGTGCTCGCGGACGCGAAGGCTCAAGACGCCTACATCGCCGGAGGTGGGAAACTCGGCCCGATCCAGGGCGTTCCCTTCACGATCAAGGACAACACCGCGGTCGCCGGCATCCCGCTCACCAACGGATTCGAGCCTCTCAAGGACAACATCGCGAAGGAGGACGCGCCGGTCACCAAGCGATTCCGTGAGGCGGGTGGCCTGTTCATCGGAAAGACGAACCTTCCCGAGTTCGGGTACTACGGCGGTTGCGAGAACGGCCTCTATGGCGCAGCACACAACCCCTTCAAGCACGGTCATTCGACCGGTGGTTCGAGCGGTGGTGCGGCCGCGTCGATCGCTGCCGGCATTACGGCTCTCACCGAAGGCAACGACGGTGCGGGATCCGTCCGCATTCCCGGATCGCTCTGCGGCGTGCTCGGGCTCAAGCCGACCGTCGGCGTCGTCCCCGAGGCTCTGATGCCGGGCCGCTACCACTCGTTCATTTACCACGGGCCGCTCACACGCAACGTCGACGACTGTGCGCTCCAGATGGACCTCTGGGCGGGCCCCTCGCTCGCGGATCCGAAGACGATCGAGAAGCCGGTGGCCTCGTTCGTCGACGCGTCCAAGGGTTCCGTCCAAGGACTGCGAGTCGCCTGGAGCGACGATCTGGGACTCGGCGTTCACGTGGACCCTGAAGTGATCGCAGTCTGCCGGTCAGTGCTCGACGATCTGGGGCGACTCGGGGTCGTGGTTATCGAAGCCACCCCGACATGGGGTGTCGACATCTCGAAGGCGATGTGGGACGGAAGCTGGGTTCCCGGGTACGCCGAGATCTACGACGACTTCGACTGGGACGCCCTCCGCGGCCAGATCGACGACAACCTCATTGAGATCATGAAGGAAGCGGAGGCGCTGACCGCCGTCGGGGTCGGGCGGGCGACCAAGGCACGCGGGAACATGTACGACGAGTGGACGAGATTCATGGAGGACTACGACATCCTTGCGTCTCCCACGCTTGCGTCGGCCACGTTCCCCCACGGGAAGTTCGCTCCCGAATGGCTCGACGGCAAGTCGGTTCGCGAGCGGATCCTCGACTGGCTGCTGACCTACCCATACAACATGCTGACGAATCCCGCGATCACGGTGCCGGCCGGGTTCACTGCGGACGGTCGCCCGGTGGGAATCCAGTTCGCCGCCCGGCACCGGGAGGACGCCACTCTGCTGCGCCTGGCGAGGAACATCGAGGAGATCCGCCCGTGGGCGGACTCCTACGCTCAGATCTGAAGTCTGACCACCGCCGAAGGGGCGGGCGCAACGCCATGCGGCGCGGCGCCCGCCCCTTCGGCGGTTGAAGCACCGCGCGTGCGGACAGAGACGTTAATACTGCGTTGACAGCGTCGAAACATCTCAGGCATAGCCTCTTTGATACGAGGAGAGTCCAATGAAGGCACTGCGAGTCATCGGAATCATCTCAGACTCGCCGAGTTGACACTCCGCATATCCGGACCGGAGAACGTGTATGAGTGTCATGTCACTGCCCCTTGAGATCGCGAGCATGGTGTCCTCGAGCGCGGCGTGTGACACTCGCATCGCCGACGAGATCGTCAACTACCTGGTCTCCGAACGGCCATACGCCGCGGCGGCCATCTCGGTGTACGACCCGCTCACGACCCGCTACCACTCGATTGCTTCCACCGGCTACGACGACCGCGTCAGCGGCTACCTCAACTCGGACTCCTTCGATGAAGATCCCGCGATGCGTTTGTACCATGCGCAGGGACAGTCGCAGGTGGCCCTCAAATGGGCTGAGATGCCGTTCGACGGCGACTACCGCGATACCTTCCCTGTCCAGGAGTACTATCACCCAGCTGGATTCCGCGAGGGAATCACTCTCCTGCTGCACTCGCGGGATGGCCGTCACACTGGCAACCTGAACATCAGCACGGACGATCCGCGCTTCCCCAGCGAGCAGATGCTCCGCGCTGAGGTCCAGCAGCTGCAACTGGTGCTCGGAGGATTCACCGACGCGCTGCGTCGCCTCGCTCCGATGTCGGTCGACTCGGAGCTTGCCCAGGGCTGCATCGTGACCGAGGCCGGCGACGTCATAGACCTGCCCGGCACGCGCTCACTTGAATCGACAATACGGGGCAGCTTATTGTCACAACTGGCGGGTCTGACCGACTCCGCGATCCCCGCGGCGTTTTACTTCCGCGCGGATTCGACGTGGTTCCGCGTGCAAACGGGCGTCGTCGGTGAACGCTCACGCGTTGTCGTTGCCGAACCGGAGCCGATCCCCTTCTCGCTTACTCCGCGCGAGCTCGAAGTCATCGATCCGGTCGCGTCGGGCGCCACCAACGACGAGATCGCCGCGAAGCTCTTCGTCTCCCGCGCAACAGTCGCCAAGCACTTGGAGAACATCCTCCACAAGCTCGATTGCCCGAACCGTACGGCAGCGGCGCACAAGGCGCTGGTCCACCACCTCCGCGCGCTTCCGTCGTGGTGACCCAGTAGTCCGCGCTCAACAAAATCACCGCGCGGCTTGACGCAAATGGCTGCTATCGCGATGCGTTGACAACCGTTTGCGTCAAGTCGAGTGAGACCGACCGGCGGGGTGACGCAAATGAGGGATGACGCCAGTGGCATCGCTCGTTACAGCTAGCGACGCTTGCGCCATCGTGACGCGAAGACAAACAAGACGCCGATCGCGGTCGCCGCGCCGAGCAGCGCGATGAACGGCGCGGTGTGAATCGTCGCGTCGAGGGACATATAGTCACCCTGCGAGCGCACCTCCGCGCTGTTGAACGCGGCGCCCGATCGGGCGAACAACCAGATCCCCGCGCCGACCAGGACAACGGCGACGATCCCCAGGGTGAGAAGGTACGGGTTGCGGCCGGCCGGCAGATCCGGCGCGGGTTCTGGCTCGATTTCCTGCTCGAGCGGGGCAATCGTGAGTGCAGTTGGCGGCTCCGCCGGAGACACGGTCGCCGCGACTGGCGGTGGCGATGCGGCGACTCGCACCTGCGTGGGAATCGGTCTGGATGGCGGGGCCGCCTGTTGGAAGTCCTGCGTGTGACGAGGGCGGCTCGCTGTGTCGGGAACAGATTTCTCGACCGGCGACTCCGGGTCGAACCCGCGTTGGAAGGCCGGGCTGAACCTCGGATCGAACTCGGGCTTCCTGTCGTCACTCATGGGGCATCCTCACTCCTTGTTCGAGCCTAGCCAAGGCTGCACCGAACCGCAGCAGAACGCCGCCGACGTCAGTGACCTGAACGATCGGTCAGCTATCCCGAAGACAAGACTTATCAAGTTCATAGGAAGGTTCGACAGTATGCCGACCATGAAACTTCCCCGACCTGTCGTTCTCAACATTGCGCTGGCCGCTGTCATCGTTATCGCTGGGGTGAGCGTGTTCCTGTTTTTCAACCCGTTCGCGGCCAAAACGGCCGCTGCAACGACCCAGCTGACCGGCACGGTGCAGCAAGGCACCGTGAGTAGTTCGATCACAGCGACCGGCACGATTGACGCGGTGAAGGATGTCAACGCGTCGTTCGCGACGTCGGGAACAATCAAGTCGGTGCGGGTTTCCCTTGGCGACACGGTCAAGAAGGGCGCGGTGCTCGGCACACTGGCCACGGCAGACCTGAAGACCGCGGTGAGTCAGGCACAGACCGCACTCAGTCGCGCTTACCAAAACCTCGCCGACGCTCAAACCTCGTACACGGATGCGCAGACCGCGTCGACTTCGACCTCGAATTCCACCTCCGGCGGCAACACCAACGGGACATCCTCGGTCAGTTCGGCGCGGCAGCAGGTCGACTCGGATGAGGATGCGGTCGTTGCCGCAACGACGGCACTGACCACCGCCAATGACAATCTGGCGAGTGCAACCCTGAAATCGCCGGCGACCGGCCTCGTGATCGCCGTCAATGGCTCGGTCGGTAGCGATGTGTCCGCCGGCTCGACCAGCTCAACTTCGGGCGCAGGCACCGGGAGCGCAGCTTCGGCGACGGGAACGGGTGGGGCCGCGTCGTCGTCGTCTTCTACTTCGTCATCCTCATCTTCATCCTCATCCGCGTTTGTGACCATCGCAGATGTGTCAAAGTTCACGGTCACGGCGGCAATCGCCGAGGCTGACATCGCGGATGTCAAAATCGGTCAGAAGTCGACCATCACGTTCCCCGCTCTCGCGAACGCGACCTCGGCCGCGACGGTCACCGCGATCGCACCCACGTCCACCGCGAGCAACTCGGTCGTCACCTATGCGACAACGATCACCCTCACTGACCCCCCGGCCAACCTGCGTCTCGGTCAGACCGCCGATGTGACAATCACCACCAAGAGTTCAGCTGCCAACGCGCTGTACGTGCCCGCCGCAGCGATCACGACGGCCAACGGCACCTCGACGGTCAAGGTCGTCAAGAACGGCAAGACGACATCCGTCACCGTCAAGCTCGGAGTCGTCGGTGATGCCGGCACGGAGATCACATCCGGCCTGACGGCTGGCGAGACGATCGTCATCGGATCGGTGTCCACGGCCACCACGACCACCGGAACCACGGGCACTACCGGAGTTACCGGCCGCACCGGGTTCGGCGGCGGTGCAGGTGGCGGCTTCGGCGGCGGAGGTGGCGGCTTTGGTGGCGGCGGCACCGGCGGCACAGGCGGCGGACGGTGAGCACCGCAATCCTTGACAGCGCACCGACCGGAGTACTCGAGCTCCGTGGCATCCATCAGTTGTACGGCACCGGGGATGCACAGGTGCATGCCCTTCGTGGCATCGATCTGAGCGTCGCGGCAGGCGAATACCTCGCCATCATGGGCCCGTCCGGCTCGGGCAAGTCCACGCTGATGAACCTTCTCGGATGCCTGGACGTCGCTTCGAGCGGCAAGTATTCGCTCGCCGGACACGACGTGAACGAAATGGACGAAAAGGCGCTCGCGCGAGTGCGCAACAAAGAGATCGGCTTCATCTTCCAGTCGTTCAACCTCGTCAACCGGATGACCGCAGTTGCAAACGCCGAGCTCCCGCTCGTCTACGGCGGTGTGCGTCGGCTCGAACGCCGCCAGCGCGCGCTCGAAGCGCTCGAGATGGTGAACCTGTCACATCGGGCCGACCACCTTCCGCAAGCGCTGTCAGGAGGACAGCAGCAGCGGGTCGCGATCGCGCGCGCCCTGGTGACCAACCCCACACTCCTGTTGGCGGATGAGCCCACGGGCAACCTCGACTCCGAGTCGACTCACGAAATCCTCGCGATCTTCGACCAGCTGGCCGCAGCGGGCAGAACGATCGTCATCATCACGCACGAAGAAGAAGTCGCAGCACGGGCACACCGCGTCCTGTCGATCAGCGACGGATTGATCGTGTCCGACCGAACCAACCCGCGAAGGACTCTCCGATGAGGCTTATCGACATTCTGCAGTCGGCGCTGCGCGGAGTGACCTCTAACAAGCTTCGGTCGGTCCTGACGTTGCTCGGCGTGTTGATCGGTGTGGCGTCCGTCATCCTGCTCATGGCGGTGGGCAACGGGTCGGCCGCGAAAATCCGCGCCGCGATCACGTCGCTCGGCACCAACACGATCACGGTGCGCGCGAACGGCGGAAGCTCAACGACGGGCAGCTCGGCGATCACGCTGGCGGTGAGCAAGCAACTGGAGGCCGCCGGTCTCGGCCATGTGACGAACGTCGTGCCACAGGCGACAACGTCGCTCACGGTGTCCTCGGCCGGAGCATCCGAGGATGCGATCTCGATTATCGGGACAAGCGCCGACTACTTCACCGTGTCGACAGCGACGGTCGCAAGCGGAAGCGCTTTCACTGCCGATGATGTCGCGAGCGCAGCGAAGGTCGCGGTCATCGGATCGACGCTCGCGACCGAACTCTTCCCGTCGGCATCGGCACTCGGGCAGTCGATTTCGATTGACGGGACGCCATTCACCGTCGTGGGCATCCTTGCGACGCAGAGCAGTGTGGGCTTCACCGATCCGAACACCGAGGTGATCGCGCCAATCTCGCGCATCCAGCGGTCGTACACAGGGTTCGGAGCGGTCAGTTCGCTTCTTGTGCAGGCAAAGGATTCCGATTCGGTCACCGCTGCCGAGGGTGAGGTGACAGTGGAACTCAACCAGCTCCTCGGCGTCAGCTCCACGGCCGCGACCTCGGCGTCGGCATCGGGATCGGGAAGGACGTCCGGCCTGGCTTCGCAGGTCAGCGCGACTTCGCCTTTCACAGTGACCGACCAGAGTTCGCTGCTCCAGACCCAGGCCGAAAGTGCTGATAGTTTCACCGCCCTCCTCGCGGCCGTCGCAGCGATCAGCCTCCTCGTCGGCGGGATCGGCGTGACCAACGTCATGCTCGTGACCGTCACGGAAAGAACTCGGGAAATCGGCATCCGTAAGGCGCTCGGCGCGACTCGCGGAGCGATTCTCGGACAGTTCCTCGCGGAGGCAGCAACGCTCACACTCGTCGGCGGCATTCTCGGCGTGATCATCGCGCTCGTGCTCGCGCAATATCCGTTCAACGGAACCCAGCCCGTGGTGATCGGCTACTCGATACCGCTCGCACTCGGCGTCTCGGTTGCCATCGGTGTCTTCTTCGGCGTCTATCCGGCCGCTCGCGCGGCAGGGATGCGTCCCATCCAGGCACTTCGCTCCATCTAACCCGCAACAAACCGAACAAAGGAAAATCCCATGAGCAACGAAGCACCAGCCGGCCCGACCGATCCGACTCCACCGGTCACCGCCGCACCCGCAAAGAAGACCGGCGCCGCACGCTATGTCACACCCATCCTCGCCCTCGTGGCGGCGCTCGTGATCGGAATCTTCGGAGGCGTGATCATCGGGCACAGCACGGCGAGCGCATCCACACAGGCCGGAGCCGGAGCCGGATTCGGCCAGGGCCGCCTCGGCGCGGAAGGCGGTTTCGGCGGCCAGGGCGGAGCCACCGGCGCGCCGGGCGGCGCAGGAGGCAACTTCACGTCGGGAACGATCGTCTCGGTCAGTGGAAACACCGTCGTAATCAAGCAGACGGATGGCACGAAGGTCACGGTGACCACGTCCGGCTCTACCGCGGTCACGAAGACGACCAAGTCGTCCGTGTCGGCCCTCGCGACCGGCGACACCATCACGGTGATCGGCGCGAAAGACAGCTCCGGCAACGTCACTGCGACCACGATCGCGGATGGGCAGACCGGTTTCGGCGGGCGGCCGGGTGGTGGCGGCGGCCAGCAGGGCGGCGGCAACGGCTAAACGCCCAAGCTGAATGTCCCGCGTCGGGAACACCACGGCGCGGGACAGCGTTTACTGGACGTATGAGAGCGATTGAATATTCGCGCACCGGCGCGCCCGATGTGCTTCAGCTGGTCGAACGAGACCCCCGCGATCCCGGCCCCGATGAGGTGCGTGTTCGCATCGCTGTCTCCGGCGTAAATCCGACCGACTGGAAAGCCCGGGCGGGCAGCGGAGACGGCGCCGTACTTGCCGTCCCCCAGGTTCCGAACCAGGATGGCGCCGGCATCGTCGACGCGGTTGGTGCGAACATCACGAACCTGGCCGTCGGTGATCGGGTCTGGGTTTGGGATGCCGCCTACGCACGAACGGATGGCACGGCCCAGGAGCTGGCAATCATCCCGGCTCGCCGCGCGGTCAAGCTACCCGCAAACGCAACCTTCGACGAAGGCGCCTCCCTCGGCATCCCTGCTCTGACCGCGCATCGCGCGCTGACCGCAGGCGACGGCGGTCCCGATCGCCTCGCACCGGGTGCCCTCGCGGGAGTCACCGTCCTGGTCACGGGCGGGGCCGGTGCGGTCGGTCATGCCGCGATCCAGCTCGCAGTGTGGGCCGGGGCGACCGTGATCACGACGGTCAGCGGAGAGCAGAAGGCAGAGCTGGCGCGCGCGGCCGGTGCGACGTACGTGATCAATTACCGGCTCGAGGATGTCGCGACTCGCGTCCGCGAGCTCGCGCCCGATGGCGTCGCCATCATCGTCGAAGTGAACCCGTCGGCAAACATCGCTGTCGATCTCGACATCATCGCGCGCGGTGGCACGATCTCGATCTATGCCGGAACCGGCAGTGAGGCGTTGCCCGTGCCCCTCAGGTTCGCGATGGGCAAGAACGTTCGGATGCAATTCATCATGACCTACACGACCACTCCGGAGCAGAAGGACAACGCCGTCCAGGCGGTCAGCGCGGCCCTCGCGGATGGAGCGCTTCCGGTTGGCGAGAAGCGCGGCCTTCCGCTCACACGCTTCCCGCTCGAGCGAACATCAGACGCCCACAAGGCGGTCGAAGACGGCACGGTCGGCAAGGTGCTGATCGACGTCGCCGACCTCTAGGCCGACCCATCTTTCAGCCGAGTTGACCCAAATGGTTGTTACCGCGGCGCCAGAGCAGCCATTTGCGTCAAGTCACATGAGAGTGGAGTGCAGCCCGGTCAGGGACGAGCGTCGATGATCCCCACGAAGCGACTACCGATGCCGTCCACTTCACTGCGATACAGGCCGGCTCTTGCGGGTGGGAGTTCGTCGATTCCGTGATGGTCGCAGCTGAGGTAAGTGAACTTCGGCCACCATTTTTTCGGTCGGGCGTCCTCAGTAAACCCGCAGACGTCACAGGTCAGCTGCACCCAGACCGGCTTCGTGCCCGTGCGGTTGGCACGCGATTGCGCGAGCCAGGCCGGCGGATTCGCATCGATCTCTGCGAGTTCCTGCTCGGACATCCGAGTCGGCAGACCGTGTCGTGTCGCCATCTCGAGCGGAATATCAAGCCGCAGCGCGGCTTCTCGTCGAGTGATCATCCTGACAACGATAGGCGACGGATTACTGACCCGTCGTGTTCACCCAGTCCGCAGGTGGCTCTGAACGGCCGGACTCGGCGAGCCACTGGTTGCCCTGCTCCTGCAGCGCAGCGATGAGCGGGAAGATCTGCTCCGACGGGATGCGCACTCGCGCGCCCACCCGCGCTTCGAGCACGGATGCCTCCGGGTGAAGCTGCCCCGTTGCCGGATCCACGGATGGATGCTGCGGCGCCGTCGCCGCAAGGAAGTCCAGAACGAAGGTGGCCGGCGTGTGCCACACGCTGGCGAAGTCGGCGAACACGCCGATCTCCTGCTCAGGCGGCAGGTTCACCTGAAACTGGACCTGCAGCGGCCCCGGTGGAAGTTCAGCCATGTTGATGCTCCATCCGACTCGATCGATCCTGTCTGAATCGTATGCTGCGCAGGGACCGTGCAGGGGAAGTCTTATGCTCCGCCCGTCAGCTCAGGATGTCCTTGCCACTGAAGCGCCCGTAGGCTAACGCGGCGAAGATCACGAAATAGGCCCCCTGCAGCACGGCGTTGTCGCCGAATGAGGTCCACGCAATCGGGTCACGAAGCAGATCGGCGAAGCTCAGCCAATAGTGACTGAACAGGTACGGATGCAGCCAGTCGAGTTGCGGGAGGTTGTCGAGCACCTGCGAGACGACCGAAAGCACGATCGTTGCCGCCATGGCGCCCACGGGGACGTCGGTGAGGGTCGAGAGAAACAAGCCGATCGCGGACAGCCCGAGCAACGAGACAGTGATGTACGCCGCAATGAGCAGCGATCGCACGAGCGAATCGCCCACCCCGATCGTGTTTCCCGAGAGCAACACCACCGGCTCAACGGGGAACAGCGCTACCCCGATGATCGCGCCAGCCACGACAACGGTCAGAGTCGCCGCCAGGCTGAACGCCGCGGCGCCCACATACTTCACCGCCAGCAATCTGATGCGGCCCGAGGGGGCGATCAGCAGATAGCGCAGCGTGCCCGCGGAGGCTTCCCCCGCGATCGTGTCGCCTGCGACCACCCCTACTGTGAGCGGCAGGAACAGGGGAATGCACACCGTGAGTCCGACCACCGCGACGAACAGGCCATTGTGCGTGATCTGGTCGAGGAAGGCCGGGCCACGTCCATTGCCCGGATTCCGCTCGGTGACGCGGACAGCGACGGCGATGAGGATCGGCACCGCGGCGAGTGCGGCGAGCATCGCCCACGTGCGTCTGCGTCGAAACAGCACCGACAACTCGGACGCGAGCAGCGACCACCCAGCCGCCGGTCGGGGCGTTTCAGTGCTCAACGTTGAACCCCTCACCGGTGAGCGCGACGAAACGGTCTTCGAGGCTGGCTCCCTCGATGTCGAAACCGCGCACGCGCACCTTTGCGTGCACGAGTGCGGCCACGATTCGTTCCGGTTCGAGCGTGGCATCTCCAAAGCTCGCAACAACCACCGGGTCGCCCGAGCCGGATGCGACCCCTTCCGGATTGCCCGGTTCGATCGTCAACCCGAACCTCTTGAGCACCGGCAGCGCCAACAGGAGGTCGGGCGTCACAAGGCGCACCCGCGAGCGCCCCACTTGCCGCAGTTCATCCAGTGTTCCCTGCGCGACGAGACTGCCCACGCTCATCACCGCGGCATGCGTGCAGATCTGTTCGATCTCGGCCAAAAGATGGCTCGAGACGAACACCGTCGTGCCCTCAGAAGCGAGTGACCGGATGAGGGCGCGCACCTCGCGTGTGCCCTGCGGGTCGAGTCCGTTGGTTGGTTCGTCGAGCAGGAGCAACTCGCGTGGGGTGAGGAGGGCGTTGGCGATTCCGAGCCGCTGCTTCATACCGAGCGAGTATGCGCGAACTTTCTTTCGAGCCGCCGCAGTGAGTCCGACCCGCGCCAGCGCGCTGGCAACACGCGCGTCGCGGGTCGACGAGGGGGCGTAGCGGTCGGCCGAATCGAGGCGCCGAAGGTTCGCCTCGCCCGAGAGGTACGGATAGAACCCCGGTCCCTCGACGAGCGCACCGACGCGCGGAAGCACGGCGGAGACATTCCGCGCCATGTTCTGCCCGAGAACTCGGGCTTCGCCCCTGGTGGGCGAGGCGAGGCCGAGCAGCATCCGGATCGTGGTCGTCTTGCCGGAGCCGTTGGGGCCGAGAAATCCGAAAACCGCACCGTGCGGCACCCTCAGATCGACGTCGTTGACCGCGGCATACCTGCCGAATTTCTTGGTCAGCCCTCGCGTTTCAATGGCGAGCTCTGACGTCGGTCTGACGGCATCCGTCACGAAGCTGCGGCAACCGCTTGCAAGCGCGCGATCGACACAGAACCCGCGATGATCCGCCCGTCAGTCGTGATCAACACGTTGAGCAGCGAGGTATGGAAGACCCGACCGCCAGTCACCGGTGTCGTCAGTTGGGCGAACAGCGGCGACCCAGTCAGCTCGGAGTCGGCCGATGTCTTCGAGATGCTGACTACGGCGTCCCAGCCCTTTCCGGTCACGGTCGTTGCGGGCTTCGCCTTGGCCTGCGTTTTCGGCATTGCGTCTGCCTTCGGCTT
Organism: Actinomycetota bacterium; assembly: GCA_030840335.1. Lineage (GTDB taxonomy): Bacteria > Actinomycetota > Actinomycetes > Actinomycetales > Microbacteriaceae > Galbitalea. The sequence goes on along the minus strand of JAUZFR010000152.1, from coordinate 4,815 downwards.
TGCGTGCTGCTTGTCGAGCTGCGTCACCTTCGTGTTCGACGGAGGCGTGAACGCGAAGATCGACGCGGCGGGCTTTGCGAAAGTCACGCTCGAGAACCCGACGCTCACCGCTGGCGCGGACTGGCCGCGCGCGTTCAGTTCGACCCGAAGTGGAAGGCCCGTGGTCGAGTCGACCGCGATCGAGACCGAGCCGAGTAGTGTGTCTGTCGCTTTCGGACGAAGGATGAGGTCATAGGCGCTGTGACCCGCGACCGCGACATCCGCACCGACCGTGATCGTGCTCGTCGACTTGAGCTGACCAAGCAACTTGGTCGCCAGTTCGCTCGGCGTGGCCATCGGCACCTTCTTGGCGGGCAGGCCATGCTGCTTGGCTGTGATCGTTGCGTGCTGGGCGGTGTGGTTCTTCGAGTCGTAGATCCAGACATCCGAGCCGTGTCGGATGACGTCGCGCTCGGCCAGCTGGTCGAGTACCTGGATGCGCGCATCCGAAGTTCCGCTGAGGTAGATGTTCGCGGTGTGCGATCCGGTCAATAGTTCGAGTGTCGATGAGGCGCTGGAGTCCGATCCCGCGCCGACCTTCGGCAGCGAGGGGAGGCCGAGATCGGAGGTCTGCTCGATGGTACCCGAGAGGGAACTCACGTGACTCGACGCCATCAGTTCGATGACCTGCGAAGGGGTTTTGTGCGGAAGCGGTGAAGATGCACTCGCCGCCAGAGGCACGCCGATTGCTGCGGCGGCTACCGCTCCGACCGCGATGAATGCCGGGGTCCATCTGAGCAACGACGATGTCATCATCAACCACTTCCCGCATACCCCAGGTCAAGGGGCTCTGCGTCTGGGTAAAAATTTACGCCCGGATGCTCCCAGTTGGCTGAAATTGACGAGAAATCGTTGCGCCCTGATTGCGATCGCGGCTAAGAACCGTACTTTTCACGGCGGGCACCGAGGGCTACGCTGGTCGCGTCACCCAAACCGCAAGGGCGAACGTGACTGGGTTGATGACCACATCCATCTTTCCCCGTGCCTGCGGCAGCGTTAGCGGCCCAGCTCTGGTGCCGCCGCACGGGTTCCCGCTAAGTGGTGCCCGCTAAGTGGTGCGCGCGCCATCCTCGTACCAGTCCAGCACCCGCATCGCGCGGAGGGTATTCCAGCGGCTGGGGTTGTCATCGCCTTCCTCCATGTCGAAGTGCACCGCGCCAGGATACGTATTCTGCAATCGCCAGCGGCCGTCGTCGCCGCGCCTCTGGACGACCACGTCGATCGCTTCGGCGACCCGATCATCCGGGGCGTCACCCACGCTGCGGAAATAGTCGAGCGCCCTCAGAACGTCGTAGTGCCATCGCGTTGGATACGAGAAAAGCGTCCAGTTCGGATCGATGACCTCGCCCGTCGACAGCCGGCGGAGCAGGCGTCGCTCGAGGAGATATTCCTGCCCTCTGAGTCGGGCGGCCGTCGCTTCAGCTGAGCCGCCCGTCCCCCGCTCATGCGCGAGCAGTCCCTCCAACACAGTGAGCGTCGAGTGGAACGACGACACCGTAGCGCCGTACTCTGCCCAGCAGTTCCAACCGCCGTCGCTGAGTTGCCCGCCCAGAAGCTTGTCGACGATTCCCTGAACGTCTTCGCCAAAGTAGGAGCCCAGCGCAACCGCCATCCCATTGATGCACGGCTCGACTTCGCCCGAGAAATAGTCCTGGCCGCCCTGCTCCCACTTGCTGTTGTCCCGCACCAGGGCAATCGCGCGGCGTGCCTGCTCGCTCGCCGGGTCGAGCCCCAGCTCTCGCAGGAGCATCAGGGTGTAGGTCGTCGAAGTCCACGCCGGAATGAATTCCTCGGACTCCATTGCCCATGACGGAATGTAGGTGCCGCCGTCCCACTGGCCGTCTGCATCCTGAAGGGCGAGCAACCGGGCGCCCCATCCTTCGGTGGCGACCCTCGACCGCTCCTTCGCGACGACGTCGGCCGGCTCCCCCACGAGATCCCGCATCACCTGCCATCGGATGGACGGATCTGAATCCAATAGCCAGTCGATCACTGTCATCTCACGGAGTGTAGACCGGGGCACCGACTTTGCCCGGTCGGTTAATGTTGAGACACTGCTCATCTCCCGCGCGGAAGGGAGCCAGGGTGACTGCACGAGGCCGATGGTGGCGCTTCGCGGCGATGATTGTCGTCACGGCAGTCATCCTCGTGCCCATCGCTCTCCCGGTCGCGCAGGCGTTCTTCCCTGCCCTCGGGCGCGGCGGCGCTGTCGAATTCAGCCTTCAGGGCTTTGCCCAGATGTTCGCACCTGGAAACCTCACCTTCACCTGGTTGGCGAACTCACTCCAGGTGACGATCGACACCGTGGCGTTTTCGATCCTCATCGCGGCACCGGCAGGCTACGTGCTGTCGCGCGGCCGCAATCACATCGTCTCCGGATACTCGCTGGTGCTGTTCGTCATCCAGTCACTGCCGGTCTTCATCCTCGCGGTGCCCCTGTTCCTCATGTTCGCGAGGGCCGGCTGGTACGACAGCCTGGTGTCCCTCGGCCTCATCTATGTCGGCGTGTCGCTCTCAGTCGCGGTCTGGATGCTCGCGGCTTACTTCGACACGGTTCCGCCGTCGCTCGAGGAGGCGGCGTGGATCGACGGATGCTCGGTGTACGGCGGGTTTCTCCGGATCGTCCTGCGCAACTCGCTGCCCGGCATTCTCTCCACAGCAATCTTCGTGTTCCTGCTCTCATGGAACGACTACCTGCTCGCGTTCATCTTCCTGAGGAGTGACCGGCTCCTCACGCTCCCGGTGAGTTTCGGGCTTGGAGGCGCGGGCGTCATCCTGCTGATCGTGCCGCCCATACTGGTGTTCGCGGTGCTCAACCGCTTCTTCAGCGTCGGGATCGGCGGCGCGCTCGCTGGACGATAGCTCTCCTGGTCTGCGGGGCTACAAGACCTCGGTCGCGCGCGCAATAAGAACCGGCGCGTTGATATTCATCAGTACGTCGTGCGTCACCGGTCCGACGATCGACGGCATCAAGCCATGGGTGGGCGCGGCACCGATAACCAGCAGACAAGCATCGCGACTTGCATCCAGCAGTGCCTCTGCGGTTACCCTCATGGAGAACCTGCTATGGACTTCGAGGTCGGGAGCGATTGCGGTCGCGGCGCTTACCGCGCCCGACAGCGCGACACTCCTGAGTGCCGGTCTGCTGTTCGCGCCCGCGCGCGATTCGGTCTGGTTGGGCCTGTCGGTCGCAAGCAGCACGAGGCACTGCTTCAGTCGGTGAGCCTCATTTGCTCCGGAACGAAGGGCAACAGGGGAGCCTGTGCGAATATCAATTCCCACTGCCACGCCTCGTCGCGAGATCAGGGAGACGTCGGGGACGATAGCGACCGAGCAGTGAGCGAGCGACGCGATACGGATGCTGCGAGAGCCGATCGCGCGCCCGCGAAGGTAACCCGTTTTGTGTGTGCCAATCACCAGCAGGTCGCTGTGCATCGCCAGGCGAACCAAATCCTCGGCGACATGTCCGACGATGAGGAGTGTTGCTACATCCACGTCGGGAAAAGACTTCTCGGCCAAGCGGCGCGCATCGGACAGGATGCGATTTCCCATTTCCTCGGTGTCCTGGTCCGGATCATCCGTGGATTTTGCTGGCGAATCGGCATCGACGACATGAACCATCTGAACTTTTGCGGCGTAGTGCTCCGCGCGACGCAAGGTCCATTTGAGCGCGGCGGTGCCAGGGCCGGATCCGTCCACCCCGACGGTGTAGGTCGGTGTCACTTGCTCTGCCCCGTCGGCCGCGAACGTCACACGCTCAAGCATGTCTGGTACCTGTCCTCACAATTGGGATGATGCGTAATGCATGACACCAATCCTGCGGCTCGCGGCGGCTGAAGTTCAGGGCCGAAGGTCCCTACTGGCCGATTCCGCCGCCAACCGCGCCTTGAGCGCTAGTGCAGATGGCGAGTTCGCGCCAAACCGCCCGAGGATGTCGATCAGCTGCACAACATCCGTTCCGGTCATTGCCGCGTCGACGGCTTCATATAGTCGGCTTTCCACCGCGCTCACAGCGGCGGCTCCTATGAGCTGTCTCCGTCGCCAGCAGCTTCGGGTCGATGTCCTTCACCGCTTCGCCGATCTCGATCAGGCGCACTCGTATCGCATCGAACACGATGTCGTCATCCATGCCCTCCCGCGCGACGTAGGCCGTGATCGCCTCGCGCGCTGCTTCAATGTCGCCCAGCTTTCGCGGTCAGGACGGCTCACAGCGGGATCGCTTCTGCGAGCACCCGGTCGGCGACATCCGGCTTCAGACTGTTCGCCGGCACGATGTCCACGCTGTTCGCAAGGATTCGTTCTGCTTCGCCGCGCATCTGCCCCAGCGCGAAGAGACCGACATTGGAGTTGATATCGACCAGCAGGTCGATGTCGCTTTCCGGGCCGTCGTCGCCGCGGGCGACGCTGCCAAAGAGCCTCACATTGCGAGCACCGAGTTTCGACAGGCTGCGCACCAGACGCAGCCTGTTCTGATCGACGACCGTTTGCAACGGAGACTTGGTTTTCGACGGAGTGAGCTCCAGCTGTAATTCGAATCCCGCCGCACCCACCAGCTTTCGCAGCATCTCAACGCTGGGTTCGCGCCTTGACGATTCGTAGGCGCTGACTACGCTCTGAGCCATGCTTGCTCGCGCGGCGAGCTCAGTTTGCGACATCTGCGCGCGCATACGAGCGTCTCGGATCGCCGCAGCAGCCGATTGCGTCATTATTCACCTATAGCGAATTGTAGATAGCGATGCCCTCGGCTGAAGATGGTCAAGACCAACCCGTTTCTCG
>JAUZFR010000116.1 GCA_030840335.1 Actinomycetota bacterium | reverse complement strand
GGTCTCGATTCGTGTTTGTGGGGATGACTTCACGGTAGAGTTCGCTTGCCAACTCACCTAGGACACGCTGTTGACGATTTCGGCCACGAGGGAAAACAGTGAGCGAACCACGTATCGTGATCGTCGGGTTCCCTTCCGTGCAGATACTCGACGTGACAGGGCCGCTTGAGGTGTTTTCCACTGCCTCGCGCTTCTTGCCGATTCCCCGGTACGCCACGCAGCTGGTGAGCACCGAGGGCGGGCCCGTGCTGTCAACGAGCGGCCTTGAGTTCGCGACCGGACCGATCGACGAGGTGGTCGGAGACATCGACACTCTCGTGGTGGCAGGCGGCAGAGACATGGACCAGGCCGCGGGCGATCCGCGGCTGGTCGACAACATTCGGCGGCTCGCTTTGCACTCGCGCCGTGTCACATCCGTCTGCTCGGGCGCGTTTCTCCTGGCTGCGGCAGGACTTCTGGATGGTCGCCGCGCGACCACCCACTGGGCTGAGTGCGAAATGCTCGAGCGCGCCTACCCCAATGTCTCCGTCGAACCGGATGCCATCTATGTGCAGGACGGCAACGTATGGTCGTCGGCAGGCGTCACCGCTGGCATTGACCTCGCCTTGGCGTTAGTCGCCGACGATCACGGGCGTAAAGCCGCCGCGACCGTCGCGCGGCGCCTTGTCGTGTACCTTCGCCGCTCGGGAGGCCAGGGGCAGTTCTCAGCACTGCTGGCCGCACAGTCCGCGAACGATGAGCCCATCCGTGATGTGCTGGCCTGGGTTCCGGACAACCTGACCGCCGATCTCTCCATCTCCGCGATGGCTACTCAGGCCCACTTATCGGAGCGCCAGTTCAGTCGCGTGTTCAAATCAGAGGTGGGTATCACGCCGGCCGAGCATGTTGAGGCAGTGCGAATGGAGGCAGCGTGCCGACTTCTCGAGACGACAGGTATGGCAATGGAGGAGATCGCGAGAGCATGCGGGTTTGGAACTCCTGAGACCATGAATCGAGCATTCCGGCGTCGCCTCAACACCACCCCCGGCAACCATCGACATCACTTCGGCGCCGCCTGACCCTAGCGCCCCTCTTCGCTGTACTCGGTGACCGCCTCGTCGCCCTCGTCATCGTGTTCGGAATCGACATCGAGTCCGTGGTCAATCACTTGCTCGAACAGCGATTCCTTGTGCTCCTCGGGGTCAAGCGCTCCGCCGTCGTCTCCCTCGAGGTCGCCAGCGAGACCGTTGGTTTGATCGGTGCCTGAGAATTCTTTGTCGTTGTCGCCAGTCATCGTCTGCTCCTCTCGTGCCACCGACGTGGCATCCATTTGACGGTAGAACCGACGGTGGCGAGGCAACAGTGCTTGTGCAAGGGGACATCCAGGAGTTATGTGGAGAGTTCGCGCGTACGCCGGGTCTTGACGAGCGACGGTTCGTGGAAGCAACATGGGAGTGATGAATGAGTTGCATCACGCCGAAGGGGCGCTCGCTGTCGACGACGAGGTCACGAAGGCGCTCGAACGTCTGACGGTGGCGCTGGCCGAACAGCGCATGTCTGCGACCGTGACACTGCACCCGCCGGGTGACGAGAAGCCGATCGAGCTCACGTTGGGCATCGATCGTGCGACCGAGCACAGTCATGCGGTCCGTGCGCGTCCGGCGACGGGCGAGGCAAGTCATCTCGGTATCGAAGAGTTCTAAAGGGAACCCGTGGGGTACTTGCTGTACGGCCGGCCGGCGGAGGAAATCGACATTGACGATCGTGCGCTCGCGCACCTGAAGATCGTGATGTTAACGAAGTTGCGGCGAGGAGAGACATTCGCGTTTTCGTTTCAATATGACGTGAACGACGGCAGCGGCAGATCGACCATTTGGTTGCATCCGGCCATCCCGCTTCAGTTCAAGTTCCTCGGGTCTCGACAGCCAACGATCAACCGCGCCTGGCTCGAGGAACTGGTCCTCGCAGCAAACAGCGTCGACGGGCTCCGGATATTGCCCGAACCCGAAGCTTCCACTACTCCGGTGTCCCCCGCCCCTTTGCCGTAAACCGCAGAGGCCGCGTTAGTCAATCCAGAGCACAAGTCCCTCCGGCCACACATCCGCTTGCTCCTGCCAATTCAGCGGAGGAGCGATTTACATGTCCGCTAGCGCGACAATCGCGGGCTAACCAATTACTTTGCCGTTGCGCTAAGTGTTCGTTCGCGCAATACTTTGCCTAATGGAAAAGTATTCACAGAGCCTCGACGACGTGCTCAAGGCGCTCGCGGATCCAACCCGCCGTGCCGTGATTCAACGACTCGGGCGGGGGCCAGCGAGCGTGGGTGAGTTAGCGGGCCCGTTCCCGATCACGCTGCCATCGTTCATGAAACACGTTCGCGCCCTGGAGTCGAGCGGACTCATCCGCACCACCAAGTCTGGGCGGGTGCGCATGTGCGTGCTCGACCGCGAACGGCTCGCGCTTATCGATGGCTGGCTCGCCGACCAGCGGCAGCTGTGGGAGAGCCGCACTGATCGCCTCGAAGCACTCGTTATCCGTCATCATGTCTCCGAACGGAAGGAGCCCCGCGAATGAACCCCGACCTCGATCTCACCCTGCAGCGCGTGATCCGCGCCCCTCGCGCGGTCGTGTGGAGGGCCTGGACCGACCCTTCCCGCCTCGCACAATGGTGGACTCCAGCGCCCACTATCTCCCGAATTGATCGACTTGATCTGCATCCCGGTGGCGGGTTCGTCACCCTGATGAGCGACGACGGCGACAAGTTTGTGCCCCATACCGACGCCGTGTTCCTGGTGGTCGAGGATGAACAGCGACTGGTGTTCACCAATGCGGTCGACAGCGCGTGGCGTCCGGCTGTTCCGTTGCCGGTGGCGATGACCGCGGAGATCATTTTCGGCGAGCATCCCGATGGCACTGACTATCGCGTCGTCGTCCGTCATGGCGATCCGGCGGCCCGAGCACGCCACGAGCACCTTGGATTCTTTGACGGCTGGGGATCGGTGACCGACGCGCTGGTTGCCATCGTGGAGGACGAGGCATCGCGATAAGAATGGTGATCCTCAGAACGCCCGGCGCTGATGACGACCGCGACCCAGCTAACAAGTAGAGCATCTGACCCGTTCCGTTGTGCCGAGCGCCAGAGTCAGTGAGCTTTCGCGTTGCCTGCCTGCCACACTTCCGCATTCTCCTGCCAATTCAGCGGGGGAGCCATGCACGTGTCGTCGGCGTCCGCCACAATCGATGAGTGACTCGTCGTGGCCTAATCCTGTTTCTTGCTCTCGGAGCTGCGTGGGGCATCCCGTATCTCTTCATCAAGATCGCGGTGAGCGAGCTCGACCCAGCGATGGTCGTGCTCGCACGCTCGGCAGTCGCGGCGATCCTGCTCTTGCCGCTTGCGCTGTTCCGCAAGCAAGTTTGGTCGGTCGTGCGTCGATGGCGACCGATGATTGCGTACACGCTTGTCGAGATCGTGATCCCGTGGTACTTCCTGAGTTCGGCCGAGCAACGATTGTCCAGTTCCACGGCCGGACTTCTGATCGCCGCCGTTCCCGTCGTTGGAGTTGGAGTTGCGTTCTTCATGGGACGCCCGGCCAGGCTTTCGAAGTCGAACTGGCTTGGCATCCTTGTCGGAATGCTTGGCGTTGCTGCCATCGTCGGTCTGGATGTCGAGGGTTCAGACATTGGCGCCGTCGCGGAGATGCTGGTGGTCGTGGTGGGGTACGCACTCGGTCCCGCGATCTTGTCTCGGTGGATGTCCGACCTGCCGGGTGTGGGCGTCGTCGCGGTCTCGCTGGCGGCGGCCGCCGTGGTCTACGTGCCGGTCGTGCTCTTGACAGGCGAATGGCCGGCTGCACTACCGAGCGGCCAAGTGGTCGTCGCGATTGTTGTGCTCGCCGTTGTGTGCAGCGCCCTCGCATTTGTCTTGCTTGTCGCGCTAGTGGCCGAGGTCGGCCCAGTCAAGGCAACCGCAATCACATACATCAACCCGGCCATCGCGATCCTCGTCGGCACACTCGTTCTGCACGAACGCATTACGGTGTGGACCATCGTCGGGTTCGCGCTCGTACTCGCCGGTTCGTATTTGGTCACCCGTCGACAAACCGCACCAGCCGTGTCGACGGGACCGGAGCAGGCCGCCGCGCAGATCTAGGCGGGCGTGACAAAGGTGGCGAGCGGTTGTCCCACCTCGACGATGTAGGTGGAGAGCATCTCCTCGCCCGAAAGACGCACGTAGTCGGGCTGCTCGTCTTCGCTCATGCGCCGACCGTTGTCAGAAGCTCGTCTATCGCTCGCTCGTCCGATTAGACGCGTCGCACAGCCCATGAAGGGGTTGTCTGTATGGTTCGATCTGAAAGGTGATGCGGAACGTCGCCTTAACTGCCAAAGTCCGACGACGCTCAAGGGAGTCAAGACGTGACCATTCCGACGTACGCGGTGTTGCCATGGACGAGGTTACCTGGGGAGTACCCTCGGCTAGCCGAGCAGGGGTCAATTGAGCGTGATTTTGCGATGACATATGTCGGCAGTCCTGCCCTTGAGCGAAGGATTCGGAGCTCCCTTCGGCGATTCGCGGTGCGACGCTTCTCGTTCTGGCGGCCATCGGCAACCGCGGTAATCCTCTACACGCTTGCATTCATTGCGCTGGGCGGCCGCGAACCAATTTGGGTTCCTATTACGGCGGCGATCGTTTTCTTGATCATCGCGACTGCGATGCCATTTGCCACGTTGAGGGGAGTCGACATTGCTGCCACCGAGTATGCGAGACCGGGTGAGGTGTATGGCGCTCTGGTTGAAGCCGACTCGCTCCTCTGGAAGCTTCCCGACGTTGTGTTTGAGATTTCCTTTAGTGAGGTCCAGCGGGTTGTTTCGTACGGCGGGGTGAGCGTTCTGGGACTAAAACACTCTCGAGCGATCGTTGTGCTACCGGAAGAGCTACTCTCGGCGTCGCAAGTTGCACGCATTGGAGAAGTCGCGTCAACGGCGTCAGACTGATGC
>JAUZFR010000037.1 GCA_030840335.1 Actinomycetota bacterium | reverse complement strand
TGCACGATCGGGAAGATGTCTCCTGTCGGGTTGTCGCAGCGATTGACGTCCTGATAGCCGAGCGGGAACGGCGCATTCTGCTGTCCTCCCTGATGGATCAGGACGACGAACGCGCGTACGCCCTGGTCCCGGCGGAGCTGTTGCACGAGGCCATTGACGGTCGCCACCTCGGGACGGAACTCGAGGCCCGCGACGCCCGCCGGCGTGACGATGAGCGGGGTGCCCTCGAGCGTGAGGCCGATGAAGGCGATCTTCGCGCCGTCGACCTTCCTGATCTCGTACGGCGGCAGAATCGTCCTGTTCGTGCCCGTGAAGAAGACGTTCGCCGCGAGATACTGGAACATCGCTCCTGCGAACGGCGTGCCGTCCTGGCAGCCGTCCACCGGGTGGCAGCCGCCGTTCTGCATGCGGAGCAGCTCGTCGATTCCCTCATCGAACTCGTGGTTGCCGACGCCCGAGACGTCCATGCCCATCACGTTGAGCGCCTCGATCGTCGGCTCGTCGTGGAAGAGCCCCGAGAGGAGGGGGCTCGCGCCGATCGAATCGCCGGCGGCGACGACGAACGTGTTCGGGTCCTGCGAGCCGAGCTGCTTGAAGTGCGTCGAGAGATACTCGGCGCCTCCCGCGGCCACTTGTCCCGAACACGTGACGTTCGGCGTGGGCGGAGCGATCGGAATGCAGCCCGAGGAGCCGCTCGGCGGCAGCAGGTTGCCGTGGAAGTCGTTGATCGCCAGCAACTTGACGTGCTGGTCCTCGTTCTTCTGCCCTGCCGCAAGCGCGGTCGGTGCGACCACGAGCAGAGCCAACATGAGGGCGGCGAGCGCCCAGATGCGGTTCTTCAAGAGTGTTCCCCCTCCTGGTTCCCGGTCAGCCCCATTGGCGGGACTGCCCCGGGGCGAAAGTAGCCCGGAACGGGGACGCGGTCAACACGACGATCCGGTTGTGACGCAACGTGCGCAAATTCCGGGTAAACCTGGCGCCCCTTCGGGCGAGCCGCTTCAGCGCGCCTACCACGGCGGGCCCTGGCCACGACCGATCAGCGGCGGCCGGCTCATCCACAGGACGGCCCAGTAGCGGTCGCGTCCAAGGCGTAACAGCGCCTCGCGGCGATGCGTGCCGTCAACGAGCAGGAACGACTTCAGATGCACGAACAACGGCGGCGCGTCCCAGCCCGCTTCGAACGCGCGCATCATCGCCTCGACGGTGCGCTCGTACCGGTCGAGCGGGACGGGAAAGTCGAACTCCGAGTCCGGGCCTGAGCAGGGGTGGAGCTCGCGAAGGTCGACCTCTGCGAGCAGGTAGATGTTGATGGCGTCTTCTTCGAGCAGCGGATCGGCGATGCCGAGGTTGCCACCAGGTCCACGGAGGAACGCCTGAGACCACGCGGATAACTCCATGGCTGCGTGCGCTTCGCGCGCTGAGGTCAACGTGGGTCGAAAGCTCAACCCGGTCATCGCGTCACCGTTCGCCGTGCGAGATTCCGATGCCGAGTCGGCCATGGGAGGCACACCTTTCGCTCAGAAGTCTTTGCAGGAAGTCGCGCTCGACCCAACGCTCTTGAGCGCGGTGAGGCGAGAGAGGCGGGCAGCGCCCGGAGCGCTACCTCGATGCAAAGACCTAAGCCATCGGCTTCGTTCTTATACCACTGCATTCCCCCGGTCACATCGACGGGTCACGCGTTACGCGAACGCAACGAGCCAGCGGACGCCTGCCAGGGGCCAAGTTCCGGCGCGCACCCTGAGGCTACGGTCCCGGCGGCTGGTCGACCTGGTGTCTGACACCCCGGCGCGCACCGCGTTCCGCGCCCGTACGATCCCCAGGCTTGGAGCGGCAGAGGCCGGTGCCTCAACTGGTCTTCAAAACCAGTCCGGCGTGGCAACCCCACGCTTGCTCGGTTCGACTCCGGGGTCGCTCCGTTTCGGGCTACGAGGGAAGTGCATCCCGTAGCGATTGCAGAAGCCAGAAGGCCCCGAGCCACGCCAGCGTGAGGATCGGCAGCGCGAGCCCAAAGAGGGTTCCGTACAGCGTGAGGTAGCTGCCCGAATCGATCGGCATGTACGCCAAGAGTTGGCCTACTACGAGCGACACGACAACCCGTGCCTTCAACGACCGTGGCGCAAGTCGAGGAAACCGGACGACGATCCAGAGGGCGATTACGGCAGCACCCGCAAACAGCGCACCCGTGAACGCGACGTTCATCGTCTCCTGCCGAACTCGCGCTCGGCGCAGGTCGGGCAGTAGAACGCGAGCGCCGGCGGCTCATCGATTTCCGGGTCGTCGACCCGTAGGGCGCGCCATCCTTGCCAATACAGGCCGCTCGAGCTCTTGCACTCGGCGCAACGGACGAACGTAGCCCTCACCTGTTGATGATCCCGGCTGCTCGCGTTCTCTGTTCCTCTGTCCCCGCTGTTCACAAGTGCACCTTGCGGCTCGCCGGCGGACGCAGCCATCGACCAACGGGCGGACCATGGTCACCCGTTGGTTGTGCCTCGAATGAGGGATCGCACCGCCTTGAAGGCTCCGCGAGGGCCCGCGGGACCTATTGAAAGCGGCGCACGGGCGGCCTACGCTCGGGCCTCGGCCCGCAGGGAGCGGCACCCGAGGGGAATGGTCGTTACGTGAAAGGCAGGCGAAGGCAGGCATGCGCAAACTCGCGTTGATCGCGGCGCTGTGCTTTGCAACGCTCGCACTACCGAGCGTTGCGCAGGCATGGAAGCCGTATACCCACAACTACACGGGGTCACAGGCGTACAACGACGCGCTCGACGGCAACGTCACCCTGGGAGGTCGGGCCTACTCGATCCCCGCCCCCGTTCGCCAGGCACTCGCAGACTGGCCGAGCTACTACAACTCCGGCGTCGTCGGCCCGGACGGGTTCCCGGATCTGACGATGGGCCAGTCGGAGATCCATCCCGTCCGCACCGGGGCGTGGTTGAAGTACATCCTCGACCGGGCCTGGGCGGCGCAGTCCGACGGCAGCTACAGCCCCGCGGAGAAGGAGCAGATCCTCGCCTTCGCCTACGGGTTCCTGACCCACGCGGCCGGCGACATGTGGGCACACACGCTCGTCAACGAATTCGCGCGCGGCGTCTTTCCCGGTGTCGGCGAGATCGTCACGCACCAGAGTGACGCGGAGATCGCCATCCGGCACTTGATCGTCGAGGGCTACATCGGAAACGCGACACCGGGCTTCGACAACAACGAAGACCGGACGACGCTTCCGGACGGCGACGTGAGCGACGACTCCACTCCCGGCGTCGCCTACGACGCGCCGATCCGCTGGATCTACGAGACGCTCGTGCGCCCCGACCAGCCGGACGCTCCGTCGACGAACCGGGGACCGCTCATCAATTTCTTCTGGAACCTGCAGGCGAGCCTCCAGGTGCAGAAGGCGCGGTTCGACTTCGACAAGAACCATTCCGACTGCGCGATCATCGATCCCGACTGCTACGAGCGACCGCACACGCTAACCGTGCACACGATCCTCGGCGACCGGTACACGACCGTGACGACGCAGGACTGCATCGGGGCGACGATCGGCTGTCTCGCGAGCCTGATCGACGCGGCGGATGACCTGATCATCAACAACATCGGGTCCGCGTACCTCGGCGCCTGGGTCGACGACATCCAGAACGGGATGGAGCACTGGGGTGAGCTCGGCCTCGCAAGCACGCGGGCTCTCTTCGATCCTCAGACGCGACGCGACGTCCAGAACGACGAATGTCACGTCAATGGTTCCGAGACGAATCTCGTGCGGATCAACTGCGAAAACGGCATCGGCGCGCTCGACACGCTCTTCGCCGAGATGGAGCCGTTCGTCAACCACCATCTCCTCTCGATGCTCGGCGCCCCCGATTTCGTGGGCGACATCAACGAGCTGCTGGGCGTGATCGGCGACGCGCTGGACGAGGTCCTCGGCCCGGCGCTCAATCCGCTGCGGCTGGCTGAGGCGGAACTGAAGGACGCCGCGGAGGACCTGCTGAAGGACCTGATCGAGGAGGCATATGGAGTGGACGTCGACCAGCTGGCCGACTTCCTGATGCACCCGACGCACTACCTCGACATCGGCGACCTGACGCTGACGCTGCCGGTCGTGGGCTCGACAACGGTGCACCTCTTCGACTCGTGGGTGCACCCGCGCCTCGACTCCTACATGCACCTCCCTGCCGACCACCACGTGGACGGCGCCATCGGCTCCGCTCTCTCGGACACGGTCGAGTTCAATCCGACCGACTTCGCGGCGGTGGGCGACACGATCACGATGGCGAAGCTGCTCCTGCTGTCGCCGTCCGAGCTGAACCGCGCACTCGGCGACTCGCTCGTCGCCGACGGCGTGATCAAGAACGCTTCGTCGGTGCAGACCTACCAGTCGGGCGCAGACGTGATGTACACGCCACTCAGCGGGACGGAACCGTGGTTGCAACTGATCGACGGCGACCACTCGTGGCGCCAGGACGGCCTACCGGTCTTCTGCG